>NZ_JBYSWB010000002.1:428618-461762 GCF_058986725.1 Pseudomonas sp. GW821-FHT01A09
GCGTTAGTCCCAGCTTCCGTCGAGGACGCCGCTGCGTTAGTCCCAGCTTCCGTCGAGGACGCCGCTGCGTTAGTCCCAGCTTCCGTCGAGGACGCCGCTGCGTTAGTCCCTAAATTAATTGTTTCCGAAGCTGCATCCGCTTGGCTATTCTTTTGAGTGCCAATGGTGGTAAAGGTGCGGTCGATGCCTCCGGAATGAATCCCGTTACTAGCTCCCAGCGAATTCCCCCCATTTGGGGTTCCCGTGTTGGTTACACCGACCAGATAACGTACTAGGTTCCGCTCCCTTTCAGCGTTCTGGGAAAACTCGTTGAAGATGTTGTTTAATGTCGCCAGGAGTTTAGAAGCAGTTTTATCGCTCATGCCGCTACTGGGAATCGCTGCCGCAGGATGCACGGTAACACTACCTCCAGTAAAGCTACTTCCTCCATTGTAATTTTGGTTGTTATTAGCAGGCAATCCATTAGGTCCGTACGGACCACCACGCGGCGCGTCGAAAAATTTCTGCGCATCAGGGGAATTCTTTGTCGGGTCAGGCTCCGGCCCTTTAGCTTGGTCCTTGATCAAATCAACCTGGGCAATAGTAACGCGAACGAGGCTCTCCAAAGATTTTGAATCGAGCTTCGCGGAGCTATTGATTTGCGCCGCCAAAGTGTCCATGGCTGGCGCGCGGCCTTTGCCCTCAGTGGCGATGATCAGTTTTTCCAACTCACTCAGATTGGGCGCTACCCCGCCCACGGCGTTCAAGTTGTTGTACCGAGCCAGGTTTGCAAGGGCCACCGGTACGGAAACCCGTTCAACCAGACGTGCATTGAGCCTTTCGCTATTGCAGCGGCTCAATGCACCATTGATGAAGCCCTCAACCTGGTTCAATTTCTGGCGCGACCTAGTGCTCCCCAAATCCAACCCGACAATACCGCGGCCATCTGTATTACCGACGAATTTGTCGGCGATATTGCTCAGAGCTTTGCACTGTTTTGCATAATCGATTTCCGAACATACAGGCTCACCTTGGTCCGTATTACAACCAGAGATGAGCCCTAGCTGGAATGCCTTATTAAGGAGTTCTTTTGCCCCCAAAGATAGCTTGGAATTATCCCCCCCTTGCAGATGCAAAAGCGCTTGTAGAGTTTCAGTATTGAATATCTCCGCTCCACCGTTGCCCAGCACCTGGCAGGTTACATCCGAAGCCGTGACAGGAGCATTATATTGCTGATTATCTTTGATCGCGGTCTTTACTGCGTGGTTTCTGTTATTGACCACCAGCAACTGCTCCGCAACCCGGAAACCCTGGCCAGATCTACCGCCCACGCCGGAACCCGGCATTGCGCCTATAACACTCGAAATTTGCATAACAAAAACCTCAGTTCAAATAACCTTTGAGCATTTCCGCAAACTGGCTCAACTGCGACGACAAGATCTTGATGAAATTATCGTTATAAGCCTGGGCATTCGAATACTTGCTGGTGGCGATTTGCAGATAGCTTTTCATGGCGGCCTCCTGGGTGTTGAAGCCGGTTTGCCAGGCTTGGAATTTTGCGGAGTCCAAGCGAACTGTCGGACTACTGTTAAATCCTTCAAACGATTTTTTAATGGCCAGCAGGGGGCCCAAATCCATTTTAACAACCCACCCGCCCTGCGCCCCTGAATATTGGACGGAACTAGGTGGCAACCCCATCGCTTCAGCCCATTTTTGAGCGTCTTCTTTTGTCGTGCCCGGGCTTGACGCACCTGGCACTGGATACAGAACACCATCTGCTCCGGAGTACTTAGATATAATCTCGTCTAGCGCATCTCTCATAGCGCCCCAATTCAGTATTACTTCCTTGCCGTCATTGACTCCTTCAACCCACTGACTCATCTTCGCCATGATCTTTTCATTGAATTCCTTGAACATCGCCGAGTACTGCTCGATCAAGCGCTCGTAGACATCCAGGTAATCCGATCCAATCAGCCCGATCAATTCCTTCAGTTTGTCGAAGAAGTCGCCGGTGCCCGTCGGATTCACCTCGTCGCCGTTAGAACGGATTCGGGGCTGATCGAGGCTGTATTCAAAGTCATGGAAGCGCTGCAGCTGCTGCATGATTTGAGCACGCAGCGGATCGATATCGTTTTTCAAACGGTCCGACTGCTTCTGCAGGTTGGCGGTAACGTCGCGGTTTTTTTCGAGACGCTTTTTCATGTCGTCGCCATACTCGGCAACGGACACAGAAGCGGCAGCCGTCGTGTCGATCTCGACCGGCTTGGCCAGTTCACGGTCCAGCGCAGCAGTGAGGCGCATGACCGACGTTTGCAGACGTGCGCCACCTCTGCCAGTGCCTGATTGATGGGCGTGCTCGGGCACCTGCTCGGTAACCGTGGGTTCGATACCCAAGCCATCCCGCGCAGTGGCGGGGGCCTGGCTGAAAGAAGGCGTAGACAGAATTGAATTAAGCATGGGTATTGGCCTCAGGCACGTGCGTTGGCGATCTGTTCGATCACGCTGTTGTCCGCTTGCATAATTTTTTCGAGAACGCGTTGGATCTCATTGATCATGGCAGTCATTTCACCAACGCTTTGCTCCTCGGCACGGGTCATGCCGCCTTGGATGCCCGCTTCAGCGCCGCGCTCGATGGCGTTGCTCTGCTCGAGGAAAGACTTGCTGCGCATCATGCCCAGCATCATGGCGCTCATCAGATTGGAAACAGCCATGAGCATTTGACTGGAGGTCAGCAACTTGTCGATCGGCGCCATATTGAGCTTGCTTTGAATCTGCAATTCGTTGATGCGCGCGAGGTTGTGACGGATGTCTTCCATCAGGACTGCCCGTTCCTCACGGGTGAGGTCAGGGGAGCCTTCGGCATAAGGATCGGCACCTGCCAATTCCCGGCTCGCAGCGGCTATGTGCCCCTGCAGCGCGGACTGCGCCGCTGTCAGCGTTTTGGTAGCGTAGATCAGATCCTGTTTGGCCTGACCAAGCTCCGCCTTGGCTGTTTGGAGCTCCGTTTCTGCTGCGCTACGGCGCTGGTTGAGTTGCTCCCGCTTGGCCTTCGCGTCGCTTAACGTTCCTTGCGCGTCGGGGCTGGCGCCTCGGTTTTCGAGTCGCGCAATTGTCTTGTCATTTTTATCGATATCTTTTTGGAGGCCATCCAGTTCTCTGGTCGCGCTATCCACCTTGGCCTTGGCCGCAGATACGTCCTCGGTGCGATATTGGACGTCGACTTTCGCCGCTTCGACCTTGGCCTGATGATGTTGAAACTCCGCATCCTTCAGGTCTTTCTGCGTAGCCGCCACATCGGCAGTCGCCTGCTTGTGCTGCGCGGTGACATCTTTGAATTCGGCAAGCGCTCCGGCCTGTGCAGCTTGGGATGCTTCTGTGGGATTTTGCTTATGAGCCTGCTCCGCGTCCCGTACCTTGGCTTGGGATTTGTCCAGGTCGAGCTGGTACTCCTCCAGCTTCTGCTTGGTTTCGGCAAGCTTGGTTTCCGCCTGCTTGACCTTTACCTGCTGGGAATTGACATCTGCCTGCGTCTTGTCGATCTCAGCCTGCCCGTTACGGGGCTGGCGGCTGCCGGAAACTGAAGAATCCGCTACTGGCAGGTCGGCATCGGGCGTGTTCGTCTTGGCGCCCGCGTTCGGGTTGACGCCATCGCCGGCAGCCCGCTTGGGCGCGCGGCGATCGACGATGGCCTGATCGCGCTCCACCTTCAGCTTAAGCCCATCAGCTTCGACCAGGTTGCCCTTGATATCGGCGTGGCGCGCGTTATGCCCCTTGAAGGCGAGTGTGGCACCGCCGGCCGCCAGACCGACTCCGACGATCGCAGAGCCGATGGTTGCCATCATTTCCGCATAGCCTTGCTGGACCGTTGCCTTGCCTTGGGCCAGGGCGGCGGAATAGGCCAGGATTGCAAATTTGCCCTGCATTTCGGCAGTGACGGCGCGGGCGAGCACCAGCACGGCGATAGCGGAAAGCAGCGCCGCGACATTGCTCATTGCGGTGGGGTCGAACTTGATACGGTTGACCGGCTGCTCCTGGTCGAACAGTTTGTCGTTACGCGCCGTGTCGACCTCGGGAGCAGGCACCAGCACCGCATAGAGGCGGCCCAGGTCCATTTGCTCTTGCTCGGTGAGATTCTTCGGGTCGAGCAATTGCGGTGCCAGATCGGCAGCGGATTGCCCCCCCATGATGCGCAGCATCATCAGGGCAAGAAAGCCATCACTGCCCGCTTCACCGGCTGACTCGTCGCCAGGGATCACCTGATTTTCGGTGGGTATGACGTTCGGCGAGATTCGGCTCTTCTCGTCACGCGGTATCTGGTCTTGAGGAACTGGTTTCGAGATCGAATCGAGCCCGAGGTCACGGGGCTGTGGAACGTAAACGGGAGAGGAAATAAGCGTAGCCATAATCATTGATCCTTGTACTTATCAAATACGCTGCTTGGAAACGAAGTTCGCAGCGGCTTCGGAGATTTGTTGGGTTTGCAGCACGCGATTGATGAACTCCGTCGTGGTCTGCATCTGCTCGGCGTAGGCCTTGACGGTCTGGGTCAGGGCCTCCTTGAGCTGCTCGCTGATGAATTGAATCATCTGCACTTCGGACATGGCCTGGGCAGCCTGGTAGCGGAACGCACCGCTGGCGATGTTGGCGCTGCTGCTGGCGGCGGTACCGGTAAACTCGACAGCGACGCCGGCGGTTTGCAGGCGCGACAACCACATCTGGCCATTGGGACCGGCGAAGGCGTCCTTGAACGGGTTGTTGAAGTCAGCGAGCTTTTTGAACACCTGGTCGATAATCGCCTTGAGCTGCTGGCCCACGGCGGTGTCGAGGAATTTGCCGTTCAATTTCTCAAGCATTGGCGAGATCATCTTGTCCATCAGCTTGTCGACGACCTTGCTGACGATCTCACCCACCTTGGCCATGATCTTGCTGAGCAGCGGGCCCACCGCGCCGCCCAGTACGATGGCTCCGGCCACCAGCAGCGCCATGGCGGTGACCATGCCGACGATCATCTTGGCCATCTCCTCGTATTCCGGCGGTACCAGCTTGAGGACCAGCGCACCGATGGGGGTGTACTGCCAGGCGTCCCCGAGCAATTTGCCGATGGGCTCGAGCACCGCCATCAGGCCTTTCATGATCGGGTCCATGATCGGCCCCAGCACGTTCACCCCGTTGGCTTCGAGCGCCAGCAAGCTGGCGCCGACGGCCGCCACCGCCAGCCCGGCCAACAGTCCCCCTGACATCCCCGTGGCGACCGCCGCAACCACCACGACCACGGCCGCGAAGATCTTGCCGATGCACCCAGCGACCTTTTTCGCCTGCTCAGCTTTTTTTACTGCAGCCAGGTACTCATCGGACTTCTTCTCCATGAAGGCCTGGCGAGCGGCCTGCATTTCCTTGAACATCTCCTGCTCGTTGAGCAGTTTGTTCTCCTGGGATTTGCCCATCAAGGCGGCGAATTCCATCATCAACTTGCTCAACTTGGAGGCAGCATCGAGCTCGCGCTTCATGTTTTCTTCCACCTGAGGTGGCAGCGGCCCCTTGATGCCCGCTTCGAGCTGCTGGCCCAGGCGCTGGACTTTCTCCATCGCCACTTCGCTGGCGCGTACATTGGCTTCATGGGCTTGCATCGCCGGAATCAGCTGTTGCTGCGCCTGTTGCAAGGCCGCACGGGCCTGGTCGCGGACCTGCAGCGCCGTCTGGTACTCGGGGGATTCCGGATCCAGGCCGGCAAGGGCCGCTTCAGCGCTGTCGAGGTGCTGCTGCGCGTTGTTCACCCGATCGCGGGCAGCTTGCAACTGCGCCTCGGTGGTGCTCGCCGACGCCAGGGCGGCCTCGAGCTCGGCCATGGCGCTGGCGTATTGCTCCGAGCGCAGCGCATGGCCCTGGGCAGCGGCATTGGCCATGCTCTTGAGCATTTCCAGGCGGCTTTTCATCGATTCGACATCGGCGTTGCCCAGCAGCATGATGAGCTTGGCCATCAGCAGCGTGAAGGTATCCTCGGCCTTTTTCGGGTCGTCGGGGAGCTGCGTCACTGGCGCGGCCAAGGTCGGTGCGCCAGTCGGCGAAGCTGACTTCTGAGCGCCTGCGAAGGGTGTCTCTGTCATCTGGGCAAGGACCTTGCTGGTCATCGCCTTGAGGCTTTCTGGGGTCATTGGCTGAGTCAGCTTGCTGACCGCTTCGGCGTACCCTGCGTTGCGTGTATCGCGCGCCGTTGCAGACGGCTGCTTGTCGCTCTCTGTCCCTGGGGATTTGAAGAGCGTACCGATCGTGGAGTTAATCGTTGTCATCATTTGCATCCTGAGAGTGATCGGCTTCTACGTGCGCCAGTGCCTTGAGGTAGGCCAGCGCCTGAGCGCGCAAGTCCTCCTGCTTGAGCGACTCGGCGGCATACTCGAAGCACAATTTGGCTTTGCCCGGCTTGCCCAGGGCCAACTGACACTGGCCGATATGAAACATGGGCCGGTAGTCATCCTTACCCTGGTGGAACGCCACCGTGTACACCTCGATCGCCCGCTGGTGTTGGCCCTGCAGCTGCTTGACCGCTGCATAACCGCACCAGTAATCGCAGTTGTACATGTCGTAGATGCACAGAAAATGGAAGAAGCGTTCTGCTTCCTGCAGGCGGCCTTCCTGGTAAAACCGATGCGCGAAGGCGTACAGCGTGTCCATGTCTTCGGTGGACACCCCGTTTACCTCGGCAACCGAATGACCGCGCAACATCGCCAGAGAGAAATCCTCGGTAAGGGTTGCCAGTTCATCGACGGTGGGCGTGTTCATGCGTGGTTCCTGTGAGGTGGAGTCAGCCGGGCTGACGAAGTGGATTTAATCAGGGCGCCCTGAGCGCAACCGTCACAAAGCGCTTATCAGCGGCCTGATGAGCGCAATGTGCAACGCCGCGGTCAGTCGCCAGCGCGTTCGACTTCTTCGAGCCAGACCAGCAGGCGCAGAACCTGCTCGAGCTCGCTCAGCTTCACGAAGCTGTAGCGCTGGTGGGTTTTGTAGATGAGCCGCGCCAGGGCGATATCGGTCACCACCGGCACGCCGACCGAGGCCGCGTACTTGCGCACGGCCAAGGCGCGTTGGTTGGTTTCCATCAGCGAGATGAACGGCATGACCGTGACCTCCGGGCGGAAGTAGATGCCCACGGCGATGTGTGTCGGGTTGGCGACGATGACGCGCGAGCCACGGATGTCGGACTTGATCTGCTCGGACAGCAGCTCGCGGTGCAGGTCGCGGCGGCGGGATTTCACTTCCGGGCTGCCCTCCTGCTCCTTGTGCTCGCGCTTGACGGCGTCTTTGTCCATTTTCAGGTCTTTGATGTACAGCCAGTACTCGCACAGCGCATCCGCGACCACCACCAGCATGATGCAGCACAGGAACACCAGCACCAGCACTTGCAACAGGTGGCCCCAGATGCGGAAAAGGTCCTTGACCGGTGCGTGCAACTGCCCGAACAGCAGGGCTTTCTGACTGTCCCAGACGATCCAGAAGGCAACCACGAAGCAGCCCAGGTACAACGCCGCCTTGATGGTGTCCTTGACGGTGCGCAGGCTGAAGATCTTCTTGAACCCATTGATGGGGTTGAGGGCGCCGAAATTCAGCTTCAGAGCCTCCATGGCCAGCGCCAGGCCGGTCTGCAGCAAGGTGGGAATGGCCGCCGCCAGAAAGCAGATCAGCACCAGAGGCGCGACGATGCTCAGCAACAGCCAGGCCAATTGCACGACATAGTCTCCCAGGTCGGTGTTGAAGCCGTTTCCGATGACCCGGCGCACGATTTCCATGACGCGCAGCAAGGCGCCATCACTGGCCAGATACAGATAGGCGACCGCCATCAGGCAAGTGGTGGCCATGTCCTTGGCCTTGAAGGTCTGGCCCTTTTTGGCGGCGTCGCGGCGTTTTTTGGGCGTGGGTTTTTCGGTTTTGCTGGCAGCGGACATCAGCGCGACTCCTGCGGCACGACCCAGGCACCAAGCTCGCCGACCTTGCCGGCCATGCGCTGGATCTGATCGGGCAAATGCGAGCCCGCGTACAGCAAAAGCACGAGCAAGGCGATAGGCCCCTTGATCGCCAACGACATCGAAAACGCGTTCATTTGCGGGGTGAAGCGGGCCAGCAGACCCAGCAGCGCCTCGCTGAGCAACAACATTGCGACTACCGGCGAACTCACCACGATGGCCTTGATCACCGTGGCATCGAGCAATTGCAACACCGGCGTCACCGACAGCTTGCAGACCTGGTCCGGGGCGCAGAGCCGATAACTGTGGGCGATGGCGTCCAGCATCAGGGTCATGCCGCCGACCTGCAGATAAATGACCGCACCGAACAACTGCAGGAAGTTGGCCAGTTCCGAGGTGTCGTTACCGCTCGAAGGGTCGACGGTGTTGCTGAGCATCGCGCCACGCTGGTTGTCGATCAGGTTGCCGATACCGTGCATCACCCAGAAAGGCCAGCACAGCAGGCAGGCGAGCGCCACGCCGATCATGACTTCGCGCATGATCAGCAGCAGGAACGCGAGGCTGTCGAGCGCAGGCAGTGTCTGGGATGCATAAGGCCACATGGCCATGCCCACCAGCACCACCACCGCGATGCGGGGTGGGCCGGTCAGGACCCCGCCGTTGAGAAACGGCAGCATGAAGAACACTGGCGACAGACGCGCGAAACACAGCGCGGCTCCCGCCAACCAGCTGTGCAAATCGAAGAACAGACGAACGTCCATAGGCTCAGTTCAGCGCCATGCGCATGACTTCGTGACTGAAGTCCATGAGCGTGCGCCCGTACCAGCCGGACAGCATGAACAGCACCAGGCCGACGGCCAGTAACTTGAAGCCGAACGGCAGGGTCTGCTCCTGGAGCTGGGTCACGGTCTGCAGCAGGCCGATCACCAGGCCGACCACGGTGGCGGCGATGATGGGCCAGGCCACCATGACGAGGATCAGGTAGAGGGTCTTGTTGCCGGCGAACACCAGTTCGTTCATGGATGCCCCCTCATGTTCCCAGGCTCAGGTATTGCTGCACCAACCCGGTGGACAGCAGCGACCAGCCATCGAGCGCAACGAACAGCACCAACTTGATGGGTACCGAAATGATCACCGGGCTCATCATCATCATGCCCAGCGCCAGCAATATGCTGGAGATCACCAGATCAACCACCACGAATGGCAGGTACAGGTAGAAGCCGATCTTGAACGCGCTTTTTATCTCGCTCAGCGCATAGGCCGGCAGCAGCGCGAAGAGCGAGGGTTGACGCTCTTCCTCTTCGGCTTGAGGCGCCTCAGGCGCGTCGTCGTTGCGCGCCTGGGCGTGTTGCGCGCGCTCGAAGAACAGCGCCAGTTCCGGGTCGGTGTACTTGACGAGGTAATCGCGATAACTGCCCAGGCCTTCATCGGCAAAGGTGGCCACGGCTTCAACGCTGTCGAAGCGCACCGCGTTGTCCTTGTAGTAGGCGTAGCCTTGGGTGAAGACGGGGCCCATGACGAACGCCGCAAGCATCAACGCTACCGCGTTGAGCGTCATGTTCGAAGGCACCTGCTGCAAGCCGAGGGCGTTGCGCACGATGATGAAGACGATCGAAAACTTGATGTAGCAGGTGCCTGCCGCAACCAGAAATGGCATCAGCGAGGCAAATGCCAACAAGCCGATCATGGAAACATCATTCATCCGGCGAGCCTCGAAGCAGCGTGTGCAACTCCAGCCCCAAGCAATCGTCGAGCTGCACCAGCTCACCGACCGCCACTGGTACATGGTTGACCAGCAGTCGTACCTGGGTCACGGCGTCCGCCGGCAGCGCGAGCAGCTGTCCTGCCTCCAGTGCGCTCAGCTCGGCGAGGGTCATGGAGCGTTCATGGAGGACGAACTCGACGCAGGTGGCAATCGCCTCGTGCAGGTCGTTCGCCGGTGTATCGACAGGCTGTTCAGTGTGCTGATCCATGATCAGACCCTCTTGTGTGAAAGTGAAGTGACCGACGTTGCGATCGGCGATCCAGAGCCGCTGAGTACGCTGCTCGAGAACCACCACATCGCCGACGGTTGCCCGCGCCAGCGCCTCGGCACCCAGGCGACTGCTGCCCAGGCTCGCGCGCATCGGCAAAGGCAGGTGCTGCACCCATGTCGCGGGCTGCACGGGTGGGCGCGACGGGCAGGCGCTGAAGGCCCGGACCCAGAGCGCGCCGTGGGGGGTGCGCAGGGTGACCAGCGCCTGGGGGCCGAGCTGATTGCCGGAAATGGACAGCGGATCGAGTAGCGCCTCGTAGTCCAGCTCGGGCATCGCCAGCTGCAGCGGCCGGTCCATGGCGGTGAACAGGGCCAAAGCGGCCTCATCGTGTTGACGTTCGGGCAGCAATGCCAACAACTGCGGCAAACGATGGCGCAGCCACTCGGCGCCATCGATCAACCCGCGCCAGGTACCTTGCGGCCCCTGAGCGGTAAAGCTCAGGTACGTGCCCTGTAGCGGTGGACAGGCAAGCTCGACCGGATGGCCTTGCTCGGCCCACTGCCGCACCCGTCGCTGGTGGGCGTGGGTTTCGCGGTCCAGGGTGCGTAGCGACAAACGCCTCACGCCAGCGGCCCTTGCCCGCGGTCAGGGCGCAGAAACGCCGGCTGCTCGTCATCGGGCTCCAACTCGTCCTGTGCGTGACGGGGCTGCTGCTGGTTGCCCTGCTCGTCGCGCATTTGCCAAGGCATGTCGGCTTGCGTCAGTTGCGCACGCAAGTGGCTGTCGAGCTCGGCATTGCTGGTGGTCATTTGCAAGGACAGCGGCGCGATGGCGGAGAGCTCCGCGGACGCTTTGCTGATAGTGACCTGACCGGCGATAGCCCCGTTGTCGAAGGGCACCTGCAGGTAGGCCGCCTTGGCACCGGGCGTTGCGGGAAGCGGCAGCGCTGAGAGCTGGGCGGTCGGCTGCTGGGTCTGCGCCTTGGGCGGTTCGGCGACTACCGCAGCCTTCGAAAGTGATGGCGCGGTTTTCTCTGAACCTGCGGTCAACACCGGGACGCGCTCGGCGATGGTGTCGAGGGTTTCGCCAGGCTGGGCCTTGATCCTGTGGTTGGCATTACCTGCATCAAGCGTGGGCAGGTTCGCGGCGGCTGGGGCATCGATTACCGATGTCTGCGGCTTAGGCGGCTCAGGGATGAGGGTTACGGGCTTCGAGGTGGCGTCCTCGGCTGATGCCGGGCGTGCCTTCGTCAGCGACAATGGGGTGTGGCCCTCAGCCTTGAACGGTGCGACTGCGACAGCGGGTACCACTGCGCCAGAAGCGGGCTGGATGCGTGCCGGTGTGGGGCTGACGGTGGGCTGCGCGGGTATTGGCGCCGGCATTGGCATTGCCGTCGGCGTCGGCGTCGGCGTGTGGCTGCGTGCCGACACCTGCGGCACGAGCGCGGCAGGCCGCACCTGCGCCATCTCGGCCGAGCGCAGATCACTCTGCTGTGTTTTCACGACAGCTTCAGGCAGTGCCACCGGCAAGCCCCTGTCCCTGCGCGCCCCTGGCAACGTCAGCAGATGCGGTTGCAAGCCGTTGGGCAGCGCAAGCGTTAGAGGCGGCTCGACAGGGTTGAGCTGAGCCATCATCTGCTGGATGGATTCGGGCAGATCACGCTCGGACCATGCCTCTTCGGCATCAGGCCGGGGCAGGTTCATTTCTGCATCCGGCATCAAACTCGGCTCATCGACGAACGCGCTGTCAGGTACAGAGGCAGGAATCGCGGAAGGAATGGCAGTACTCATCGTTTACTCGTCAAATGATCTTCGGTTTCACGCTCATCGAGCAGGTGGCGCTCGTTGCGCCGTACGGCACGACAACGGTCATGCAGGTGGGTGTATTTGTCTTTCTTGCGCTGGAGGGCCAGTTGGCGCGCGCGATCCTGCAGCAATTGCTGCTCGATCTGCTCGCGTGTGCGCTCGACACGGACTCGTTCCAGCAGCATCTTTTGCAGTTGCCGACGGATCACCGCCTGCTGGCGCAAACCGCTGAGCAAGCCCTGGTGGCTGACGGCCACACCGTTGAGTTGCGACCCCGCCAGCAAAGAGCGCAGGCCATCGATCTGCAGTTCGATGCCCTGCAGTTCGCTCTCCACGGGCTGCAGACGGCGGCGCGTGTTGCCGAGCGCCCGTTCGCAACTCTGCAGACGGGCATCGCCCAGCGCGATCAGGCGCCGGATATCAGTCAAGGATTGCACGCAGTTGCTCCAGCCCCAGGTCCATGGCACAGCCCTCATCCAAGGGTTGGCGCAGCCACTCGTCGAGGTCGTCGCGACAGTCCATGGCGCGGTCGTTTTCATGGTTTTCGCCTGGGCGATATTCGCCCAGGTCGACGAACATCTGCAGATCGTCCAGGCGGGCCAGAGTGTCGCGGGCCAGGCTGGCGAGATCTCGCGTCGGCTCGTCGGTGACCTGACGGGCGACCCGACTGGCACTGCGCAGCACGCTGACCGCCGGGAAATGCCCCTTGGCCGCCAGCTTGCGATCCAGGTAGATATGGCCATCGAGGATGGAGCGAATCTCTTCGGCGATCGGATCCGGGTCGTCATCACTCTCCAGCAGCACCGTGTAGAACGCCGTGATGCTGCCCGATTCGGTCGCGCCGGGGCGCTCGAGCAGGCGCGGCAGCGCATCGAAGACCGAGGCCGGATAACCTCGACGCGCCGGCGCTTCACCGGCGGCCAGGGCCAGGTCGCGCCGGGCGCGGGCATAGCGCGTCATGGAGTCGAGCAGCAACACTACGCGCGCGCCCTGATCGCGGAAGTACTCGGCAATGGCGGTTGCTTGCAGCGCGGCGTTGCAGCGGTCAACCGAGGAGAAGTCTGCGGTTGCATAGACCACCACGCATTGCGCTCGCCGAGGGGAATGGCGCATGTGCTCGATGAACTCGGTCACTTCCCTGCCCCGCTCGCCGATCAGGCCGACCACAAACACGTCGGCGTCGGTATGCTCGATCAGCATGTTCATCAGCGACGTCTTGCCCGAACCCGCGGCGGCGAAAATGCCGACACGCTGGCCGATACCGCAGGTCAGCAGGCTGTCGATCACGCGCACACCAGTGCCCAGCGGTTCAATGACCGGCCGGCGCTGGCGATAGCCGGGCGGTGGCGCATCGACCAGACAGTCGCGGCCGCCGGACTCGATGGCCGGTGCCAGTCGTTCGACCACCTTGCCGCGCGGATCGATCACGCAGCCGAGCATGGCGTCGCTGCAATACAGGCTCAGCGATGCACCGGTCGGCACGATCAGCGAATCGCGCGACAATCCCTGGGCGTCGCCGAGCAGGCTGAGCAATACCCGGTCGGCGCGAAAGCCGATGACCTGCGCATTGGCGCAGATCTCGGGCTCGCGCCAATGGCGACGTACCTCGCATACCTCACCGATGACGACGCCCGAGAGGGCGGCTTCCAGCAAGGGGCCGTCCAGTCTCAGGGGGCGCGCGGCACGCTGACCGAACAGCTGGCGGGCGATCACCGCAGCAGATCGCGCAAAGCGTCAAGGCGCTCGATGTAGGCCTCGATGGTGGCGGCGAGATGTTCAGCGCTGGAGGTCGCCTCATCGCTCAACAACACCCGTACCTCAAGCGTGCCGTCGATGTCATTGAGCTGCAATTGCTCGGTGCGCGCGCCGCCGAAGCCCTTCATCAGGAAGGTCAGCAACGCATCTGCATAGTGGCCACGGGAAGCAGCGGTCAGCTCGGTGATCGGGCTCCAGAACCAGACGCCGGAGTCCAGCGCGGCGATGTTGAGACTCGGCAGATTGGTGAATTCCAGCTCGATGGTGCTGTGGCCATCGAAGCTGCCGATCTGCTGTTCGCTGCAACCACTGTGCGCAAGGGCGTCACGGACCAGCTGGGCGAGATGAGTGGGATGCATGGGATTGTCCTTTACAGAGTCTTGAGTACGTTTACGTTGATGGTGTCGGAAACTTCGCCGAACGAGATGACATCGAGTTCGCGAAAGCGGCTTTCGATGAATTTCTTCATGTAGCGGCGGATGTCCACAGAGGCCAGGATCACCATGTCCTTGTGCGGGACATTCAGGGTATCGAGGCTGATGGCCAGGCGATCGAGCAGCTCATCGGCGACTTCCGGCTCAAGGTTGAGGAAGCTGCCGCCGGACGTCTGGCGGATACCTTTGCGAATGCTGTCCTCGACCTCCGGGGACAGCAGCAGGACCTTGAGGTCATTGCCACTGGCAAACTTGCTGCTGATGTAACGCGCCATACCGCCGCGCACATGCTCGACCAGGCCGATGGTGTCCTTCTCCTTGGAAGCCCATTGCGCCAGCGATTCGAGGGTCAGTTTCATGTTGCGTACCGAAATGCGCTCAGCCACCAGACGCTGCAGGACTTCGGAAATCTTCTGCACCGTGGCATGCCGGTAGACTTCCTTGACCAGATCGGGATAGCGGGCTTCCATCTCGTCCAGAAGGGTCTTGGTTTCCTGGACGCCGAAGAATTCGTTGATGTTGCGTGCCAGCAGGATCACCAGGCAGCGATACAGTTCGTCATAGGCTGGCCGCAACTGATAGTTCATGGCCGTGAGGGTTTCCTTGTCCTTGGCGTGACACCAGTGACTGGGCTGCTTGTTGGCGTCGACGCCCTGGGTCAGCTCCAGGTCCATGAACTGCAGCTCAGGCGCGTAGTTGATGATGCGCAAGCGGTCGAACTGCACGTCGAACTGGTCGGCACGGACTTCGTTGATCAGTACCGCGACCTGCCCATCGGGCAAGGACTCGCTGCCACGGATATGGGGTTCGGGGATGCGAATGCCGTAATCGATGAAGAACTGGCTGCGGAAGCGCTCGGCCAACCGTGCCTCCCGAACGCTTTCCAGACGTGACGGGCGCACCAGCAGCATCAACGCGACGGTTTCGGTGGCCATGTCGTCGTAATTCTGGATCAGCCCCAGATCGGTTTCAGGCTCCTGCTCGAGGGCGGCACTGTTAACACCTGCCGCCGCCTTTTCGCCGTCGCGCTTGCTCTTGTGGCGGAAGAACAGCACCGCCCCAAGCGCCCCTGCGATCAGCACGAACACGAATAGCGGAAAGCCCGGAAGCACCCCGACCGCAATGGCCAGCAATGCAGTGACGCCCAGCACGAAGGGATTGCTGAGCAACTGGCGCATCATGTTGCGCCCCAGGTTGTCGTCGTCGCCGTTGACTCGGGTGACGATGAAACCGGCACCGATAGCGATCAGCAGTGCCGGGATCTGCGCGACCAGGCCATCACCGATGGTGAGCAGGGTGAAGGTCGACATGGCGGTGGACATGTCCATGCCCAACTGGCCGACGCCAATGGCCATGCCGCCGATGAAGTTGACGAAGATGATGATGATGCCGGCGATGGCATCGCCCTTGATGAACTTCATCGCCCCGTCGAACGAACCGTAGAGCTGGCTTTCGCGCTCCAGCAGGCTGCGCTTCTCGGCGGCCTGCTTGCCGTCGATGGCACCCGCCTTGAGATCACCGTCGATACTCATCTGCTTGCCGGGCATGCCGTCGAGCGAAAACCGCGCTGCCACTTCGGCAACCCGCTCCGAGCCCTTGGTGATGACGATGAACTGCACGATGGTGACGATGGAAAACACCACGAAGCCGACCACCAGGCTTTCGCCGATCACGAATTCGCCAAAGGACGCGATGATCTCGCCAGCATCCGCCTGGGTGAGAATCAGGCGACTGGTGCTGATCGACAGCGCCAGGCGGAACAGTGTGGTAATCAGCAGCAGTGCCGGGAATGACGAAAAGTCCAGCACCCGGCTGATATAGAACGAGCCCATGAACACCAGGATCGAGATCACGATGTTGAGGCCGATCAGAAAGTCCACCAGTTGGGTGGGCAGCGGAATGATCAGCATCGCGATGATCAGGATCATCAGCGTCAGGATCATCAGCTCGGGGCGCGAGGTGGCGCTGTTAAGGAGTTTGTTGAACATAGATGTCTCGAAGGCCCGGAACTAGAAGGTTTCGCGATTGTGGAAAGCGCGATGACGATCGATCGCTTCATGCTCGAAGGCGATCGTGGCCAATTCGGTGAATTGCTCTCCCACCCGCTGCAAGGCGGTGTCGTCATGAAACAGTTCATGCGGCAAGGACAGGCACGCCAGCCGCAACATGTGCAGGACAGCGCCACGCTCGCGGTGCGGAGTGAGCAGCAGCGCTTCGCCGAGGGCGCTTTGCAGCAGCTGACGCAGTTCATCGGGGTAACGCAGCAAGCCGAGCAGGAAGACCAGCCAGTCCGTCTCCGATGGGTTGTGCCGGCTGACCAACGAGTCATTGCACATGCGCAGCACGAACAAGGCATCGGCCGAGCGCAGGCGCTTGAGCTCGCCCAGACGCATCAGCAACAGGCCGAATTCGGCGTGGGAGCAGCTGGGGTCTTGGGCATCGATGTCTGTGAGCAGTGCCGCCTCGATAAAATCCAGCACACTGGAGCGGTGGTAATCGCCATATAGCGCGATCCAGTCTTCATAACAGCCGACCGGATCGTCGTCGCTTTCCAGAAAGGAGCGGTAGGTTTCGCGCATCAACGACGCTTTGAGGGCGAGCTTCTTGCCGAACAGGCGGGCCTTGAGCGCGCAGTTGATCCCGGCTTTCAGGCGTTTGGGTGGCGCCTGCTCCAGTACCGCCTGCAGCATGGCTTCCAGGCGCTGCCGGGTAGCCACCGGCATTTCGCGACGGCGCAGCAGCTCGCTCAGGACGAGCGCCAGGTCACTGGGATCGGGAAACTGTTGCCGCGCCTGTTGCAGCAGCCATTCGATACTGCGCCCGCCCTGCTTGGCGATGGCCAGGATTTGCATGGCCTTGGGAATGACGTCTTCTTCGAGCACGCGCTCGAAACTGTCGCCCAGGTTGTCGAGCTTGTCGCCCATATCGCCACGACGACGAAACTGCGAACGCAGCGATGCGGCCATTTCATCGCTGTTCTGCACGAACTTGCTCACTGCCGCCGCGGGCGTCGCATCGTCATCCACAGGCTGCGCGTTACGCTCGAGCTTTTCAGTCAGGCTGTCTTCCGGAGGACGCATTCCGCCAGGCCTTGGGCCGATGCTGCCGATGGCCATCTCAGCGCCCCAGCGAACGGTAGATAGACTTCTCGGCTTCGCTCAACTGGCGATCCTCGATGAAGTCGGCGACCAGTTGATCGGGCGAATGCTGCATCGGGCCGTCGATCTGCTTGGGCTCGATGAGAAAGACCCGCACCGTGTTGGCCTCGCGGGTCTGGCGATAACTGAACAGACGTCCCAGATAGGGGATGCTGCCCAGCACCGGAATACGCTTGAGCTGGTTACTCGACTCGTCACGGGTAAAGCCGCCGACCAGCAGGCTTTTGCCTGCAGGGACGCGGGCGACAGTGTTGATGCGGGTACGCCCGACGGTCGGCAACATGGCTGCCTCCTCCTCGGTCTCGCGCTGGCGCGGGTTTTCGATTTCGCTGCCGTCTTCGATGTTGAGGACCATTTCAATGTCCTGGTTGGCGCTGATACGCGGCAGGACACTGACCAGGGTGCCGTAAGTCACGTGCTGCAGTTCGACGGTGCGCTCGCCGATCAGCTGGGCGTAGAAGGTCCGGTTGTTATCGAAGATGGCGGGGACGTTTTCCTGGGTCAGGACGATCGGCCGCGACACGATGCGCGCCCGGTCGAGCGACTCCAGCGCCGAGATGGCGGCCATGAACGACACACCGTCCAGAGTGCTCAGCGAGCCGCGATTGAGCGAGGCAGTAAACTGACTACCGACGTTTACCGAGCCCTGCCAATTGACGCCCAACTGGGTGAGATCGTCTTTTTGCATGTCGACGATCCACAGCGACAGCTCGACGTGGCGCTTGGCCTCATCCAGCGCCGCCACGAGGTTTTCGATGAACCGCACCTGCTCGGGCAAGCCCTTGACCAACAGGCTGTTGGTATCGGGATAGGCGACGATACGGATGTTGCCCGCACCCAGATCACGGGCGATCTGGCCGGGGGAGTCGGGGCCGCTAGAGCTGGTACTGAAGGCCTCGAGGGGAAAATCCGGCATCGCCACGCTGCTGTCGCGGTTGCTGCGGTTGATCTTGGTATCGACCCCGCGCTGCTCGCCGCTGAGCAGCTTCTCGATCACCGTGGCCATCCCCGGCACCGTGACATTCTGGTCACGCATCTCGTACTGACGATCGCCGACGAAGGTGTTGCGCAGTTGAATGACGCCGATACGCTGCTGCCCCAACTGCAGTTCGGCGTTCTGCTTGTCCATGTAATGCGCCGCCTGCATGACCAGGTCGACGTAGATCGGCGGACCCGACAGATACAGGGTACGCAAGCCGTCATTGCGCAGCGGGAAGCGCGTGTCGTAAAGGCCCGAACGACGCAGGAAGGACTCCAGCTTGTCGACCGTGATCACTTCGAGGGAAATCACCGTACTCTTGGATTCGGCGGCCTCGTACAGGTAAATCGATTGGCCGTCGCCGTACCAGATCAGCCCCATTTGCCGAGCGATACGCTCAAGCGTCTGCTGCGGCGCCGCCAAGGAGAACTCGCCAGACACGGTGCGCTTGGCGACTGCCTTGCTGACCACGATCGGCTTGCCCAGTGACGCCGACAAGGCATCGAAAAAAGTGCGCAGGCTTTCCTGCCGGGCCACATAGCCCTCCCCTGGCCGTTGCGGGTCAGCATGGACCGAGACCGACAGACCGAGGGATAGCGCCAGCAACAGGGCACATGATTGGATCGTTTTCATCATCAACTCATCAACACGGAAGGCGGGTGGGGTCGATCAAACGGCTGGGAACGACGCCGACCAGCTCCTTGAACTCTTTGGAAAAATGCGAGGAAGAGGCATACCCCAGCTGCAAGGCGATATCGGTCAGCGACGGACAACCATCGGCGATGGCCAGCAATGCCCGCGCCGTACGCCATTGGCGCATGCCGGTCTTTACGGTGCCCCCCAGGGCGTGGCGGCACAGGCGGCGAAAATGCGAGACCGATACCCCGTAACGCTGGGCGAGGTCCTGCAATTTGCCGCTGGAAACCGCGTTGTCGTTGAGGAACCGAATCAGTTGGTAGCTTTCGGTGGACCGTAGCGCCTGGGCAAACTGTTCATGGCCCTCGCCCTGAGCCAGCGCCTGCACCAGATACCACTGCTCCAGTGCAGGCTCATCCAGCACGCGAGCGCCGAATTGCGCAGGCAACGACGCCAGTGGCTCGGCAGGGGCATCGGCAGGCGGCGCGAAGGCCTGATCAATGAAAAACTGCAGCTTGAACAGCGGGGCATGGGCCAATGAGCTCACCAGCGCCTGGCCTTCGAACCACTGCATGCCGGCACGAGCCACCACCACGCCCTGCCAGCCGGGCGGCAACAACCACTCCCGGGCAGCATCCCGATGCCCCAGGCGCAGCGGCCGATCACCGTTGGCAACGCTGAGCAGGCGATCACCCGGCAGTGCCAAGGCGCACCATTGCTCCAGGCTTTGCGAAAGCTTGACGGTCGGATCGGCGTACATACCTGCCCCTTTTCAACCTCGGGAATGTTTCAAGGGCGGTATGTTCGGGTTTTGCGCAGGGAGAATCCTGATGGAATGATGACGAAGAGATCAGCGGGCGCGGGAAATGCTGTCGGGCAGCGTCACCGCCCAGCCAGGGACGTGGACGAACAGCGTGAAGTGGATGCGCGCGCAGCAGCGCAATCGACGGGAAAGTCCCTGCGGGCCACGAACCATCAGATGGAGAGTGTGGACATGACCTTGCTCGTCGATTTCATCATCGATCTCCATAAACGGCAGGTCGAAGGGTTCGGCGCCCCACGCATTGCCAGCAGCGCATTGCCTAACGCTTTTGAGCTCGTCGCGGCAACGATGAGGACGGTCTGGAGCGCGAAGATTACCGACATTGGACTCGGCATAAGTGCAGGAACGCGGGATACACGAGAGGGTATTCAAATAGGGCTTCCCTGGCATAGCGCTCGCGATCAGGGCGAGCGCTTCATCCTTGTTTTTTCGAAACGTTACGGGATAGGGCAACGGGCCACTATCAAGAATCGCTCAAGAGAAATTAAGACGAGCGTTTAATGATAGCCGCGCCACAAAGGACAGGAGCCTAATTGTCGTAAAGTTCTTTGAGATTTTTCATATGTCACCTGCAAGCTCTACTTCAAGCCCTCTCGGATCTAACAAGCTAGTACAACCCAATTATTCTCTGAACCTGCCTGCACTGCACGACAATCTTGTCAATACGCTTCGACGCATTCAAAACTCAACAAACGAGTTTGATTATCTCCTTAAAAATGCCACGAACCCTGATCTTGCGCGGATTGAAATAGCGCCCAAACAGACCAGATTAAGCCGATTCATCAACCCCCAAGGCACGAAGCACGTTACACGCGAAAGAGGATATCTTGCAGCGCTGATAAATTATCATCTTGAGGTAAACAAATCGCCCGCCAGGACAGCTAAATTTCAACCCATTGCGGCCCTGCCCTCGGCAGATTTGAAAGCCACAAGAGCGGCGCTCGCCGCCCTGGACAGGGCTATTGGACCTAGAAACCAAATCAATACACACAACAATGGGGCCTCTGTAATTAATTCAACCACTTATAACGAAGGAAGCGATGTTCATGCCGTTACCGTGCTGCATTTTCCCTAGCGTGACTCAAATTAACCGCTCGTTCACCCCCCAGCCACCAACGAGACCCACAACGCAATTACAGGCCTGCTTGAAAAGCGCCAGCAACGCTGTGCAGCGTATCCTGCGGATAGGCACCCCCCTGCACCAGGCGCACACACAGCCATCGGACTCGAAAATCACACCTCCCCGTGTTAGGCTCATGGCCTGCATTGCAGATCTTGACGGATCAACGCTCCCCCGAAGTACGGTAATGCGCTTTGACGGCCAGAAACTTAAACCAGTCAGCAAACATTCACGCTTGCTTGAATTGTTTCGGCCAGCCAAGTATGCACGCCAACAGGGGCAAGCGAGCAACTTGGAGTCGCTACTCGACAAAAAACAACCGGTGACGCTGAACATTCTATACAACCTGCAGCAAACCACGACGAAGACCATCAATGACCTGGACAAGGCTTTCAGATATTTGATGCGGCACACCCCGGCCCCGGAACTCGTTTCAATAAAAAATCGTATCGTTGACAGCAGCCAGTCAATCCAAGCGATCATCGCCGAACTAACTACGCATTTACCTGCGCACTCCATACATAGTCAAGAACATATTTATAAGGTACTTTCCAGCAAACTCGATAACATCGACGACAGCAAATTCCGCGAGATAATGTTAAAAGCGTATAATTCCTACATTAACGCCGCCGCGCGTGTCGCATCACAATCCGACGCGTAAGCAAAAGCCCGACTTACCGAGGTTGTCTTCTCGACAACTTCTGCAAGGCGGGCTTTATCGATATCTTGAGTTCAGCTTAAACCAGCTTTTCCAACTCAGGCACCGCCTCGAATAGATCCGCCACCAGCCCATAATCGGCCACCTGGAAGATCGGCGCTTCTTCATCCTTGTTGATCGCGACGATCACCTTGGAGTCTTTCATGCCGGCCAGATGCTGGATCGCGCCAGAGATACCAACGGCGATGTACAGCTGCGGTGCGACGATCTTGCCGGTCTGGCCGACCTGCATGTCGTTGGGCACGAAACCGGCGTCGACGGCGGCGCGGGAGGCACCCACCGCGGCGCCGAGCTTGTCGGCCAGGCTGTACAGCTGCTTGAAGTTGTCACCGTTCTGCATGCCGCGGCCGCCCGAAACGACGATGCTCGCAGCGGTCAGCTCAGGACGATCGGACTTGGCCAGCTCTTCACCGACGAAGGATGATTTGCCCGCGTCGTGCGCAGCGCCTACCGCTTCGACGGTAGCCGAGCCACCTTCGGCGGCAACGGCGTCGAAGCCGGTAGCGCGTACGGTGATGACCTTGATGGCAGCGCTCGATTGCACGGTGGCAATGGCGTTACCGGCATAGATCGGACGCTTGAAGGTGTCGGCCGACTCCACCGAAACGATCTCGGAGATCTGGTCGACGTCCAGCTGAGCCGCAACGCGCGGCAGAATATTCTTGCCGTTGGCGGTGGCAGCAGACAGCACATGGCTATAGCCGGAAGCCAGCTCGACGATCAGCGGCGCGACGTTTTCGGGCAGCTGGTGCGCGTAAGCGGCGTTATCCGCGACCAGCACCTTGCTGACGCCAGCGATCTTTGCAGCGGCTTCAGCCACGGCCGCGACGCCAGTGCCGGCGACCAGCACGTGGATGTCGCCACCGATTTTCTGCGCAGCGGCCACGGTGTTCAGGGTCGAAGGGGCAACGCCGGTGTGGGCTTGACCTTCGGTTACGTAATCAGCGATCACCAGGATAGTCATTCTCAGATCACCTTCGCTTCGTTTTTCAGTTTCTCGACCAGTTCAGCCACCGATTTGACCTTGATGCCAGCGCTGCGGACCGCAGGCGCCTCGACTTTGAGGGTCTTGGTGGTGGACGCCACGGACACGCCCAAAGCGTCAGGGGTGACGGTCTCCAGCGGCTTCTTCTTGGCCTTCATGATGTTGGGCAAGGACGCGTAGCGCGGCTCGTTGAGGCGCAGGTCGGTGGTGACGATCGCCGGCAGATTCAGGGCGACGGTCTGCAGACCGTCGTCCACTTCACGAGTGACGTTGACCTTGTCACCATTGATTTCGACCTTGGAGGCGAAGGTGCCCTGCGCGTAACCGCTGAGCGCGGCGAGCATCTGGCCGGTCTGGTTGTTGTCGCTGTCGATCGACTGCTTGCCGAGGATGACCAGCTGTGGCTGCTCCTTGTCGACAATGGCCTTGAGCAGCTTGGCAACGCCGAGCGAGGTGAGCTCTTCGGCGTGCTCGATCAGGATGGCACGGTCGGCACCCAGCGCCAGCGCGGTGCGCAGTTGCTCTTGGGCGGTGCTCGGGCCTACGGTGACCACGACGATTTCGCTGGCCGCGCCCTTTTCTTTCAGGCGCACCGCTTCTTCAACGGCGATTTCGCAGAAAGGGTTCATCGACATCTTGACGTTCGCAAGATCGACGCCGGAGTTGTCCGCTTTGACGCGAACCTTGACGTTATAGTCGACCACTCGTTTGACAGCTACAAGAACCTTCATGGATTCCTCGTTACTCTCCGGTGTAAGAAGATCGCCCGGGGCAGTACCGGGCGAGTGTTCATGGGCACAAGGCACCTTTAAAACGTTGGCAGCCAAGAAAAATTCAGCTTTTTCTCGCCCGTTCGCTGGCAAGCGGCGAAAAGCCGCGAGTCACTGGCTGTCGCGATGTGTAAACTTCACTACACACGGCGCAACAGGCGTTCGGCGGGCCTGCGAAGGCGGCTGCAGCATGGCGAGGCCTGGTTTTTAGAGAAGCCCTGATGCACTACGTTCACCTGCGGGTAAACGTAAACCGTCCGTATCTTGACCGCATCGCACCATAGGGTCAACCAGCGAAACTGGCCGGTCACACCTGCTTCGCCCTGATTATCCGGGGGATGGTTAATTTCAAACAAACGTTTGTATTGGACCTCTGCGGTGGTGTAGATATAATGCGCAACCTGGAAAGCCTGCCGTGTAGTCCATCATTACCCGCGCTACAGCGGAGGTTGATGACAGCAGGCGTCCCTCTAATTAGAAAAACCGATGAGCCTTGAACAGGAGATATCCGTGGAACGCGAATTTATGGAGTTCGACGTGGTCGTGGTCGGCGCTGGCCCGTCCGGCCTGTCCGCCGCCTGCCGCCTGAAACAGCGAGCCAACGAGGCCGGCCAGGAGCTGAGCGTCTGCGTGGTCGAAAAAGGCTCTGAAGTCGGTGCCCACATCCTTTCCGGCGCGGTGTTCGAACCCCGTGCGCTCGACGAGCTGTTCCCGGACTGGAAGGAGCTCGGCGCGCCGCTGAACACTCCGGTCAAGCGCGACGACATCTATCTGCTCAAGAGCGCGGAGGGGGCCAGCAAGATTCCCGACGCCTTTGTGCCCAAGACCATGCACAACCAGGGTAACTACATCATCTCCTTGGGTAACCTGTGCCGCTGGCTCGCGCAGCAGGCCGAGAACCTCGGGGTGGAGATCTACCCCGGCTTCGCCGCTCAGGAAGCCTTGATCGACGACAACGGCGTAGTCCGCGGGATCATCACCGGCGATCTGGGTGTCGACCGCGAAGGCAACCCCAAGGAAGGCCTGTACACCCCTGGCATGGAACTGCGCGGTAAATACACCCTGTTCGCCGAGGGCTGCCGCGGGCACATCGGCAAACAGCTGATCGCCCGCTACCAGCTCGACAACGAATCCGACGTCCAGCATTACGGCATCGGCCTCAAGGAAATCTGGGAAGTCGACCCGGCCAGGCACGAGCAAGGCCTGGTGGTACACACCGCCGGCTGGCCGCTGGACAACGACAACCAGGGTGGCTCCTTCCTTTATCACCTGGAGAACAACCAGGTGGTGGTCGGCCTGATCGTCGATCTGTCATACAGCAACCCTTACCTGTCGCCATTCGACGAGTTCCAGCGCTACAAGCACCATCCCGTCATCGCCCAGTATCTGCAGGGCGGCAAGCGCATCAGCTACGGCGCTCGGGCCATCTGCAAAGGCGGCCTGAACTCGTTGCCGAAGATGGTTTTCCCCGGCGGCGCGCTGATCGGTTGCGACCTTGGCACGCTCAACTTCGCGAAGATCAAAGGCAGCCACACCGCCATGAAGTCCGGAATGTTGGCCGCCGAGGCGGTGGCCGATGCGCTGCTGGCGGGCGGTGAAGGTGGCGACAAATTGCAGGGCTACGTCGATGGCTTCAAGGCGAGCTGGCTGCACGACGAGTTGTTCCGCAGCCGCAACTTCGGCTCTGCATTGCATAAATACGGCACCTTCATCGGTGGTGCGTTCAACTACATCGACCAGAACTGGTTTGGCGGCAAGCTGCCCTTTACCCTCCACGACACCAAGCCGGACTACGCTTGCCTGAAGCTCGCCGCCGACTCACAGAAAATCGCCTACCCCAAGCCCGATGGCAAGCTCAGCTTCGACAAGCTCAGCTCGGTGTTCCTCTCCAGTACCAACCACGAAGAGGAACAACCCTGCCACCTCAAGCTCAAGGACCCGAGCATTCCGATCGGCACCAACCTGCCGCTGTACGACGAACCCGCGCAGCGCTACTGCCCGGCCGGCGTTTACGAGGTGATCACTCAAGAAGATGGCGAGAAGCGTTTCCAGATCAACGCCCAGAACTGCGTGCACTGCAAGACCTGTGACATCAAGGATCCTTCGCAGAACATCACCTGGGTCGCCCCGGAAGGCGCGGGCGGGCCGACTTACCCGAACATGTAAACGCCCTTGCTCGAGAAGCCCCCACAACCTGGTGTTGCGGGGGCTTTTTCATGGCAGTTGCACAGCTTCCTGGCCGGGATTGCGCTCGAAATAACGCTTGTACTCGCGACTGAACTGCGAGGAGCTCTGATACCCGACCCGATGCGCCACCTGTGCCACCCCTAGCCCCTCGGCGGCCAGCAGTTGCTGCGCCTTGAGCAAGCGCAGGCGCTTGAGGTACTGCAACGGCGACAGATCCGTGGTGCGCTTGAAGTGCTCGTGGAAGGTCGACGGACTCATGTTGGCGAAACGCGCCAAGGTCGCAACGTCGAGGTTGTCGCTGAAATGCTGGTGCAGGTGATTGAGCGCAGCCGCCACCCGCGCCATCTGCCCCTGTTGTTGCACCAGCGCGCGCAACACACCTCCCTGGCTGCCGCGCAAGGCTGCGAACAGCACTTCGCGCAGCCGCGCACGACCCATGATCCGCAACTCGAGTGGGTCCCGCAGACACTGCAGCAAGCGTTCCACCGCCTCGCGCATGGGCGCATCGAGCACCGCCGAGACCATCGACGCCGGTGTCTGCGCCTGTGCGGCCGGCGCGCCCTCCTCGCCCATTTCCAGCACCAGCTCGGCAAGCATGGCGCGATCGAAGCGGATGTACACCCCCAGCAGCGGCTGCTCCTGGCTGGCGAAGGTCTCGTACTCGAACGGCACCGGCAGTGCTTGCACCAGGTAGTGCCCGGCGCCGTACTCCAGGGTGCGGCCTTCGAGATAGGCAACCTTGCTGCCTTGAGCGATGACGATCAGGCTCGGCTCGTAGATTTGCGGGCAGCGCGCGACATGGCCATAGGCGCATACCAGTTGCACGTCGGGCAGCAAGGTGGGGATAAAACCGGAATAGGTTGCCAAGGGCTGAATCAACGACACCATTGTGGCGTTGGCATCAAGGTGACGGGTCAACATGACAAGAGGCTTACCAGAGGATTGGACATGCCCATGATCGCAGATTTCAATAAAGCGACTGGCTGAATCGTTTGACTTTCGGAGGAATGGACAAGGCCGCCGGAGGAATCGCCATGGTCGCGATTCCGCCAGGAGGGGACAATGGGCGGCTAAATCTGCTGCATAGGTATCACCATGTTCACTGCAATCGGCTACGCCGCTCAAACCGCTACCAGCCCACTGGCGCCCATGAAGTTCGAGCGTCGCGCCCTGCGCGCCGACGATGTCTCTATCGAGATCCTCTACTGCGGCGTTTGCCACTCCGACATCCACCAGGCACGCAACGAGTGGGGTATCGCCATGTACCCGTTGATGCCGGGCCACGAGATCGTCGGCAAGGTCACCGCCGTCGGTGCCAGCGTCAGCGGGTACAAGGTCGGCGATACCGTCGGCGTCGGCTGCATGGTCGACTCCTGCGCCCACTGCGCGGCGTGCAAGGCGGACCTGGAGCAATACTGCTCCGAAGGCCCGACCATGACTTACGCCACCCCCGATCGCATCGACGGCACCACCACCATGGGCGGCTACTCGAACGCGATCGTGGTCAGCGAGCGTTTCGTCGTGCGCATCCCGGCCAAGCTCGACCTGGCCAGCGCCGCGCCGATCCTCTGCGCCGGCATCACCACCTACTCGCCGCTCAAGCACTACGGCGTCAAGGCCGGTGACAAGGTCGGCATCCTCGGCATGGGCGGCCTGGGCCACATGGGCATCAAGTTCGCCAAGGCCATGGGCGCGGAAGTCACCCTGTTCACGCGCTCCGCGGCCAAGGCCGAAGAAGCCCGTCGTCAGGGCGCCGATCATGTCATCGTGTCGACCGATGCGGCGCAGATGGCGGCCGCGACAGAACGTTTCGACTTTCTGCTCGACACCATCCCGGTGCAGCACGACCTCAACCCCTACCTGGACACCCTGCGCTTCGACGGCGTGCACATCCTCGTGGGCCTGATCGAACCGATCGACCCTGCGGTGCATGCTGGCAAGTTGGTGATGAAGCGCCGAGTGCTGGCGGGGTCCTTGATCGGCGGCATCGCCGAGACCCAGGAAGTGCTGGATTTCTGCGCCGAACACGGCATCACTTGCGATATCGAAATGCTCGATATCCGTCAGATCAATGAAGCCTTCGAGCGCATGATCCAGGGCGATGTGAAGTACCGTTTCGTCATCGACATGGCAACGCTGAAGGCGTAATCAGTACCGGCCTCTTCGCGGGCAAGCCCTGCTCCTACAGGTGTACGCCGCGGGGGCTGTGCACACTGTGGGACTTTGCTGGGACGTGCTGCCCTGATATTTGCGTCGGCAGTACCGGCCTCTTCGCGGGCAAGCCCTGCTCCTACAGGTGTATGCCGCGGGGGCTGTGCACACTGTGGGACTTTGCTGGGACGTGTTGCCTTGATATTTGCGTCGGCAGTACCGGCCTCTTCGCGGGCAAGCCCTGCTCCTACAGGTGTACGCCGCGGGGGCTGTGCACACTGTGGGAGCAGGGCTTGCCCGCGAAGGCGCCCGGACAGACACCACCGCAACAACGGCAACTCAGCCCCCCAATTCGGCACTGATGCTACGCGCAGCCTTCTGCACCAGCGGCGTCAGTTCGCGCATCTTCTCCAGCGGCATATAAGGCACCGTGCCCGCGACACTGATGGCCGCGACGATCTGCCCGCCCACCTCGCGAATCGGCGCGGCGACGCAGCGAATCGATGGTTCGTTATCCTCCAGATCGAAGGCATACCCCCCCGCCACATAAGTCTGCATCCGCTCCAGCACCTGCGCCCAGGTCTGCTCGACATGATTGGGTCGGCCGCTGTGCACCTCCCCCACTGGCAGACTGCTCAAGTACAGGCGCTGCCATTCCTGCTCACTGCTGTCGAGCAGCAGCGCCTTGCCGATCCCGGTGCGAGCCAACGGCATGCGATGGCCGACCCGCGAACGCATTTCCGGGCCGTTGCGGCCGGGGTTCTTGTGCAGGTAGAGCACTTCGTCGCCATCGCGCACCGCCAGGTGCACGGTGTCGCCGGTGAGCTGCGAGAGCTCGTCCAGATACCCGGTGGCCAGCGCCACCAGCGGCACTTCCTCGCGCGCCTGAAAGCCCAGCTCGATCAGCCGCGGCCCCAGCAGGTAACCCACTTGCGGCAACACCCGCAGGTAACGCTCTTCCACCAGGCAACTGGCCAGCCGGTGCGTGGTGCTGCGCGTGGTGCCGATGTGCTGGGCGATCGCCTTGAGATCACGTGCGCCCGCCGCTACCGCCTGCACTACGGCGAGGCCGCGCAACAGGGTTTGCGTCCCTGTCGGCGGCGTGTCTTTGCCTGGTCTGGATGCATCATCCTGCATGAAAACGCCTTGTCTGAGCCGATGAAAATGCCCGCTCATTATGGGCATCTGCTACTCGGAGCACCAGCCGGCTCACGGACGCGGCTCGGACTCGCCCGGCAGCACGATGCGTTCGACCTTGCCTACCAGCAAAATGTACGACAGCGCCCCCACCAACGCCGTCACGGCGATATAGGTGATGGCCGGGGCGAAGGAGTCGCCGGTGGCCAGAAAGCCGATGACGATGGGCGTGCTGATCGCCGCCAGATTGCCGATGAAATTGAACATGCCACCGGTCAGCCCCAGCAACCGGGCGGGCGCCAGGGTCGAGACCAGCGACCAGGTGATCGAGGCCAGGCCGTTGCCGAAGAACGCCAGCGCCAGGCAAGCGATCACCAGCGGTGTGGAATCGACGAAATTGGCACCGATGATGGCCGTCGAGATCAACAGACCGCCAATGATCGGCAACTTGCGCGCCAGGCCGATACTGGCACCGCGACGGATCAACCAGTCGGAAAAGAACCCCGAGCACAGCACCCCGACAAAGGCCGCCAGAAACGGCACCGATGCCAGCAGGCCGGACTTGATGAAGTCCATGCCGCGGTACTTCACCAGGTAGGTCGGGAACCAGGTCAGGAAGAACCACAGGGTCGAGTTCAGGCAATACTGGCCCAGGTAGATGCCCCACAGCTTGCGCTGCGACAGCACGATGCCTAAGTCGCGCCAGCTGAAGGCGGCCTTGGTTTTCGCCGCCTTGGCCTGCATGTCCACTAGCCCGCCACCCTCCTGGATCAGCGCGACCTCGGCATCGTTGACCCCACGAAAATCCCGCGGCTCGCGGTACACGCAATACCACACCCCGGCCCAGACGACGCCCAGCACGCCTGTGCTGACGAACACCATGTGCCAGCCGAACGTCTGCTGCAGCCAAGCCAGCACCGGCGTCAGGAACGCCAGCCCGACGAATTGCCCGGAGGTGTAGAAGCCAATGGCGGTGGCCCGCTCGCGCTCAGGGAACCAGGTCGTGACCACGCGGCTGTTGATCGGGTAGGCCGGGGCCTCCAGCGCCCCGACCGCCAGGCGCAGCACGAACAGCGCGACGAAGCTGCCCGCAAAGCCGAGCATCACCGTGGCCAGCGACCACAACGCCAGCGCCAGGCTGTAGAGAATACGCGGCGGCACCCGATCCACCAGCCAGCCACCCGGGATCTGCATGGCCGCGTAGGTCCAGCCAAAGGCCGAAAACACCAGGCCGACATGCACCGGGTCGATCCCCAGCTCGCTGGTGAGCGCGGGCGCGGCGATGGACAGATTGCTGCGGTCCAGATAGTTGATCACCACGGTGATGAACAGCAGCACCATGATGAAGAAGCGCTTGCGACTGGGCGTGGCCAAAGTCGCCGCCGAGGCCGAAGCGGCCAGGGTTCGAGTCTGCATCGCACATACCTCTTGTTATTTTTGTGTAGCGAGGGGGCTTGCCCCCGATATCGGTGCATCAGGCGCATCGGTGGTGCTGATTCAATTATCGGGGGCAAGCCCCCTCGCTACGCAGCAGGTGTCCGGCCCCGTTACCACTCGGCGAAACTGCCATCGGCATGACGCCAGATCGGGTTGCGCCAGCGGTGGCCGATGGCAGCGCGTTCCTTGACGTACTCCTCGTTGATTTCGATACCCAGGCCCGGGCCGTTGGGGATCTTCACCATGCCGTTGTCGTAGTCGAACACCTCGGGACGAGTGACGTAGTCGAGCAGGTCGTTGCTCTCGTTGTAATGGATGCCCAGGCTCTGCTCCTGGATGAAGGCGTTGTAGCAGACCGCGTCGAGCTGCAGGCAAGCCGCCAGCGCGATCGGCCCCAGCGGGCAGTGCAAGGCCAGGGCGACGTCATAGGCTTCGGCCATATTGGCGATCTTGCGGGTTTCGGTGATGCCGCCGGCATGGGAGGCGTCCGGCTGGATGATGTCGACATAGCCTTCGCTCAACACGCGTTTGAAATCCCAACGGGAAAACAGCCGCTCGCCCAGGGCAATCGGCGTATTGGTCAGCGGCGCCAGTTCCTTGAGCGCCTCGTAGTTCTCGCTGAGCACCGGTTCCTCGATGAACATCAGCTTGTAGGGATCGAGTTCCTTCATCAGCACCTTGGCCATGGGCTTGTGCACCCGGCCATGGAAGTCGACGCCGATGCCGACGTTCGGCCCCACGGCATCACGCACGGCCGCGACGTTGGCCAGGGCCAGGTCGACCTTGTCGAAGGTGTCGAGAAACTGCAGCTCTTCGGTGCCGTTCATCTTCACTGCGGTAAAGCCCCGGCCCACCGCTTCTTTGGCCGCGCGGGCGGTATCGGCGGGGCGATCGCCGCCAATCCAGGAATACACGCGGATACGGTCACGCACTTGCCCGCCGAGCAGATCGCTGACCGATACGCCCAGGGCCTTGCCCTTGATGTCCCACAGCGCCTGGTCGATACCGGCCAGGGCGCTCATGTGGATCGCCCCGCCACGGTAGAAGCCGCCGCGATAGAGCACGGTCCAGATGTCTTCGATGTTGCGGGGGTCCTTGCCGATCAGGTAGTCGGACAGTTCGTCGACGGCGGCCGCCACGGTGTGCGCACGCCCCTCGACCACAGGCTCGCCCCAGCCGCTGACGCCTTCGTCGGTCTCGACCTTGAGGAACAGCCAGCGCGGAGGAACGATATAGGTGGTGAGCTTGGTGATTTTCATCGTTTATTTCTCTTGTCGATGTTCTGGAGATTCTTCAGTTTTGCAGGGCGTTCCAGGCGGCCACATAGGCGCGGGCTCGTTCGCCCACTTCGGCGGCGCTCATGCCCGGCTTGTACAGCCCGGAGCCGAGGCCGAAACCGGCGACCCCGGCTGCCACAAACGCGTCCATGTTGTCCGGGGTGATGCCACCCACCGGCACCAGCCGCGTGCCCTTGGGCAGCACTGCCAGCAGCGCCTTGACCACCGCCGGCGTCAGTGCCTCGGCGGGGAACAGCTTGAGCACATCGGCGCCGGCCGCTAGCGCTGCGAAGGCTTCGGTGGGGGTCACTACACCGGGCGCCAGGTACATGCCCTGGGCCTTGGCGGCGCGCAATACAGCCGGGTCGCTGTGGGGCATGACGATCAACTGGCCACCCGCTGCCTTGACCTGCGCCACCTGGGCCGGATCCAGCACGGTACCGGCGCCGATCAGGCAGTCGGCCGGCAACAGCTCGCGCAGAATGCTGATGCTCTGCAGCGGTTGTGGGGAATTGAGCGGCACCTCGATGATGCGCAGGCCCGCGCCATACAGCACCTCGCCCATGGCTGCGGCTTCACTCGGTTGCAGGCCGCGCAGGATGGCGATCAAGCCATTGTTGGCAAGGGCCTGAGCCAGAAGATCGTTGCTATGAATGTCAGGCATGTCGAAGATCCTTGAACGAAGAAGTGACCAGCCCGGCCGCGCAGGCCAGGCTCCATAAACCCCGCTCGGTGGCCTGGGGGGCACGGCTCACGGTGCTGAAGCCGACATCGACCAAGGCACGCTGATAACGCTCGCACAGCGCATCGCTGCCGATCAGCACCACGTCGGGCAGCTGCGCGCCCGATGCCTGGCGACGTTGAGCCTCGGCCACCGCCCGCAGTTCGTGGCCGATCATCAAGCCTGAGAGGTAATCGCCCTGCTCCGCGCCTGATAACTGCCCGGTGAGGCCCAGGGTGCGGGCGCTGAACAGGTTGGAGAGGACACCGAGATCGCCAGCGGCAGACAGCGCCACCTGTACCCCGCAGTCGAATGCCTGCAGATCGAAGCGCTCGCTGCGCTGTTGAGTGCGGCCGAGGATCGAGTGGGCGCACAGCAGCCCAAAGACCTCGCCGGTCATGAAGGTATCGAAGTGCTGGATGCGGCCCTCGACCACCTGGACCCATTTCGAATGGGTACCCGGCAGGCCGATCAGCAGGGGCGCGTCACGGCGTTCGGCCGGCAGGTCTTCGAGCACGCCGAGCACCTGGGTTTCCTCGCCGCGCATGACGTTAGGCAAGCGCGAATGCTGAATCACCCCGGGCACCAGATAGACATCGACACCGCGCTGGCTGCGCAGCCGCTGCAACTGGCCGCCGAGGCCGGAAACCTGAGTCGGGGTTGGACAGTACGGGACTTCCCGCCAGCCTTGCGCGCTGCCGACCATGCCGCAGGCGATCACTGGAATGCCGGGCTGGGCGTCGAGCCAATCGCCACAGGCTTCGTCGAAGGCCAGTTCGAAGCGGTCGTCACACAGCTGGCCGTGAATGACCCGTGGCGTGTCGGGCAGGGCCATGATGCCGTAGGACAGGCCACGCTGGTCGAGCACCGTACCGGCCGCGCCAAGTTTGTAAGCTCGCAAGGACGTAGTCCCCCAATCGAGCGCGATCAATTGCGCCTGCATCGCTTCACCTGAGTTGTTATTGACAGTGAGGTCGTGGAGCACTGGCGACGACTATAGCGCTGACTTGGAGATAATCTCAATATATAAATACACATCCCATATTTAGGGATGTAATCACAAAATCAAGTAGGAGGCGGGTTCACACCCGCCGTCCTCTCACACCACCGTACGTACGGTTCCGTATACGGCGGTTCAGGC
>NZ_JBYSWB010000003.1:0-364856 GCF_058986725.1 Pseudomonas sp. GW821-FHT01A09
GAACTCAGCAGTGAAACGATGCATCGCCGATGGTAGTGTGGGGCTTCCCCATGTGAGAGTAGGTCATCGTCAAGATTGAATTCCGAAACCCCCATCTGCGCAGGCAGGTGGGGGTTTTGTCTTTTCTACCTCCCTGTAGCGAGGGGGCTTGCCCCCGAAAAGGTTGATGCCGTTACCTGCGCTGGACTGCTGCAACGCTATCGGGGGCAAGCCCCCTCGCTACAGTGGGGCGCGTATTTCAATCGCCGTAATATTCACAACCGCTGGTGCAGGTCTCGTGAATGCGGATTTTCGACAGCTCCGGCAGCAACGGCTTGAGCTCCTCCCAGATCCATTTGGCCAACACTTCGCTGGTTGGATTCTCCAGACCCGGAATGTCATTGAGATAGTTGTGATCCAGTCGCTCGTACAGCGGCTTGAAGATCGCCTTGATCTCGGAGAAGTCGCGAATCCAGCCGGTATGAGGATCGACCGGACCGCTCAAATGAATGGCGACCTTGAAGGAATGCCCGTGCAGCCGACCGCACTTGTGACCCTCAGGCACATGGGGCAGGCGGTGCGCGGACTCGAAGGTGAACTCTTTGAATATTTCCACGATAGGGGAGGCTCTGAAGTCAAAACAGCGCTCAGTTTATCAGCTAGGCCCCAACTGCGGCATAATCAAGGCCCACCGTCTGTGGCCCATTGCTCAATTACTACCTAAGCGACTTTCAGTTTCAATTAAGTTGCGTTCGATATCATGGATTCCGTAGTCAAGACACATACCAATTAACGGAGATTCATCATGAAAACCATTGCTGCCCTGTCCAGCGTCATCACTCTCGTCTGCGTCACTGGTTTGGCCCAGGCACGCGACCTCGGACCAGACGAAGCCCTGCGCTTGCGCGATGCCGGCACCATCATGTCGTTCGAGAAGCTGAACGCAATCGCGCTGGACAAACACCCCGGCACCAAGGTCCATCAAACCGAGCTCGAACAGGAATACGGCAAGTACATCTATCAAGTCGAACTGCGTGACAACAAGGGGGGCGAATGGGAAATTGATCTGGACGCCAGCACCGGCGCCGTGCTGAAAGATCGCGTAGACAGTTGATGAGATCCAAGGCCCATCTCCCCCACGTCATCATTCTATTGCTGGCAACCGTCTGCTCGCTGGCGATGGCCCGTGATCTGGATCAGGATGAGGCCTTGAGGCTGCGGCAAAAGGGCGCCATCCTGCCCCTCGAACAACTCATGCATCAGGCACTGGATCGTTATCCGAATGCACGCCTGCTCGAGGCCGAGCTTGAAGAGCATGACGACCATTACATCTATGAAGTCGAATTGCTCACCACCGATGGCGTAGTCCGCGAGATCAAGCTGGATGCCGCCAACGGTGCCCTGCTCAAAGACAAGGAAGACGACTGATGCGCTTGTTGCTGGTCGAAGACACTGTATCCCTCGCGGACGAACTGATCGCCGGGCTCAGCCGCCAGGGTTACGCCGTGGACTGGCTGGCCGATGGTCGCGACGCCGTCTATCAAGGCAGCAGCGAGCCCTATGATCTGATTATCCTCGACCTGGGACTGCCCGGCCTGCCAGGGCTGGAGGTGCTGCAGCAATGGCGCGCCGGCGGCCTGAGCGTGCCCGTGCTGGTGCTGACTGCCCGAGGTTCCTGGGCCGAGCGCATCGAAGGCCTCAAGGCCGGCGCCGACGACTACCTGACCAAACCCTTCCATCCTGAGGAACTGCAACTGCGGGTGCAGTCCCTGCTGCGCCGCTCACGGGGCCTGGCCAACCAGCCAACCCTGGAGGCAGCCGGGCTGCAACTGGATGAAGGCCGCCAGTCGGTGGCCAGCGGCGAGCTGCAGATCCAGCTGACCGCCGCGGAGTTTCGTCTGTTGCGCTACTTCATGCTGCACCCGGGCCAGGTGCTTTCCAAAAGCCACCTGTCCGAGCACCTGTATGACGGCGAAACCGAGCGCGACTCCAACGTCCTCGAAGTGCACGTCAACCATCTGCGGCGCAAACTCGGGCGTGAAGTGATCGAAACCCGTCGTGGCCAAGGCTATCTGTTTACCGGTGTCGCCCGGTGAAATCCATACAGGGCCGCCTCAGCCTGGGCCTGATCAGCGTGCTGGTGATCGTCGGGCTGGTGGTGGCGCAGTTCAGCCTCTGGCTGTTCGAAGTCGGCCTGCAGCGTTATCTGGAATCCGGCCTGCGCAACGAAAGTGAAATCCTCCTGACCGCCCTGGTGCGTGGCAGCAACGGCCTGCAACTGGACGAGTCGCACATTTCTCCGGCTTATGGCCGGCCCTTGTCGGGGCACTATTTTCGAATCGACTTTTCTGAAGAGCACTGGCGCTCGCGCTCATTGTGGGACCTGGAAATGCCCATTCCCGACGGTCCCGGCGTGCGTGCCGATGTGAAACTCGCGCCCGATGGCCAGCGCCTGCTGCAGTTGCGCTCGCAATATCGACGCTTCGGGCAGATCTTCACCATCACCGTGGCGCAGGATTACACCCCAGTGTGGGAAAGCTTCCGGCGCATGCGCCATATCGGCCTGGGTATGGGCCTCGGCGCGCTGCTGTTGATCCTCTGGCTGCAACGCCTGACCGTCAAGCGCGCGCTCAGGCCGCTGGAGCGCGCCCGGCAGCAGATCCACCAGCTGCAGCAAGGCCAGCGCTCGCAACTCGAGCGCGACGTGCCGGTCGAGCTCGAGCCGTTGGTCGAGCAGATCAACCAGTTGTTGGCCCACACCGAGGACAGCCTGAAACGCTCGCGCAACGCCTTGGGTAACCTCGGCCATGCCCTGAAGACGCCGCTTGCCGTGCTGCTCAGCCTGGCCTCCAGCCAGCGTCTGGACAGCCAGCCGCAACTGCGTGAAGAACTGCGCGAGCAAGCCAGACAGATCGAACGGCGCCTGGAGCGTGAGCTCAATCGAGCGCGGCTCGCGGGTGATGCCTTGCCGGGCACGGCATTCGATTGCGACACCGAGTTGCCGGGCCTGCTCGATACCCTCAAAGCCATCCATGGCGGCTATCTGCAACTGCGCCACGAAGTACCCGCCGGGCTGATGTTGCCCTGGGACCGGGAAGACCTCCTCGAACTGCTGGGCAACCTGTTGGACAACGCCTGCAAATTCGCCGACAGCGAGGTGTGTTTGAGCATCGACGTCAACCGCGAGAGCTACGAACTGCTGGTCGACGATGACGGCCCGGGTATCGCCAAGGCCGAGCGTGATGACGTACTGCAGCGTGGCTCGCGTCTGGATGAGCAGATCGCCGGTCACGGCCTGGGGTTGGGCATCGTGCGAGATATCGTCGACGCTTGGGGCGGTGATTTGCAGTTGCGCGACAGCCCGCTGGGTGGGCTGCGAGTCAGCGTCACCTTGCCACGGCGGCGCTGAGCAGCACCTGATCGCTCTGTATCGGCCTTGCCAGCGATACATTGCACCACTCAGGGGCATGGCATGACGGCTTTGCCTCAACTTTTTTTCCCTTGCGCCGATACAGGTTCAATTCCCCCTGTATCACGTGAGACCCAAACCATGCGCCTGAGCCTGAAGGGCAAAGTTCTATCACTGGCCGTGCTGCCAGTCCTGCTGTTCGCGCTGGTCATCAGCCTGAGTACCGTATGGATTCTGCGTGACCAGGCGGTCAAGGAGGTCGATCAGACCCGCCAGCGCCTGCTCAACGACGCCAAGTCGACCCTGCAGAATTACGTGGCCGTGGCCTTGGGCATCGTCAAACCGATCTACGATGCCGCCGGCCCCGACGATCAGGCCGCGCGTCAGCAGGTCATCAAGATGCTGTCGGCCATCAGCTACGGCAAGGACGGCTACTTCTTCGGCTATGATTCCAAGGCCGTGCGCCTGTTCAAGGGCAGCAGCCCGGATGGCATCGGCAAGAGTTTCATCGACGCCCGCGACCCCAACGGCGTGTATGTGAACAAAGGGCTGGTCGAGGCGGCCAAGGACGGCAGCCATTACACCCAATACAGCTCCTCGCTGCCCAACGACCCGAAAGTGCTGGTGCCCAAGCTGTCCTACACCGAGTACTTGTCCAAGTGGGACATGGTCATCGGCACGGCGGTCAATCTCGACGGTATCGAAGCCCAGGTGGCGGTCGTCAAGGCTGGTGTCGACGAGCGCGTCGAGGACATGCTCCTGAGCATCGTCGGCATCGCCGTGGTGGTGCTGGTAGTGATTGTCCTCATTGGCTTGGTGATGTCCGGTGCGCTGGTGCGGCCGATCAGGTTGATGAAAGCCAATCTGGATGACATCGCTGCCGGTGAAGGCGACCTCACCCGGCGTCTGGCCATTACCAGCCACGACGAGATCGGCGATCTGGCGGGCTCGTTCAACCGCTTCGTCGACAAGATCCACAGCCTGGTGCGGCAGATCGCCGAGATGACCACCCAGCTCACCGGTCTGGTGGGTGAAGTGGCGTCCCAGGCGCAGCGCTCCGAGCACGCCATGGAGCGTCAGCGCCACGAGACCGATCAGGTGGCGACCGCCATCAACGAGATGTCCTCGGCGGCGCAGGAAGTCGCCAAGAGTGCCCAGGGCGCCGCTGTGGCCGCGCAGAAGACCGACGAAGAAGGCCAGCAGGCCAAGCGCGTGGTCGATGGCAGCATTGCGCAGATTCATGCGTTGGTGGGCGACATTCGTACCAGTGGTACTTCGCTGGACAGCCTGCAGCAGGACGTGCAATCCATCGTCAGCGTCCTCGGCGTGATCCGCTCGATCGCCGAGCAGACCAACCTCCTGGCGCTCAACGCCGCCATCGAAGCGGCCCGGGCCGGTGAAGCCGGTCGTGGTTTTGCCGTGGTGGCTGACGAGGTGCGCGCGCTGGCCAGCCGCACCCAGCAGAGCACCCAGGAAATCCAGGGCATGATCGACCGCCTGCAAAAGGGCACGACATCGGCCGTGGATGCCATGCGCCGTTCAAGCGAAGCAGGCGAGGGCAGCTCGGTGAAAGCCAATGAGGCCGGCCAGTCGCTGGATGCCATCGCCGCGCTGATCGCCACCATCAACGCCATGAACGCCCAGATTGCGGCAGCTGCCGAAGAGCAGACCGCCGTGGCTGAAGAGATCAACCGCAGCGTGCACCAGATCGCCACGGCGGTAGATACGGTCGCCGATGAAACCCAACAGGGTGCGCAGACCACTCGCCAACTCGCCGCCCTCGGCGAGCGCCTCGGGCAGATGGTGCGTCAGTTCAAGATCTGATCGAGCCAATGGCGAACGTTCCACCTCGGTCAAGGGACTAACCCTCATGGCGCTCATCAGGCGCCTTGAGGCCTTTGACACGGAACGCACATGAACCACACCCATCTGCATAACAAAACGCTGCTTGTACTGCTGATTCTGGTCAGCATCGCTTTCATCTGGATCCTGCTGCCGTACTACGGCGCGGTCTTCTGGGCGATCATCCTCGGCATCGTCTTCGCGCCCCTGCAGCGTCGCCTGAACCAGCGCTTCAAATGGCCACGCAACGTGACGTCCCTGATCACGCTCGGTACCGCCATGCTCATTGCCATCTTGCCGGTGATCATCATCAGCGCCCTGCTGGTGCAAGAGGGCGCGATGCTCTACAAGAACATCGAGAGCGGCCAGCTGGACATTCCTGCCTACGTCACCCAGTTCAAGGAAGCGCTGCCGATGTTCGCCCAGCATTTTCTCGAACGCCTGGGCGTCGGCAATTTCGCCGGCCTGCAGGACAAGCTCTCAAAGGGCGCCATGGTCGGCAGCCAGTATTTCGCCAGTCAGGCCTTCAGCTTCGGACAGGGCACCCTGGATTTCATCGTCAGCTTCGGCATCATGATCTACCTGCTGTTCTTCTTCCTGCGCGATGGTGGCGATCTGGTGCGCCGGGTGCGTGAAGCAGTGCCCATGGCCGAGCAACAGAAGCGCCGCCTGCAGCTCAAGTTCAACCGCGTGGTGCGCGCCACGGTCAAGGGCAACCTGCTGGTAGCGGTGACTCAAGGCGCGCTGGGCGGGTTCATCTTCTGGGTGCTGGACATCCCCAGCGCCTTGCTCTGGGCGGTCTTGATGGCTTTTCTGTCGCTGCTGCCCGCAGTCGGTGCCGGCATCGTCTGGGCGCCGGTGGCGGCGTATTTTCTGCTCAGTGGCGCGATCTGGCAGGGGGTGGTGCTGACGCTGTTCGGCATTCTGGTGATCGGCATGGTCGACAACGTGCTGCGCCCGATCCTGGTGGGCAAGGACACGCGCATGCCCGACTACCTGATCCTGGTCTCGACCCTGGGCGGACTGGCGGTGTTCGGCCTTAACGGCTTCGTCATCGGGCCGTTGATCGCGGCGCTGTTCCTGTCGACTTGGAGCATCTTTGCCGGTAATCGCAAGCGCGTACAATTGCCAGCCGATTTGCCGTGAAGTGGTATCATCGCCGCCAATCTTGAAATCATTAGTAACACAGTGACCCTCTGGCGGCAGGACGCCATCCGCCGGAGGTTGCTTGTCCAAGAGCGGTTCCAATGCCACAACCGATTCCCCTGAAAGACCACGAAACCGAAAAAGGCCTGGTCAATCGCCGCCTGCTGTTCTGTGCCTTGCTGGTGCTGGCCCTGAGTTTCGCTCTGGTCGGCCGCCTCTATTTTCTGCAAGTGATCCAGTTCGCCTATCACTCGACCATTTCCGAAAACAACCGCGTGCACCTGTTGCCGATCCCGCCCGAGCGTGGGGTCATCTATGACCGCAACGGTGTGGTGGTCGCCGACAACCGTCCCAGCTTCAACCTGACGCTGACGCGCGAACGTGCGGGCGACACCACCAAGGTGCTGGACGAGCTCACCTCGGTGCTGCACTTGAGCGACGAAGACCGCGCGCAGTTCGATCGCGACCTCAAGCGCGTGCGCCATCCGTTCGAGCCGGTCACCTTGATGTACGAGCTGACTGAGGAGCAGATCGCCCTGATCGCGGTGAACCAGTTTCAGCTGCCGGGGCTCGATGTCGAGGCGCAGTTCGTGCGCGAGTATCCCTATGCCGAGCATTTCGCGCACTCGGTTGGCTACGTCGGGCGGATCAACGAAAAAGAATCCAAGGAGCTCGATCAGGTCGAGTACCGCGGGACCCAATCGGTGGGCAAGACCGGCATCGAGCGCTTCTACGAGCCGCAACTGCATGGTCACGTCGGTTTCGAAGAGGTCGAGACCAACGCCCAAGGCCGCGTGATGCGCGTGCTCGATCACACCGATCCGGTGCCGGGCAAGAACATCACCCTGACCCTGGACATCAAGCTGCAAGCAGCAGCCGAAAAGGCGCTGGGCGATCGCCGGGGCGCGGTCGTGGCCATCGATCCGCAGACCGGCGATGTGCTGGCCATGGTCAGCAAGCCGAGTTTCGATCCCAACCTGTTCGTCACCGGCATCAGCTTCAAGCAGTACGCGGCCTTGCGTGACTCCATCGACCGGCCGCTGTTCAACCGTGTGCTGCGCGGTCTCTACGCGCCGGGCTCGACCATCAAGCCGGAAGTGGCCATCGCCGGCCTCGACAGCGGCGTGATCACCCCGGCCACACGGGTGTTCGACCCGGGCTATTACGAGCTGCCCAACTACGACCACAAATACCGCAACTGGAACCGCACCGGTGACGGCTGGGTCGACCTCAACGATGCGATCATGCGCTCCAACGACACCTACTTCTACGAGACCGCGCACCGGCTCGGTATCGACCGACTGCACGACTACATGACCGAATTCGGCCTCGGCCAGAAAGTCTCGCTGGACATGTTCGAAGAGGCCCCGGGTCTGATGCCGTCCCAGCAATGGAAGCGCGCGACCCGGCGCCAGGCCTGGTTTCCGGGTGAAACGCTGATCCTCGGGATCGGCCAGGGCTACATGCAGGTCACGCCGTTGCAACTGGCCCAGGCCACTACGCTGATCGCCAACAAAGGTGTGTGGAACCGTCCGCGGCTGGCGGAAACCATCGGTGGGGTGAAACCGGTGGACGAAAACCCGATGCCGAACATTCTGCTCAAGGACCCGCGGGCCTGGGAAGAGGTCAACCAGGGCATGCAGGCGGTGATGCACGCGCCACGGGGTATCGCCCGGGCTGCAGCGGTCGGGGTGCAGTACCGCATCGCTGGCAAGAGTGGTACCGCGCAGGTGGTGGCGATCAAGCAGGGCGAGCGCTATAACCGCCTCAAGACCTTGGAGCGCAACCGCGACAACGCCTTGTTCGTCGGCTTCGCGCCGGCCGAGCATCCGCGCATCGTAATTGCGGTGATGATCGAGAACGGCGAGGCCGGCGGTCGAGTCGCCGGCCCCGTGGTCCGGGAAATCATGGACGCCTGGCTATTGGACCAGGACGGCCATCTCAAGCCTGAATACGCTGCGCCGGCGAAGGCGCCGGGTGACCCCCATGTTTAAGTCCTGACGGTGATCCACCTGGGGACTTTGCGCGTATACCCATGATGCGCTGCCATTGGGCGGTCATTGGCAATCATGGGAACCACCAGCATGAGTCTGCGGTTAGTATTCAGGCAAGCAGCACCCTATCGGAGCAATGCCCGTCCCGTGAGCAGCCTGGATAGCGATTCCACCGGCACCCCGCCTTGGAGCGACGACGTCGAGGCTATCGCGCGGCTGCGTGACCGAGACGCCTTCATGCGCATCTACGATCACTTCGCGCCGCGGCTGCAGCGTTATCTGGCCGGGCTGAGCGGGTGTGAAGGGCGCGCCGAAGAGCTAACCCAGGAAGCCCTGCTCAAGCTCTGGCACAAAGCCGAGCAGTTCGATCCAGCCAAGGCCAGCCTGGCCACTTGGCTGTACCGCATCGCCCGCAACCTGTATATCGATCACGTCCGCCAGGACCGTGGCTGGTTGCCCGCTCAGGATTCCCTGGCGGCGCTGGAACGGCTCGAAGCGCCGGATGACGGCAGTCTGGATTTCAGCCCCCGTCAGGAGCAAAAGCTGGCCACCGCGCTGCAGGCCTTGCCGCCCGATCAGGCGCGGGTCATTCGCATGGCGTATTTCGAAGCCATGAGCCACCGGCAGATCGCTGACCAATTGCAGTTGCCGCTGGGTACCGTGAAGTCGAGCTTGCGCCTGGCTTTCCGGAAACTGCGCGCCGGCGTCGAGGCACCACAATGAAAGACTCACATCATCTGGACGAAGCGACCCTGGTCAGCTACTGCACGGGCTCCTTGCCTCAAGGCCTCGCCGTGGTTGCTGGTGCGCATTTGCAATTATGCCCAGCCTGCCGTACCCAGCTGCGGCAGGCCGAGCGGATTGGTGGCCTGCTGATGCACGCTCAGGTGCCGGTGGCCGAGCCGATGGCGAGCGGTCGCCTGGCCATGCTGGCACGCCTGGACGAGCCAGCACCGGCCTCGGTCACCGTCGAGCTCGGCGTGCCGGACGATGCCGACTTGCTGCCGGCCAGCCTGCATCCGCATTTTGGCCAGCGCTACAGCCAGTTGCCATGGCGTCGGCTGATCCCTGGGGTGCGCATGGTGCGGGCCAAAGCCCAGGGTAGCGGCAGCCTGGTGATGTTCAACATCGCCCCCGGCACCGCCATGCCTGTGCACAGCCACGGCCGCAGTGAAATCACCTTGGTGCTCAAAGGCGCGTACCGCGATGCCTTGGGGCATTTTGGGCCGGGGGATGTCGCCGACCTGGACGAAACCATCGAGCACCAACCCGTAGCCTGGGGCGATGCGCATTGCATCTGCGTGGCCGCCACCGATGCGCCGTTGCGCTTCAGCGGCTTGATTCCGCGTTTGATGCAGCCCTTCATCGGCCTGTGACACTGCCCCAACTTGTAGCGTGGGGGCTTGCCCCGATACGATGCGTCAGCCTAGGCGAATCGGGGGCAAGCCCCCTCGCTACACACAGTGGCGTTGGGCATTTCGATCCAATCCATCGAATTAATCCGTTTTTAACCCGTCACAACCTGTGCAACGGTTAACACCCCTCCCGCCCACCCCCGGGCGAGACTGCACAGGAGCAATACTCATGGCTAAAGTGCTGGTTCTCTACTATTCGACCTACGGTCACATCGAAGCCATGGCCCAGGCCGTGGCCGAAGGCGCCCGCGCTGGCGGCGCCGAAGTCGATATCAAACGCATCCCCGAAACGGTACCCGAAGAGATCGCCCGCAACGCCCACTTCAAGCTGGACCAGGCGGCTCCCGTGGCCACTGTGGCCGATCTGGAGCATTACGACGCCATCATCCTCGGCTCACCGACGCGCTTCGGTCGTATCGCCAGCCAGGTGGCGGCGTTCCTCGACCAGGCCGGTGGTCTGTGGGCGCGCGGCGCCTTGAACGGCAAGGTCGGCGCGGCATTCACCTCCACCGGTTCCCAGCATGGCGGTCAGGAAACCACGCTGTTCTCGATCATCACCAATCTGTTTCACTTCGGCATGACCATCGTCGGCCTGCCGTACAGCTTCCAGGGCCAGACCGACGCGACCCAGATCGTCGGTGGCGCGCCTTATGGCGCCAGCACCATCGCTGGCGGTGACGGCTCTCGGCAGCCGGGTGAAATCGACCTGGCCGGCGCGCGCTTCCAGGGCGAACTGGTGGCCAAGACCGCGATCAAGCTGTTCGGCTGATACACGCAGGCAAAAAAATCCCGCCATCGAGGCGGGATTTTTTATTCCAGCGAGCAGGGCAGGGGATCATCCCGCCAACAGCAGCCCAGCGTGCTGCACCAGTTCCAGCAGCGGCTGTGGATAGATACCCAGCACGAACACCAGTACGGCGATCGCCAGCAGCATCACGCCACCGGCGCGCTGTTCCCACTTCATCGGGGCATCGGTACGGCGGATGGATTTCTCCATCAGGTACAGCGTCACCATCACGCGCAGGTAATAGAACACGCCGATCGCACTGCCCACGACCAAGGCACCGACCAACCACCACTGACGCGACTCGACGCCGGTGGCAATCATGTAGAACTTGCCGATGAAGCCCGCGGTAAGCGGAATGCCCGCCAGCGACAGCATCATCACGGTCAGCACCGCGGTCAGGTACGGGCGACGCCAGAACAGGCCGCGGTACTCGTACAGCGCATCGGCGTCACGGCCATGGTAGGGCGACGACATCAACGTGATCACGCCAAAGGCACCCAGGCTGGTGAGCACGTAGGTGACCAGATACACGCCGATGGCTTCCAGCGCCAGGCCCTTGCTCGCCACCAGGGCGATGAGCATGTAGCCGAAGTGGGCGATGGAGGAATAACCCAGCAGACGCTTGAGGTTGCTCTGGGTGACCGCCAGCAGGTTACCGATCAGGATCGACAGCACCGCGATGATCGACAGCACATCGTTGAGCACACCGGTGTTGGCCGCAGGGGAAATCTGGAACAGCCGCACCACCACCGCGAACACCGCGACCTTGCTGGCCGTGGCCAGGAACGCCGCCACTGGTGCCGGAGCACCTTCGTAGACGTCAGGCGTCCACAGATGGAAGGGCACCAGCGACAGTTTGAAGCCCAGGCCCACCAGCATCATCGCCAGGCCCAATTGCGCCAGGCTGCTGGGCGAACCGGTGGCCGCCAGGGCGGTACCAATGCCGCTGAAGCTCAGGCTGCCGGAGTCGGCGTACAACAGCGCCATACCGAACAGCAGGAAGGCGGAACCGGCGGCCGACAGCACCATGTACTTGATGCCGGCTTCCAGCGAACGCTTGTTGAAGAACGCATAGGCCACCAGGCCGTAGACCGGCACCGACAGCAGCTCCAGGCCGATGAACAGGCCCGCGAGGTGCTGCGCACAGACCAGCACCAGACCACCCAGCGCCGACATCAGGATCAGCAGGTAGAGTTCTTCGCGGTTGCCCGGGTAGCCCGCACCGGCATCGCCCAGGTAGGCATGGGCCAAGGTCACGCAGGCCAGGGTGGCGATCAGGATCAGCGCCATGTACAGCGCCGCGAAGTTGTCCACCTGCAACAGCGGCGTGACCGCCAGCGGGGTGAGCTTGAGCACGGGCAGGATCGACAGCAGCGCCAGGTTCAGGCCCGCACAGGTGATCAGGAAGGTTTGCGCGTGATTGCGCCGCCAGGCAATCGCCAGCATCACCACGACAACGGTGAGGCTGGTGATCAGCAGCGGCGCAAGCGCGATAAAGTGTTGAATCGTCAGGTCCATAGCGCTCTTACCGGGCCGAAGCGAGTTGAGTGAAGGCGGTGCCGAGCCAATGGTGCACACCGGTCATGGTGGCAGCAGAGGTGTCGAGGAAGGGCTGTGGATAGACACCCAGCAGCACCAGCAGGGCAGCGAGGCCCAGCACCATGATCAGTTCGCGGTTGTCCATGCCGGCCAGTACAGCGTCGGATTTGGACGGGCCGAAGTAGGCACGGTGAATCATGATCAGCGAATAGACCGAACCGAACACCAGGCCCGAGGTGGCGATGGCCGTGACCCACGGGGCAATGGTGAAGCTGCCCAGCAGGATCAGGAACTCGCCGACGAAGTTACCGGTGCCCGGCAAGCCCAGCGACGCTGCGGCGAAGAACAGGCTGATCGCCGGCAGGTAGGCGATTCGCGGCCAGATACCGCCCATCTCGCGCATGTCACGGGTATGCAGACGCTCGTACAGCTGGCCGCTGAGGATGAACAGCGCCGCGGCCGAAAGGCCATGAGCGAGCATCTGAATCACCACGCCTTGCAGCGCTTGCTGGCTGCCGGAGTAGATGCCGATCAGCACGAAGCCCATGTGCGAGACGCTGGAGAACGCGATCAGGCGCTTGATGTCGGTCTGCGCGAACGCCAGGAAGGCGCCGTAGAAGATGCCGATCAGGCCGAGGGTCATGGCGATCGGCGCGAACTCGGCCGAGGCGTTGGGGAACAGCGGCAGGGCGAAGCGCAGCAGGCCGTAGGCCGCCGTCTTCAAGAGGATACCGGCCAGGTCCACGGAGCCCGCAGTGGGCGCCTGGGCGTGGGCATCCGGCAGCCAGGAGTGGAACGGCACCACCGGCAGCTTGACCGCGAAGGCAATGAAGAAGCCCAGCATCAGGATGTATTCGGTGTGCAGTGACAGCTTGGTCTTCAGCAACGTGCTGTAGTCGAAGGTGATCACCCCGGTGTTGCCATAGTTGACCAGCACCAGGCCGAGAATCGACACCAGCATGATCAAGCCACTGGCCTGGGTGAAGATGAAGAACTTGGTCGCCGCGTAGATCCGTGTCTTCTTGCCGTCTGCCGAGCTGTGACCCCAGAGCGCGATGAGGAAGAACATCGGCACCAGCATCATTTCCCAGAAGAAGAAGAACAGGAACAGGTCCAGGGCCAGGAATACCCCGACCACGCCGCCGAGGATCCACATCAGGTTGAGGTGGAAGAAGCCGACGTGACGCTGGATCTCTTTCCACGAGCACAGCACCGAGAGGATGCCGAGCAGACCGGTCAGCAGGATCATCAACAGCGACAAGCCGTCGAGCGCCAGGTGCACGCTGATGCCGAAGCGTTGAATCCAGTTCAGCTTGAATTCCACCGCCCAGGCAGGTTCGCCAGGGGCAGGGGCCAGGGTGAAGTCACCGTGGGCCCACAGCCAGAGGCCGAGGGCGAGTTCCAGGGACATGGTCAGCAGCGCAATCCAGCGTGGCAGCGTCGCGCTCGAGCGCTCCGCCAGCCAGCACAGCAGGCCACCGATAAAGGGGATCAGGATCAGCCAGGGCAAAATCATGACGGGCTCAATTCCTTTCGCAAAGTCGCAAGATTCAGGGTCATACCGCCACCAACACAGCGCCGAGCACCAGTACCGCACCGGCCGCCATCGACAGCGCGTACCAGCGCAGCAGGCCGGTTTCGGTGCGGCTCATGCCGCCGTTGCCGCCTTTGACCAGCTGCGGGATGAGGCCGATGGTCTGGTCGATCGGGTCCTTGCGCAGCAGGTGGCTGATTGCCAGATAGGGTTTGACGAACAGCTTGTCGTAGAGCCAGTCGAAGCCCCAGGCCGCGTACCACCAGGCCGACAACAGGCGGCCCGGGCCGCTGTTGGCGATCGCGGTGGCCAAGGTGCGCTTGCCGAGGAACAGCAGCGCCGCGAGCAGGATACCGGCGATGGCGATCAGACCCGAGGTGAGCTCCAGGCTCTCCTTGGCTTCGCCACCGGCGTGGCCGACGCTCTGTGGCAACACACCGGCCAGCGGTGGATGAATCCAGGCGCCGATGAAGGTCGACAGCACGATCAGGACGCTCAGCGGCAACCAGTGCGCCACCCCGTGACCGGCATGGGCATCAGTCTTCGGTTCACCGTGGAAGGTGATGAAGATCAGACGGAAGGTGTACAGCGAGGTCATGAACGCACCCAGCAGACCGGCGTAGAGCAAACCGGTATGGCCGCTGGCGAAGGCTTCCCAGAGGATCTCGTCCTTGGAGTAGAAGCCTGCGGTGATGATCGGCAACGCTGCCAGGGCCGCGCCGCCGACGATGAAGCTGGCGTAGGCCAGGGGGATCTTCTTCCACAGGCCGCCCATCTTGAAGATGTTCTGCTCGTGGTGGCAGGCAAGGATCACCGAACCCGAGGCGAGGAACAGCAGCGCCTTGAAGAACGCGTGGATCATCAAGTGGAAGATCGCCGCGTCCCAGGCACCTACGCCCAATGCCAGGAACATGTAGCCGATCTGGCTCATGGTCGAGTACGCGAGGATCCGCTTGATATCGGTCTGCACCAGCGCGGCAAAACCGGCGAGCACCAGGGTCACACCGCCGACGATGCCGACCAGGTGCAGGATATCCGGCGCCAGGGCGAACAAGCCGTGGGTGCGAGCGATCAGGTAGACACCGGCGGTGACCATGGTCGCGGCGTGGATCAATGCCGACACCGGGGTAGGGCCGGCCATCGCGTCCGCCAGCCAGGTCTGCAACGGCAGCTGCGCCGATTTACCCACCGCACCGCCCAATAGCATCAAGGTCGCCAGCACGATCCAGAAATCGCCGGCCTTGAAGTGCTGTGGCGCCCGCACCAGCAGCTCCTGAATGTTCAAGGTACCGAGCTGCTGGAACAGGATGAACAGGCCGATGGCCATGAACACGTCGCCGATGCGGGTGACGATGAACGCCTTGAGGGCGGCATTGCCGTTGTCACGGTTGCTGTAATAGAAGCCGATCAGCAGGTACGAGCACAGGCCCACGCCTTCCCAGCCGAAGTAGATGAACAGCAGGTTGTCGGCGAGCACCAGGAACAGCATGCTGGCGATGAACAGGTTGGTGTACGCGAAGAAGCGCGAGTAGCCTTCTTCACCGCGCATGTACCAGGATGCGAACAGGTGAATCAGGAAGCCCACGCCAACGACCACGCCAAGCATGGTGATCGACAGGCCATCGAGATACAGGGTGAAGTTCGGCTCGAAGCCGTCCACCGACATCCAGCGCCACAGCAGTTGCGTGTACACGCCACCTTCGGGCGGTGCCACGTTGAATTGCCAGATGACGTAGGCGGCGACGATCGCCGACAGGCCGATGGAGCCGACGCCAATCAGCGCCGACAGGTTTTCGGAAAAACGCCCGCGCGAGAACGACAACAACAGGAAGCCGATCAGCGGGAAAACGAAGGTCAGAAAGATCAGGTTCATCCGCGCATCTCACTGGCAGCGTCGATATCAAGCGTGTGGAAGCGGCGATACAGCTGCAGCAGGATCGCCAGGCCGATGCTGGCCTCCGCGGCTGCCAGGCTGATGACCAGGATGAACATGATCTGTCCATCCGGCTGCGCCCAACGCGCGCCCGCCACGATGAACGCCAGGGCAGAGGCGTTCATCATGATTTCCAGGCTCATCAATACGAAGAGGATGTTACGGCGGACCATCAGCCCGACCAGTCCGAGGGTGAACAGGATACCGGCGACGGCCAGGCCATGTTCCAGAGGGATAGCTGCCATGGGGTTACTCCTTCGCCTCGTTGCGGCCAAGATGGAAAGCCGTCACCGCCGCGGCGAGCAACAGCATCGATGCCAGCTCGACCACCAGCAGGTAAGGGCCGAACAGGCTGATGCCGACCGCCTTGGCGTCGACCGTGGTCTGGCCGATGCCGACGGTGCTGGTGTTGACGAACAGGGTGTAGCCCAGTTCGAGCAACAGCAGCACGGCAAGGAACACCGGACCGGCCCAGATGCCGGGCTTGAGCCAGTCACGCTCTTGCTGCACCGACGCGGGGCCGAGGTTGAGCATCATCACCACGAAGACGAACAGCACCATGATGGCACCCGCGTAGGCGATCACTTCCAGCACCCCGGCGAACGGAGCACCGAGGGCGAAGAAGGTCATGGCGACACTGATGAGCGAGATGATCAGGTAGAGCAGGGCGTGCACGGGGTTGGTGTTGGTGATCACCCTGAGGGTAGACACCACTGCAACGCCGGATGCGAAATAGAAAGCGAATTCCATCTTTCTTCCTTAAGGGAGCAGGCTCTTGACGTTGATCGGCTCGGCTTCATTCTGCGCGGCGCCTTTCGGCTTGCCGGCGACGGCCATGCCCGCAACGCGGTAGAAGTTGTAGTCAGGGTTCTTGCCGGGGCCGGAGATCAACAGATCTTCTTTCTCGTACACCAGGTCCTGACGTTTGAACTCGGCCATTTCGAAGTCCGGCGTCAGCTGAATCGCCGTCGTCGGGCATGCTTCCTCGCACAGGCCGCAGAAGATGCAGCGTGAGAAGTTGATGCGGAAGAAGTCCGGGTACCAGCGGCCGTCTTCGGTCTCGGCTTTCTGCAGCGAGATGCAACCCACCGGGCACGCCACGGCGCACAGGTTGCAGGCCACGCAGCGCTCCTCGCCATCGGGGTCGCGGGTCAGGACGATGCGGCCACGGTAGCGCGGCGGCAGGTACACGGCTTCTTCCGGGTATTGCAGGGTGTCACGTTTGCGGAACCCGTGACCGAACACCATCACCAGGCTGCGTAGCTGGGTTCCGGTGCCCTTAACGATGTCGCCAATATATTTGAACATGGGTCAAATCCTCACTGGGCCGCAACAGCTGGCGTGTTGAGCAACACGAGCGCAGCGGTCACCAGCAAATTGATCAGGGTCAGCGGCAGGCAGAATTTCCAGCTGAAATCCATCACCTGGTCATAGCGCGGGCGCGGGATGGAGGCGCGCAGCAAAATGAACAGCATGATGAAGAAGCAGGTCTTGAGCGCGAACCACAGGAACGGCACTTGCGGCAGAATGTTGAACGGGCCGTGGTAGCCACCGAAGAACAAGGTCACCAGCAAGGCCGAGATCAGGATGATGCCGATGTATTCACCAACGAAGAACATGCCCCATTTCATGCCGGCATATTCGATGTGGTAACCGTCGGCCAGTTCCTGTTCGGCTTCCGGCTGGTCGAAGGGGTGACGGTGAGTCACGGCCACGCCCGCGATGAAGAAGGTACAGAAGCCGAAGAACTGCGGAATGATGAACCACAGGTGTTGGGACTGGTACTCGACGATGTCGCGGATGTTGAACGATCCCGCCTGGATCACGATGCCCATCACCGCCAGGCCCATGAACACTTCGTACGAGACGGTCTGCGCCGACGCCCGCAGGCTGCCGAGCAGGGCGTACTTGTTGTTCGACGACCAACCGGCGAACAGCACCGCATACACCGACAGACCGGCCATGGCGAAGAAGAACAGCAGGCCGATGTTCAGGTCCGCCACGCCCCAGGTCGGGGTCAGGGGGATGATCGCGAAGGCGATCAACAAGGCGCTCATGGCCACCACCGGCGCCAGGGTGAAGATCACCTTGTCGACGAAGGGTGGATTCCAGTCTTCCTTGAAGAACATCTTCAGCATGTCGGCGGCGATCTGGAACATGCCGAACGGCCCGACCCGGTTCGGCCCGTAACGGTCTTGCCACCAGCCCAGCAAGCGTCGTTCGACGAAGCTGAGCAAGGCGCCGCACACCACCACCGCGAGCATGATCACCAGGGCCTTGACGACTGCAATGATCGAATCGATCACCTCAGGGGTAAACCAGGTCATTGTGCTGCCTCCTGCAGGCCTTCGACGCTGAACCCGGCGAATGCCGGCGGAATTCCGGCGAGGCCGGACGGCAGGCCGATCAGGCCGGCACCCAGTTCTTCATCGATACGCAGCGGCAGGCGCAGGGCCTGGCCGTTGACGGTCAGGCTCAGCAACGCGCCGTCGTTGACGCCCAGGCGATCGGCTTCCGATTTGGCCAGGGCCACGTAGGCGGCCGGGATGCGCTCTTGCACCGGGGCGGCGCGCGAAGAGTTTTCTTCACTGCCGAACAGGTGATAAAGCGGCACCGCTTGCCAGGTACCACGGGCCGGCGAGAAGGCGGCCGGTACGTTGCTGAACCAGGCCAGCTTGTCGCCTTGCGGTTCGATCAGGCGCTTGCCCGGGTCACCGGCACGGATGCTGCCGCCGACTTCGTCCTGGAACTTGTTCCAGGCTTGCGGCGAGTTCCAGCCTGGCGACCAGGCGAAAGGTACTTGCTGACGCGGCTCGACCGAGCCCGAATAGCCTTCCATGGAGAAGGAGAACGCCGTATCGATGTCTTGCGAGGTGCGCGGTTCGTGCACGCTGACATTGGCGCGCATGGCAGTGCGGCCACTGTAGCGCAGCGGTTCGCGGGCCAGTTTCAGGCCCTTGATGCGGAACGACGCCGATGGCGCGGCATCGAGGATGCCATGCAGTTGCGGGGCGACATTGGCCACGGCAGCAGTGACGTGATCGAGCTGGGTCCAGTCCACTGGGCGCTCGAGCAAGGTCGCGCGCAACGCGTGCAGCCAACGCCAGCCTTCGTGGATCAGGTTGCTGGAGTCCAGGTAGGCCGGGTCGAACACCTGGAAGAAGCGCTGGGCGCGGCCTTCCTGGCTGACCAGGGTGCCGTCGCCTTCCGCAAAGCTCGCAGCCGGCAGCAGCAGGTGGGCGCGTTCGCTGGTGGCAGTGCGCTGGTGGTCGGCGACGATCAGCACCTTGGCGGCGTCGAGCGCAGCGTTGACCTTGGCGGCATCGACTCGGGTGTACAGGTCGTTTTCGAGCACCACCAGGGCATCGGCGGCGCCACTGGTGACCGCAGCGAGGGCGGCATCCAGGGATTCACCACCGAGCATGGCCAGGCCCAAGCTGTTGGCCTCCGGCACGATCAGGCTCAGGGAACCGGCCTTTTCGCGAGCATGCAAGGCCTTGGCGATGTTGGCGGCGGCTTCGATCAGGGCGTTGCTGCCCAGCGAGGTACCGGACACGATCAGCGGGCGCTTGGCATTCACCAACGCGTCGGCGATGCGGCTGGCCAGTTCCTGTGCTTCGGGCTCCAGGCCCGCGACCGCCGGGGCGCTGGCGTCGATGGCATGGGCCACGGCGAAGCCCAGGCGGGCGAGGTCGTCCGGGGCGGCGTGGGCGCATTCTTCGGCCACGTCGTCGAGCTTGGTGGCCGTGATGCTGGCGATGAACAGCGGATACATCTCATGCTGGCCGATGTTCTTCACGGCCGCGTCGAGCCATGGCTGCACGCGCATGGCATCGGCCATGGCTTCGGCCTTGCCCTTGACCGACTGACGCAGGGACAGGGCCAGGCGCGCGGCGGTCTGGGTCAGGTCTTCACCGAGGACGAAGACCGCGTCGTGGTCTTCCACTTCGCGCAGGTTCGGGATCGGCAACGGGCTGTCGTTGAGCACCTTGAGCACCAGGCGAATGCGCTCCAGTTCACCGGCTTCGATGCCGCTGTAGAAGTGCTCGGCGCCGACCAGTTCGCGCAGGGCGTAGTTGCTTTCGAGGCTGGCGCGAGGCGAGCCGATGCCGACGATGTTGCGGCCGCGCAGCAGATCGGCGGCCTTGTCCAGCGCGCCGTCGAGGCTCAGCTTGGCCTGGCTTTCGAGCAGCAGTGGCTGGCGCGGGCGATCCTTGCGGTTGACGTAGCCGTAGCCGAAACGGCCACGGTCGCAGAGGAAGTACTGATTGACCGAACCGTTGTAGCGGTTCTCGATGCGTCGCAGTTCGCCGTAACGCTCGCCGGGGCTGATGTTGCAACCGCTGGAGCAACCATGGCAGATGCTCGGGGCGAACTGCATGTCCCACTTGCGGTTGTAGCGCTCGGAGTGGGTCTTGTCGGTGAACACACCGGTCGGGCAGACCTCGGTGAGGTTGCCGGAAAACTCGCTTTCCAGGGTGCCGTCTTCGACACGGCCGAAGTAGACGTTGTCGTGGGCGCCATACACCCCCAGGTCGGTGCCGCCGGCGTAGTCCTTGTAGAAACGCACGCAGCGATAGCAGGCAATGCAGCGGTTCATCTCATGGGCAATGAACGGGCCGAGTTCCTGGTTCTGGTGGGTGCGCTTGGTGAAGCGATAGCGGCGCTCGTTGTGGCCGGTCATCACCGTCATGTCCTGGAGATGGCAATGGCCGCCTTCCTCGCACACCGGGCAATCGTGCGGGTGGTTGGTCATCAGCCATTCGACGACGCTGGCGCGAAACACTTTCGCTTCTTCGTCTTCGATGGAGATCCAGGTGTTGTCGGTGGCGGGGGTCATGCACGACATGACCAGGCGACCGCGCTTGTCGTTCTCGTCGGTGAACTGCTTGACCGCGCACTGGCGGCAGGCGCCGACGCTTCCCAGCGCCGGGTGCCAGCAGAAATAAGGGATATCGAGCCCGAGGGACAGACAAGCCTGTAGCAGGTTGTCTGCACCATCGACCTCAAGGTCTTTGCCGTCTACGTGGATAGTGGCCATGGTTCAAGTTCTTCGTTGGCCCGTTGTCAGCGGGCGTGGCTAATGGAAATCTTGTTATCCGCCCGGCGCAGCCATCGGGGGCGCGTCAGCGGGCAGTCAGCCGACGGCCAGGGCCGTCGGGGTCACGGTGCGTTACGCGCCTGCCATGGTGGGGGTGACCACCTGGGTCAGGCTGCCGGGCGTGCTGGCCTTGATGCCTGCTTCGAACTCCGGACGGAAATATTTGATCGCGCTGCCCAGCGGCTCGATGGCGCCGGGGGCGTGGGCGCAGAAGGTCTTGCCAGGGCCGAGGAAGCCGACCAGGCCCAACAGGGTTTCGATGTCCCCTGGCTGGCCGTTGCCGGTCTCGATGGCGCGCAGCAGCTTGACGCTCCATGGCAGGCCGTCGCGGCATGGGGTGCAGAAACCACAGGACTCACGGGCGAAGAACTCTTCCATGTTGCGCAGCAGGGAGACCATGTTGACGCTGTCGTCCACCGCCATGGCCAGACCGGTACCCATCCGCGTGCCGACCTTGGCGATGCCGCCGGCATACATCTGCGCGTCGAGGTGCTCGGGCAACAGGAAGCCGGTACCGGCGCCGCCTGGCTGCCAGCACTTGAGCTTGAAGCCATCGCGCATGCCGCCGGCGTAGTCTTCGAACAGCTCGCGGGCCGTCACGCCGAACGGCAGTTCCCACAGGCCGGGGTTCTTGACCTTGCCGGAGAAACCCATGAGCTTGGTGCCGTGATCTTCGCTGCCCTCTTTGGCCAGCGACTTGTACCAGTCGTTGCCGTTGCCGACGATGGCCGGCACGTTGCAGAGAGTCTCGACGTTGTTCACGCAGGTCGGCTTGCCCCACACGCCGACGGCGGCAGGGAAGGGCGGCTTGGAGCGTGGGTTGGCTCGGCGGCCTTCCAGCGAGTTGATCAGCGCGGTTTCTTCACCGCAGATGTAGCGCCCGGCGCCGGTGTGCACGAACAGTTCGAAGTCGAAACCGCTGCCGAGGATGTTCTTGCCCAGCAGGCCAGCGGCTTTGGCTTCCTGCACGGCACGGTTAAGGTGCTTGGCAGCGGTGACGTATTCGCCACGCAGGAAGATGTAGCCGCGGTACGCCTTCAGCGCGCGGGCACTGATGAGCATGCCTTCGATCAGCAGATGGGGCTGTTGCTCCATCAGCATGCGGTCCTTCCAGGTGTTGGGCTCCATTTCATCCGCGTTGCACAGCAGGTAGCGGATATTCATGGACTCGTCTTTGGGCATCAGGCCCCATTTGACGCCCGTCGGGAAGCCCGCGCCGCCACGGCCCTTGAGGCCGGAGTCCTTGACCGCCTGGACGATGTCGTCGGCGGCCATGTCGGCAAACGCTTTGCGCGCGGCGGCGTAGCCGTTCTTGCTGACGTATTCGTCGTACCAGATGGGCTCGGCGTCATCGCGCAGACGCCAGGTCAGCGGGTGAGTTTCGGCACTGCGGGCGATGCGGTTGGCAGGCCCGAAGGAGGTAAGGGTCATACGTAGCCCTCCAGCAGTTGGGTCACGCCAGCAGGCTGCACGTCACCGAATGTGTCGTCGTCGATCATCAACGCCGGCGCCTTGTCGCAGTTGCCCAGGCAGCACACCGGCAGCAGCGTGAAACGGCCGTCCGCAGTGGTCTGGCCGAGGCCGATGCCGAGTTCGCTCTGGATCTTGCTGACCACCGATTCGTGGCCGCCGATGAAGCAGACCATGCTGTCGCACACGCGAATGATGTGACGGCCGACCGGCTGGCGGAAGATCTGGCTATAAAAAGTGGCCACGCCTTCGACGTCGCTGGCCGGAATGCCAAGGATCTCGCCGATGGCGTAGAGGGCGCCGTCGGGCACCCAGCCCCGTTCCTTCTGGACGATCTTGAGGGCTTCGATGGACGCCGCGCGCGGGTCCTCGTAGTGATGGAGTTCGTGCTCGATGGCCGAACGCTCGGTTTCGCTGAGGGCGAAACGGTCAGTCTGAATAAGCGTGCTGTTCATGCTTAACGGTCCACGTCGGCCATAACGAAATCGATGCTGCCCAGGTACGCGATCAGGTCCGCGACCATCTCGCCCTTGATCACCGAAGGGATCTGCTGCAAGTGCGGGTAGCTGGGCGTGCGAATCCGGGTGCGGTAGCTCATGGTGCCGCCATCGCTCGTCAGGTAATAACTGTTGATGCCCTTGGTCGCTTCGATCATCTGGAAGGACTCGTTGGCCGGCATCACCGGGCCCCACGAGACTTGCAGGAAGTGCGTGATCAAGGTTTCGATGTGCTGCAACGTGCGCTCTTTGGGCGGCGGCGTGGTCAGCGGGTGATCCGCCTTGTACGGGCCTTCGGGCATGTTGCGCAGGCATTGGTCGATGATCTTGATGCTCTGGCGCATCTCTTCGACGCGGACCATGCAGCGGTCATAGGCATCGCCGTTGTGGGCCAGTGGCACTTCGAATTCGAAGTTTTCGTAGCCTGAATACGGACGCGCCTTGCGCAGGTCGAAGTCGCAGCCGGTGGAACGCAGCCCGGCACCGGTGACACCCCATTCCAGGGCTTCTTTGGTGTTGTAGGCGGCGACGCCGATGGTACGGCCCTTGAGGATGCTGTTTTGCAGGGCGGCCTTGGTGTACTCGTCCAGGCGCTTGGGCAGCCATTCGACGAAGTCCTTCACCAGTTTGTCCCAGCCGCGCGGCAGGTCGTGGGCGACGCCGCCGATGCGGTACCAGGCCGGATGCAGACGGAAACCGGTGATGGCTTCGATCACCGTGTAGGCCTTCTGGCGGTCGGTGAAGGTGAAGAACACCGGGGTCATGGCGCCGACGTCCTGGATATAGGTACCCAGGAACAGCAGGTGGCTGGTGATGCGGAAGAACTCGGCCATCATGATGCGGATGGTGTCGACCTTCTGCGGCACCTTGATGCCGGCCAGCTTCTCGACCGCGAGCACGTAGGGCAGGTTGTTCATCACCCCGCCGAGGTAGTCGATGCGATCGGTATAGGGAATGAAGCTGTGCCACGACTGGCGCTCGGCCATTTTTTCGGCGCCACGGTGGTGGTAGCCGATGTCGGGAACACAGTCGACGATCTCTTCGCCATCGAGCTGCAGGACGATACGGAAGGCACCGTGGGCCGAAGGGTGGTTCGGGCCGAGGTTGAGGAACATGTAGTCCTCGTTGTTGCCCGAACGCTTCATGCCCCAGTCTTCAGGGCGGAAGCGCGCGGCTTCTTCTTCGAGCTGCTGCTTGGCCAGGGTCAGGCTGAACGGATCGAATTCGGTGGCGCGGGCAGGGTAGTCCTTGCGCAGCGGGTGACCTTCCCAGGTCGGCGGCATCAGGATGCGCGACAGGTGCGGATGGCCCTGGAAGGTGATGCCGAACATGTCCCAGACTTCACGCTCGTACCAGTTGGCGTTCGGCCAGATATGCGTGGTGGTAGGGATGTTGAGGTCGCCTTCCTTGAGCGCCACCTTGAGCATCACGTCGCTGTTACGTTCCACCGACAGCAGGTGGTAGAACACCGTGAAGTCCGCGCCCGGCAGGCCGCGGCGATGAGTGCGCAGGCGTTCGTCGACGCCGTGCAGGTCGTACAGCATCGAGTACGGCTTGGGCACATTGCGCAGGAAGGTGAGGATCTCGATCAGCTTGGCACGTTCGACCCACAGCACCGGCATGCCGGTGCGGGTTTCCTGGGCGCTGAACGCCTCGGGGCCAAAGCGATTGTTCAGTTCGACGACCACGTCTTGGTCGTCAGCCTTGTAAGGCGGGATATACAGAGCGGTGTCCGCTGTTGTCATGGTCTCGGTCGCTTTCGGTCAACTGCAGAATGAAGCCAGGAATCCTGGTGTGCTTGGTCACACGATCAGAACGCCGCTGGATCAGACTTCGTCGGGGCTGCGCAGGTTGGTCACGGCAATTCGCTGTTCGCGACGTTGTTCCTTTTGCGACGGCATCTCGGCGCGATACACGCCTTGATCACCGACCACCCAGGACAACGGGCGACGCTCCTGGCCAATGGATTCCTGCAGCAGCATCAGGCCTTGCAGGAATGCCTCTGGACGAGGAGGGCAGCCGGGCACGTAGACGTCGACGGGGAGGAATTTATCCACGCCCTGAACGACCGAGTAGATGTCATACATGCCGCCGGAGTTGGCGCACGAGCCCATGGAAATCACCCACTTGGGTTCGAGCATCTGCTCATAGAGACGCTGGATGATCGGCGCCATCTTGATGAAGCAGGTGCCCGCGATGACCATGAAATCGGCCTGGCGAGGTGACGCCCGGATGACTTCGGCGCCGAAACGCGCGATGTCGTGGGGTGCCGTGAACGCCGTGGTCATTTCCACGTAGCAGCACGACAGGCCGAAGTTGTACGGCCACAGGGAGTTCTTGCGCCCCCAGTTCACCGCACCGCTCAGCACGTCTTCGAGTTTGCCCATGAAGATGTTCTTGTGAACCTGGTCTTCAAGGGGGTCGGCTACGGTTTCCCGTTTGCCGATTGGATACTCCTCGTTAGGAGCATCCGGGTCGATCCTGGTGAGATTGTATTGCATGCCAAAGCCTCATTGTTTCAGCTTCGCCTGCCGCTTACGGCGTGCTTCCGGCGCCCAGTCAAGGGCTCCCACGCGCCAAAGGTAGACAAGACCTGCCAACAGAATTGCTATGAAAATGAAAGCTTCGGCGAATCCGGTCCAGCCGCTTTCGCGGACGGACACAGACCAGGCAAACAGAAAGAGAGCTTCGATATCGAAGATCACGAAGAGCATCGCGACCAGATAGAATTTTGCCGACAGGCGCAGGCGCGCGCTGCCGGTGGGGAGCATGCCGGACTCGAACGGTTCGTTCTTGCTGCGGCCCCAGGCCTTGCTGCCCAGCAGACTCGAGAGCCCGAGCATGAAAGCGCACAGGCCGGCGACGCCCAGAAGGAAGATGGCAAAGCCCCAGTTGTGGGCAATGAGTCCTGTCGAATCGGGCATGCTCTGGATCCTTAACAGGGGCGGCAGACCCCTGTGCTTGAATGTAGTGTCGCAGTGACGATATGTCGCACTTCTGCTATCGCGCTGATTTTATGGGTAAACCGACTGCAAGTAAATTTAGTATGGCAAATTAATTCGTAGCATTACGCACATAGCCATCCTCAATCGGTCGCAAAGCACTGGCTACAGGGGATTGTAGAAGGTTTTGTCGAATGTGTTTTTCATTCGCTGCAATAGTCTCGGGATAGTAATGATAATTACTCTCATTATGACCAATCGCCTCGGATTACCTGGGTGGCGCTTTTTATCTCAATCTCGGCCGCCTGGTATTGCCACAGATCAACGCACTGGACGAGCCCATGGTTGAACGAGAATCGTTTGCATGCGGGCGCTCTTACTGTCGCCGCTCCCTTGATGACAAACAAAGTTGCACTTTTCGCTCATGGGCAGAGCTTTAAGACTCTTCTTATATAACAGTGTAGTGCCTTGCCCTATCTTGCCCCCGGCGCAGCTGCCGTCCGTAGTGGCTGCCGGATCGCCCGTATTGGGCTTCACACGTCTTGTATTGCAAGCACGTTCATTGGATGGGGTGTAAACATGTTTTTGCAAAAACTGCCAGCGGCAATCGTGCTGGGTATGGGCCTGGGTGCGTTCGCAAGTTCTGCATCGGCAGCCACGACCGCAGATTTTTCCATTACCGGGACTATCACTCCTACGGCATGTGATATCACACTTTCCAAGGCCAATCTGGAGTTGGGTCGGATCTCCACTTCGCAACTCAGCCCTGCCGGACAAACCACCGAACTCGCCAAACAGAATGTCGCCGTGCAGGTGATCTGCGAATCGGCTGCAAAGTTTGCCTTGAGCGCGGTCGATAACGCGACGGGCAGTGCATATGACTTGACTGATACTTCATTCGGTCTGGGCAAGACGCCGGCCAATGAAAAAATCGGCTACTTCAATATGCGTTTCGACGCCACCCGGCTGATGGGCAATGCGCAACCGGTGATAGGCTTGGCTTCTACCGATAAAGTCAGTTGGACCCCAGCGCTGACTACCCCCGGCGCCGGCAGCACCGTAGCCGGTCCGGCGATTGCCCATGGCTCGAACTACCTTGCGTTCACCGACTCCGGTGCTACCGCCGTCAAGAACCTGGCCCTGTTCGATGGGACCCTGGAAGTACGCACTTTTATCGCGCCTGCGGATGAGCTGACCCTCAGCAGCGATGTCAGTTTCGCAGGCTCGGCGACGATCGAACTGAACTACCTGTAATCATGCCTTTCGCCAAATCGATTCGCATGGCGGTAATAGGCGTCAGTCTGGAAGCGTTGCTCTGCACATCGGCGGCGCTGGCAGTAGATCTCTCCGTCAATGGCTCCATCGCTCCCGCGGCCTGTGCTATCGCGCTGTCCGAAAGCACCTTGACGCTGGGCAGGGTCACGCTGGCCGGCCTGGCTTCCGGCCATGGGAGCAATGAACTCGAGCAACAGAAGGTCGATATTCGGATCAACTGCGACGCCCCGGTCAGGTTCGCATTGAGCGCTGTCGACAATGCCATTGGCACGGCGTCTGACCCCTCGTCGACCTCGTTCGGCCTGGGTCGATCCGACTCCGGCGCAAGCATTGGTTATTTCAGCATGCGTTTCGATGCCGCCAGCCTGAAGGCCGACCGTCGCCCGATCACTGCGGTGAGGTCCACCGACAAGGCCAGTTGGTCAGCAGTTGGGTCAAGCTCGCAGGAGGGTGGCGCGGTCATTGGGCCGTCCATTGCCAAAGGGGTGTCCTACGTCGCTTTTGCCGAGCCAGGCACCCTGTCGATAAAGGCTATCGAGCATTTTGCCGGTGTGCTTGAAGTGCGTACTTTCATTGCACCGAACATAAATTCTAACGATGAAATCAGCTTCGCTGGGTCGGCCACGCTTGAAGTGTCTTACCTGTAACGCGATACAGATTCCATCGGCTCCAGACTATGAAAACGGACGAGTCGTCCCGTCCATCCTGCACATTCAACAAGGTATCTGTAATGAAGTTTTCGAAAAGTATCGTGGCCGGTTTGTCGCTCGGCCTGCTCTGCGGCGGCGCTCAGGCGGCGTCGGACGCAACGCTGGGCGTCAGTGGTTACCTGACGCCGTCTTCCTGCGATGTAACACTAGGGCTGGCAGACGGATCGCTGAGTTTCGGCATCCTGGCGTCAGGCGGCTTGAACAAAGACCAGCCTACCTTTCTGGATCGCAAGGATTTTCTGGTCACCGTAGCCTGCGGCTCGCCAGCAGCGGTGGGGTTGAAGCTGGTCGATGGGCGCAAGGCTAGCGCAGTGCCGAGCCTAGGTTTCGATGAAAGTGTTGTTTACGGACTAGGGTTTTCGGCGGATGGCAAAAAGATCGGCGGCTATGAAGCCGCTTTTTGGGGAATGACCGATGTCGGACAAATCGTCACGCCCATTTATTCCAATGCCTTGTTTGGCTGGTCCAAGGAGGCTTTTTTCAAGTTTACCCATAATCGTCTGATTTCCGCTGCCACCGAGAATCAGTTGCCACTGGCGCCGCGAAAGATCAGCCATCTTGAATTCACGACATCACTGTTGCCCGGTATTGCCCATGATCAGGGCCTGACCTTCAACGATGATATTCAGCTGGATGGCAGTGCAACGTTCGAGCTTACTTATCTTTAAGGTGGAGCGGGTTTTTCAGAGCTTGCCTTATATGGGCGTCTGATCTTGCTCGCTACTATTCGCCCCTTCGATATCAGCCTCCTGTATCGCGGCTGATTTCACGTGCGCCGAAGTTCGGCGCACGTCATTTGGATCAACAACCCATTCATGGTCATCCGCGCTTGCGTACAGCGCTGTGGATGGGGCTTCGACGCGCCCGATGGGCCGAGATCATCAGTATGAAATTATCTTCCCCTCTCGACACCTTTCCGCGTCTGGCCTGGGTTGCGTTGCTTGCTTCGGTGGGGCTTGCGCCCAGCGTGGCTGTAGCGGCAGGCATGGTTCCGGAGACGTCGGTGGTCATCGTCAACGAAGCCGAGGCCGAAGCCACCATAAAAGTGACCAACACGGATGCCCGGCCAGCCTTGCTGCATGTAAATCTGGAAAATATCCCGGAGGACGACCAACCGCTTTTATTGATCACTCCGCCTGTTTCTCGGGTCGAAGCGGGCAAATCCCAACTGGTACGCTTCATTCTGCGCACCGATGGCGGGCCATTGCGGACGCAGCGTCTCAAGCGCGTCACCTTCGAAGGGATCGCCCAGAGCGACCCTGCCCAAAAAGGCGTTGCGCGCATCGGCGTAGGGGTACGGCAGAATCTACCGGTCATCATTCACCCGAAGGGCCTGGCGGCCAATCGCGAGCCTTGGAAGGGGCTGCAGTGGAGTCAGAGCGACGGCAAGCTGACGGTGCGCAATGATACCGATTACGTGGTCCGCCTTTCACAGCAGTTGACGCTGCTGCCCATGGGAGTCGGCGCCCAGCTACCGCGCACTTATCTGCTGGCGCGTGAGCATCTGAGCATTGATCTGCCGGCGGCCGCATCCGGCGCTCAGCGCATTCGCCTGTACCCGGCGACGGTTTATGGCTATGCAGTGGACGCCTACGAGTCGCCCTTGAATTAATGAGCACAGCGACGTCCCGCCGTCACGATATGCGTGCAGTGCCATTGGCCGGACTGGTCCGCCGAGCCGCCTTCAAGGCCGGTTTTGCCGTCGCCGTCAGCCTTGCCTGGAGCGAGCTCAGGGCTGAGTCGGACGGCAGTGGCTTCGATATCGAACTGCTGCGCCAGCGGGGTATCGATCCACGCCTCGCCGAATATTTCAGTGCGGCTCCCCGTTTCACCCCCGGCGAGCACAAGGTCCGGTTGACGGTAAACGGCCAGGCTCGGGGCGTTGCCATCGTGCGCTTCGACCCCCAGGGTGAGCTTTGCTATGACCCTGGATTCCGGGCAGCGGCGGGTTTGCGAATGTCGGACAGCGATGCCCCAGGTGACTGTTCGGCCTTCATCAAGCGTCACGCATTGACTCAGGTGCAGCTGCGGCCCGATATCGGGGAGGTCGAGTTGGTGGTGCCCGCGGACGCACTCAGCGAAGTCGCGCGCGATCTCAGCGGTTTCAGCAGCGGCGGCACGGCAGGGCTGCTCAACTATGAGTGGCTGAGCATGGCCAACCGCTTCGCGGGCGGGCTGAGCCGCAATACGTCAGTCAAGACCGAAATGGGTTTCAATGCCGGGGACTGGATCGTACGCAGCCATCAGCTCTATAGCGCCGCCGATGGCGTGGGGCGCTTCCAGCACGTCAATGCCTATGCGCAGCGTACCTTCGCAGGATTGGGCGCGATAGTGCAGGTAGGGCAGATTCAGCTGACCAATCCGGTCCTGGGAGGCGCTCAGGTAATGGGGCTGCAGTTGCTCAATGAGCAAGCCTTGGCCCAGCAGGGTGGCAGCGCGCAGGTCGAAGGTATCGCTTTGGGACCGGCGCGTGTCGAGGTTCGGCAGATGAGCAGCCTGATTTACACCACCATCGTCCCAGGTGGCACCTTTGTGCTGCGTGATGTGCCACGCGTCAATCAACGCGCGGCGCTGGAAGTCACAGTGATCGAAGCCGATGGTTCGCGTCGCCAGTTCACTGTGTCGGCGACGCAGGCAGGCATGGATGACTTCAGCAGTGGGTACGCGGTCGGCGTTGGCCAGGTGCGAAATGTCACTGACGGCAGCTCGCCGACGGTCGCCAATGCCGGCTGGAAGGGGCGTGTGGGGCGGGACGCGAGCGTCAGTGTTGGGACCTTGGCATCGGCTGAGTACTTCTCGGCGGGGGCTGGCGTGGGGTACCGGCTCGGCACCGGAGCGCAGGCTCGCGCCGACCTGGTGGCAACCAACGCTGCGGGCGAAGGGGTCAGGGGCCTGCAGTCCCGACTTTCGCTGAGTCAAAGTCTCGGCCGCCGCTGGTTCCTGAGTGGGGCGGTGACGCAGCAGACGCAGGGTTATCGCGAGTTCCTCGATACCCGGTTCCGATCCTCGGACCAGGACGCTCTCTCGTCGCCCCGGAACCAGTGGAGCGCAGGTTTGGGCTGGGCCCACGAAGCGATCGGCAGCTGGAATACCAGCTACGCGCAATCAACCTCCTTCGATGGCAGCACCAGCAGTCGGGCCAGCGCGTCATGGGCGAAAACCTACAAGGGCGCCACGCTATCGGTGACCGCCGAGCGAGACCTCGGACGCCGAGGCGGCGCGCAAGACGACCGGGTCGCGACCACCGGCACGGCGTTGTACGCCACGGTCAGTATGCCCTTGGGTGGCGCTACCCGCCTGCGTACCAGCTATAGCGACAGCAATCAGCGCCGACGGCTATCTACCAGTGTAACCGCCGCGCCCAGTGATACTTTCAGCTATCGGCTGGGGGCTGAGCGCAATCTCACCAGTGGCCGCGACGGGTTTTCCACAGGCGTGTCGATGTTGCCGCGTTACGCGCAGGTCGACCTCGGCTACGCCGGCGACGGCGACCGAGAGCACAGTATCAGCGCAGCGTTGCGGGGCGCCCTGGTGGTGTCCGGTGAAGGCGTCATGACTTCCGCATACCCGCTCGGCGATACCTTCGCCCTGGTCACCGTCGGGGCGGTGCCGGGGGTCAAGCTCGATACCAGCAGCGGCCCGGTCTGGACCAATGGTTCGGGCGCAGCGGTGGTGCCACGCCTCAACGCCTATGCGCGCAGCAATGTCGAAGTGGCGCCGGGCTCTCTGCCGCGCAACGTCGATATCGGCGACGGCGTGCGCCAGGTCACAGCGGGGCGCGGCGCCGTTGAACGCATCGGCTTCAATGTGCTGGTCACCCGCCGAATCCTGCTGCAGGTCAGCGACGCCACGGGCGTTCGACTGCCCGCCGGCGCAGCGGTGGTGGATGCACAGGACGCTCCGGTAGGGATAGTGGACGCACAGGGCACGGTGTTCCTGGCGAATGCGATCAACCTTGGTCGGCTGTGGATCAGCGGGCCAGGGCTGGCTCGCTGCGAATTGCATTTCGAATTGCCCGAGCAGCCGGATGTCGAGGCTTATTACGAAACCGCATCGGCCGTGTGCCGTGCTTCCTGAGTTCACTACCGCTATGCAACGTACCGCTCACCCGATTTCCCGGAGAGTTCTCGGATCAGTGGCTGCTGCCCTGTTCGGGTCGTCTTCGGTATGGGCCGAATGTGCCCTTACGCTCAATGACACCCGCGTCGATTTCGGCGTTTTGCAACGCTATGCGCTGGGGATGCAGGATGCACAAGTTACCTTGGGCGAGCGCAGCCTGCGTCTTGGCCTGAACTGCACCAGCCCGCGGACCTTGACCTTGCATCTACGTGCGCCCGCGGCGGACAGCGAAAGTTTCAGGCTAGGTGATAACGGGGTCTATCAAGTGCGGCTGCGCGATGTGCTGCTGGATGGAGCGCCGGTGGACCTGGGCGAGGAGGGACCTGAGGCGCAGGCCGTCGGGCGCGCGAAAGCCGATGCCGACTGGCGACCTGGCCGTGGCCTGGTGCCCATGCGCGAGGGACGGGCTGTGCAGGGCAAGGCCTTGCAGGCACAGTTGGATATCACCGCGACGGCTCCTCGCGAAGCGCTGCGGGTGCGCGACGAGACGCTTTTGCATGCCGTGGCCATGCTCGACGTGCCTGAAGCTGACGTGCGTCGGGAACTCAGCCTGAGCTCGACCCTTCTGCCGGTTTCCTGCGAGCCGGTGCTCAGTGGTAACGGGCGGGTGGACTTCGGCAGGCGATCAGCCAGTGAATTGAGCCGGTCGCTGGAAACCGCCCTGCCTGCTCAGACGGTCGAACTCACGGTGACCTGTGATCGGCCGGCAATGATCGCCTTGCGCGTGCTGGATAACCGCGCCGGCACGGCTACCCTCGGCACCGAGGGTAGTTTCGGTCTGGGCCTCGCTCGCGGCAGGCGGATCGGTCGTTATGCGCTACGGCTTGAAGAGGCGCGGATCAATGGCTGGCCGGCGGTCTATGCCACGCGCAGTTGGTCTGCAGGTGCAAGCTGGAGCGCGGCGCAGGCGCTGGGTGTCGACTTGTCCACCCAAGCCTGGCTGGGTTTCAGCACAAGCCAGGGGGCTGTCAGCGGGCCGGAGGATCTGCAGCACCTGAGCGCTACGATATCCGTTGCCCCGTTCATTGCGCCCATCGGTGAGCTGGACGTCAGTGAACCCGTATCGCTGGACGGGTCTTCGACCCTGGAGATTCTGTACCTGTGAAGGAGTGATCACGCCATTGGCGAAACGGAAAACCGCCCTGCGTGGGGGCGGTTTTCGTTGCTACTCGGTATTGTTTAGTGGAACTGTTCTTCTTCGGTCGAGCCGGTCAGCGCCGTCACCGAAGACACACCCCCTTGGATCACCGTGGTCATGTCGTCGAAGTAGCCTGTCCCCACCTCCTGCTGGTGCGCCACGAAGGTGTAGCCCTTGGCGGCGTCGGCGAACTCCTGTTCCTGCAGTTTCACGTAGGCCGTCATGTCGTTGCGGGCGTAGTCATGAGCCAGGTTGAACATGCTGTGCCACATGTTGTGGATGCCGGCCAGGGTAATGAACTGATGCTTGTAGCCCATGGCCGACAGCTCGCGCTGGAATTTGGCGATGGTGGCGTCGTCGAGGTTCTTCTTCCAGTTGAACGACGGCGAGCAGTTGTACGACAGCAACTGGTCCGGGTATTCCTTCTTGATCGCTTCAGCGAAACGGCGGGCTTCGGCCAGGTCCGGTTTGGCGGTCTCGCACCAGATCAGATCGGCGTAGGGCGCATAGGCCAGGCCGCGAGCAATGGCCTGATCGAGGCCGGCGCGTACTTTGTAGAAGCCTTCGGGCGTACGTTGCCCGGTCACGAACGGCTGATCATAGGGGTCGCAATCCGACGTCAGCAGGTCGGCGGCGTTGGCATCGGTACGCGCGAGGATGATGGTCGGCACCCCGGCGACATCGGCGGCCAGGCGCGCGGCGATCAGCTTTTGCACGGCTTCCTGGGTCGGCACCAGCACCTTGCCACCCATGTGCCCGCATTTTTTCACCGATGCCAGCTGGTCTTCGAAGTGCACGCCCGCAGCGCCGGCTTCGATCATGCTCTTCATCAGTTCGTAGGCGTTGAGAACGCCCCCGAAGCCCGCTTCAGCATCGGCGACGATTGGCGCGAAGTAGTCGATATAGCCGTCATCGCCGGGGTTCTTGCCGGCTTTCCACTGGATCTGGTCGGCACGGCGGAACGAGTTGTTGATGCGCTTGACCACGGTCGGTACCGAGTCCACCGGATACAGCGACTGGTCGGGGTACATGGACTCGGCCGAGTTGTTGTCCGCTGCTACCTGCCAGCCCGACAGGTAGATGGCCTGAATCCCGGCCTTCACTTGCTGTACCGCCTGGCCGCCGGTGAGGGCACCCATGCAGTTGACGAAGTCTTTGTCGGGGCGGAAGGACGGCTTGGCGCCCTGGGTCACCAGGTTCCACAGTTTGTCGGCGCCCAGTCGGGCCAGGGTGTGCTCTGGCTGGATGGAGCCGCGAAGGCGGACGACGTCAGCAGCGTTGTAGGTGCGGGTCACGCCTTTCCAGCGTGGGTTTTGCGCCCAGTCTTTCTCGATAGCCGCTATTTGTTGTTCGCGTGTCTGTGCCATGGGGGAAACCTCGTCGCATAGGTCTGGGTGAAAAATCCATGCTCGATGCCGTGCCTTGACCACCTGGCCACGTCTGGCCGCACCCGAATCGGGTGGCCTGCGACGCGAAGACGAAGCCCTTGACGGGGCCGGAACAGCGAGAGCGAGGCCATCATGTCTTTGGATTTTTTGCCCGTCAAGCAATTTGTAGTGATTTTTTAAAGGCACTACATTTTCGCTTTATGCGACTGGCCGGTCATTTTAAGGCGAGTGAGTGGCGACCTTTTGACCGTGAAATGACCACCGGGTCAGTCGAGGGAATCGACCTTGACCCGCAATGTCGTGTCATTTCGGCCTTGGGTGGCGTAATTGCGGGTATAGCCCTGCTGGTTGAGTTGGCTTTGCTCATTGGTGCCGCCTAAAGTGATCCATTCGCCGAGGCGACCGCTGACCTGTGTGTCGGTGCTCTGGATTTTCACTACATCAGGGCTGCGCTCGCTCACGCGGTCATTGTTGGTGCTAATGCTCAGGTGCACGATGTCCCCGGTAACACTGGCGGTCACGTAGAAGCCCTGGGTGACATTGCGGTATTGGGTCTGCATCTGCGGCCGGCCGTATGCGTCAGGCTGGGTGGTGGTGAGGGGCACGCTTTCGCCCGTCTGGATCAGCGCCGGCACACCCTCGCTGGCTTGCACCTGCTGCACGCCGCCGGTGCGGTTGGCGGTGCTGTAGTTGATCACCCGGCCATGACCTTGCCCATTGACGCTGTAGCCATTGCCCCCGGCATTGTTGCTGTCGGAGGTATCGACGCTGATCAGCAGGCGCTTGGCGGCGACATCGAGCTGGCCCAGCAGGCCGCGCAGCGCATCGATCTTGTCGGGGGCAGCATTGACGATGAGTTGATTGCCATAGGCGCTGACCTTGCCATCCTGGCCAAGGAAGTTACGGGCCACTGGCAGCAATTCATCGCTGGTACGGTTATTGAGCTGCAGCACCTGAGTATCGGCCATGGCCGAGGCGCTGAGGGTAAGCAACAGGCAGGACAGCAAGGGACGAAGCGACATGTCCGATATCTCCGCGAAGGGGATAGTGATTATGGCGCATTCCAGAGACTAGCGGCGTGCACTTGTGGAGGGGGCTTGCCCCCGACGGGCTTCCAGTCACACCGATGGGGCTGGAGAATCCATCGGGGGCAAGCCCCCTCGCTACAGGTCGGGCTATTGGCTGGCCCGGAGCATGTCCACGTGCGGAATACCCGCTTCGAGGAATTCCTCGCTGACCACCTTGAAGCCCAAGCGCTCGTAGAACGCCGTGGCATGCACCTGAGCGCTGAGGGCTTGCTGCTTGAGCCCCCGACGTTCGGCTTCGTCGATGGCGGCGCGCATCAAGGCGTCGCCGACTTTCATCCCGCGCCAATCCTTGAGCACCGAGACGCGGCCAATGTGGCCGTCGGGCAGCAGACGTGCGGTACCGATGGCGAAATCGCCTTCCTCGGCCAGAAAGTGCACCGCGTCGGCGTCGTCATTGTCCCATTCCAGCTCGGGAGTGACCGCTTGTTCGGCGATGAAAACCGCCTCGCGAATGCGCCGAAGATCGGCGTTGTCTCTGTGCCAATCGGCGACTCTTACTTCGATTTTATTCATCGGCGAATCCCAGACTTCCTTGTTTGATCAGCTCGCAGAGCAGCAGGCGACCGTTTTCGTCCTGCAGCCATGGGCCGAGGTTGTCGATGTGCAAAGCATCCGCTGCACAGATCATTTTCAGCAGATCGCGCAAGTGACCCGGGAGCAGTCGGCTCTGACCGCTGGCAAACAGCAGCAGGTCGTCGTCGACTTCCGACCAGGCCAGGCGCGCGCTCGGGTTGCGGATCAGTATGGCGCCGTCTTCCAGGCCACCCAGCAGGTCTTCCTCTTCGACTTCCGTGCCCGCTACCAGTTCGGGGTAGCGCGGCTCGGTCATGAACTGGCCGAACCAGGTCAGCAGCAGGCGCTCGTCGCTCATGTGCTCGGCCAGCAGGCCTTTCAAGCGATCGAGGGCGTCGTGCTGAATCTGGTGCGGGTCGCTCACCGGCTTGGCGTCGGCATCGCTGTAGCGATCTTCGTCCGGCAGGAACTGGCTGAGGAAGTCGGTGAAGTGCGTCAGGACTTCAGCCGCGCTCGGTGCCCGGAAGCCGACGGAGTAGGTCATGCACTCATCCACGGCAACGCCACAGTGGGCGATACGCGGCGGCAGATACAGCATGTCGCCCGGCTCCAGTACCCATTCTTCGGCTTGTTCGAAGTCAGCGAGGATGCGCAGGTCGCTGTGTTCGATGAGCGGGCTGTCGGCGTTGCACATCTGGCCGATTTTCCAATTGCGCTTGCCGTGGCCCTGTAGCAGGAACACGTCGTAGTTGTCGAAATGCGGTCCGACGCCACCGCCGGGAGTGGCGTAGCTGATCATCACATCATCGATGCGCCAGCTTGGCAGGAAGCGAAATGGCTCCAGCAGTGCGGCGACTTCCGGTACGAATTGATCGACTGCCTGCACCAGCAAGGTCCATTCGGTTTCCGGGAGATCGCCATAGGTGTCTTCGGCGAACGGTCCGCGACGCATTTCCCAGGGGCGCTCACCGTTTTCGAGGACGATGCGCGACTCGACTTCTTCTTCCAGGCTCAGGCCGGCAAGTTCATCGGGGCTGATGGGGTTCTCGAAGTCGGTAAAGGCCTGGCGGATCAGCAGGGGTTTTTTCTGCCAGTAGTCACGCAGGAATTCTTGTGCCGTGAGGCCGCCCAGGAGTTGCAGTGGAATATCCGATTTCATGTGTAACCTATTGAAAATAAGCTTTTTTGTGGCGCCAATAAAAACGCCCGGCACTGCCGGGCGTGTCAACCAGGGGCTGGCGTGTCAGACGCGCTTGGCCTGGGCGGCAGCGTTGCCGATGTAGTTGGCCGGGGTGAGCTTTTTCAGCTCGGCCTTGGCGTCGGCGGGCATGTCGAGCCCGTCGATGAAGGTTTGCAGTGCTTCTGGGCCGATGCCCTTGCCGCGGGTCAGTTCTTTGAGCTTCTCGTACGGGTTCTCGATGTCGAAGCGACGCATGACGGTCTGGATCGGCTCGGCCAGGACTTCCCAGCAGGCGTCCAGATCGGCGGCGATCTTGACTTCGTTGATTTCCAGCTTGCTGATGCCCTTGAGGCTGGCTTCATAGGCAATCACGCTGTGGGCGAAGCCGACACCGAGGTTGCGCAGCACGGTGGAGTCGGTCAGATCGCGCTGCCAGCGGGAAACCGGCAGTTTGCTGGCCAGGTGCTGGAACAGGGCGTTGGCGATGCCGAGGTTGCCTTCGGAGTTTTCGAAGTCGATCGGGTTGACCTTGTGCGGCATGGTCGAGGAGCCGATTTCGCCTGCGATGGTGCGCTGCTTGAAGTAGCCCAGGGAGATGTAGCCCCAGATATCGCGATCGAAGTCGATCAGGATGGTATTGAAGCGGGCGATGGCGTCGAACAGCTCGGCGATGTAGTCGTGCGGTTCGATCTGCGTGGTGTACGGGTTGAAGCCCAGGCCCAGTTCGTCTTCGATGAAGGCGCGGGCGTTGGCTTCCCAGTCGATGGCAGGATAGGCCGACAGGTGGGCGTTGTAGTTGCCTACGGCACCGTTGATCTTGCCGAGCAGCGGCACGGCGGCCACTTGCGCGATCTGCCGCTCGAGGCGGTAGACGACGTTGGCCAGCTCTTTGCCCAGCGTGGTCGGCGAAGCGGGCTGACCGTGGGTGCGCGACAGCATCGGCACGTCGGCGAAGCGATGCGCGAGCTCGCGGATCGACTCGGCGATCTGGCGCATCAGCGGCAGCATCACGGTGTCGCGGCCTTCGCGCAGCATCAGGGCGTGGGACAGGTTGTTGATGTCCTCGCTGGTGCAGGCGAAGTGAATGAACTCGCTGACCTTGGCCAATTCCGGCAGCTTGGCCGCTTGCTCCTTGAGCAGGTACTCGATGGCCTTGACGTCGTGGTTGGTGGTGCGCTCGATCTCTTTCACGCGCTCGGCGTGTTCGAGGGCGAAGTCGCTGGCCAGAGCGTCGAGCAGGGCGTTGGCTTCGGCGGAGAACGCCGGCACTTCAGCGATTTGCGGGTGAGCGGCGAGGCGCTGGAGCCAGCGGACTTCGACCAGGGCGCGAAAACGGATCAGGCCGTATTCGCTGAAAATTGGGCGCAGTGCTTGAGTCTTGCCAGCGTAGCGGCCGTCTACAGGGGAAACCGCAGTGAGCGATGAAAGCAGCATGGGGCGTTCTCGGACAGTCGGGCACGAAATGGGGCGCGAATTATACATGAAAAAACCATATGAGGCGGCAGTGCCGTGCCGCCCGCGCGACTAAGGGTACATTCCCTGTAGCGAGGGGGCTTGCCCCCGATAGACCTTCCAGTCACATCGATGTGGCTGACAAGACGTCGGGGGCAAGCCCCCTCGCTACACGGGGTAACGATGTGTTTTAGCCGCGCAGCATCGGGTACAGCTCGCGCAACAGCTTGCGCCGGCTGATCACCAGTTGCCAGCGATGGCCGCCGAGCTGTCGCCACAGGCGTGCGCAGCGGATGCCGGCCAGCAGCAGGGCGCGGATCTTCGAGGCGTTGCTCGGCTGTTGCAGGTGGCGCATGTCGCCCTGTACCTGAATGCGCTGGCGCAGCGTGCTGAGGGTGTCCTGATACAGCGCGCCACTGGCGGCGATGACGTTCTCGTGGACCAGGCCGAAATGCTCCACCTGATTCTGGATCTGCGGTAGGCGTTTGCCGATGACGGCCAGCATGTCCTCGCGCTTGCCCAGTTGGCGCTCCAGGCCGAGCATCGACAGGGCGTAGCGCAGTGGTTCGCGCTGCAGGCTGTTGGGGTCGCGCTCCAGGGCACTGGCCAAGGCCCGATAGCCGTCGCGCAAGTACAGGTCGTTGCCGCCAAAGACGTCGAGGGTGTCCTTGGGATCGACCACCATCAGGCTACCGAGCATGCAGCGCAGGTCGCCTTCTGCCACCTGGCCGGTCTTGGCGATGCGATCGACCAGCACCGCCGCCTGGAACACGGCGCCCAGGGCCGTGAGTTGTTCCTGGGCCTGGGTCATGAGCGGGCTTCCTGGGCATCACCTTCCCTAGCATACCATGGCTCAGCCACTTCGATGACACCACCGCCCAGGCATACCTCGCCGTCGTAGAACACCACTGACTGGCCTGGGGTGACGGCGCGCTGTGGCTCATCGAACACCGCGCGATAACCGCTACTGGTCCGTTCCAGGGTGCACGCCTGGTCACCCTGGCGATAGCGGACCTTGGCGGTCAGGCGGCGCGGTTGGGCCAGATCGATCGGGTTGACCCAGAAGATTTCCGACGCCAGCAACGCGCGGGAGAACAGCCACGGGTGTTCGTTGCCCTGGCCGACGATCAGTTCGTTGTGTTCCAGGTCCTTGACCAGCACGTACCACGGGTCGTCGCCGGCATCCTTCAAGCCGCCGATGCCCAGGCCCTGACGCTGGCCGATGGTGTGATACATCAGGCCGGCATGGCGGCCGATCACTTCGCCACGGGTGGTCTTGATCTCGCCCGGTTGCGCAGGCAGGTACTGCTTGAGGAAGTCGGTAAAGCGCCGCTCGCCGATAAAGCAGATACCGGTGGAGTCCTTTTTCTTCGCGGTGGCCAGCCCGTGTTTCTCGGCGATGGCACGTACTTCAGGCTTTTCCAGCTCGCCGACCGGGAACAGAGTGCGGGCAATCTGCTCGCCGCCGACGGCGTGCAGGAAGTAGCTCTGGTCCTTGTTCGGGTCCAGGCCCTTGAGCAGCTCGGTGCGACCATCGAGATCGCGGCGGCGCACATAGTGGCCGGTGGCGATCAGATCGGCGCCCAGCGTCAGGGCGTAGTCGAGGAACGCCTTGAACTTGATTTCCCGGTTGCAGAGGATGTCCGGATTGGGCGTGCGACCGGCCTTGTACTCTTCCAGGAAGTGTTCGAAGACATGGTCCCAGTACTCGGCGGCGAAGTTGGCGGTGTGCAGCTTGATGCCGATGCGGTCGCACACGGCCTGCGCGTCGGCGAGGTCTTCGCGGGCGGTGCAGTATTCGGTGCCATCGTCTTCTTCCCAGTTCTTCATGAACAGGCCTTCGACCTGATAGCCCTGCTCCATGAGCAGAACGGCAGAAACGGAAGAGTCCACGCCGCCGGACATGCCGACGATCACGCGCTGGGTTGCTGGGGCTGAGTCGCGCATAGGTATGAGCTGTGTGTCTGCGAAAAGGGGGCGATTCTAGCAGGGTGGGGGCGGCATGGCCAAAGGTGTAGTGTCATGGGGGATTCGAGCTGGCGCGACCGGCCTATCCGCGGGCAAGCCCTGCTCCCACAAGTGTATGCCTGTGGGAGCAGGGCTTGCCCGCGAATAGGCCGACAGCCAAAACACAAAACCCCGGCACGGTGGCCGGGGTTCTGGATATTGCCTAAAGCATTACGACGCCAGCGAATCGATCGCGGCGTTGAGCGTGGCGCTCGGGCGCATGGCCTGGCGAGTCAGCTCTGGGTTGGTGCGGTAGTAGCCTTGGATATCCACTGGCTTGCCCTGCACGCTGTTCAACTCGGTGACGATTTTCGCCTCGTTGTCGGACAAGGTCTTGGCCACGGCGCTGAACTGCTTTTGCAACTCGGCGTCGTCGGTCTGGGCCGCCAGGGCTTCAGCCCAGTACAACGCCAGATAGAAGTGGCTGCCGCGGTTGTCGATGTTGCCGACCTTGCGCGATGGCGACTTGTTGTTGTCGAGGAACTTGCCGGTGGCCTGATCCAGCGTCTTGGCCAACACCAGCGCCTTGCTGTTGTTGTAGGTAGTCCCCAAGTGCTCCAGGGACGCTGCCAGGGCGAGGAACTCACCCAGGGAATCCCAGCGCAGGAAGTTCTCTTCGACCAGTTGCTGAACGTGCTTGGGCGCCGAGCCGCCAGCGCCGGTTTCGAACAGGCCGCCACCGTTCATCAGCGGCACGATCGACAGCATCTTGGCCGAGGTGCCCAGTTCCATGATCGGGAACAGGTCGGTCAGGTAGTCGCGCAGCACGTTGCCGGTCACCGAGATGGTGTCCTTGCCAGCGCGGATGCGCTCCAGCGACAAGGCCATGGCATCGACCGGAGCCAGGATACGGATGTCCAGGCCGGAGGTGTCGTGGTCCTTGAGGTAGGTTTCGACTTTCTTGATGACCTGAGCGTCATGGGCGCGAGCCGGGTCGAGCCAGAACACCGCCGGGGTGTTGGAGGCACGAGCGCGGTTGACGGCCAGCTTGACCCAATCCTGGATCGGCGCGTCCTTGACCTGGCACATGCGCCAGATGTCGCCTGCTTCGACCTTCTGCTCCATCAGCACAGCGCCGCTGGTGTCGGTCACGCGCACGGTGCCGGTGGTTTCGATCTGGAAGGTCTTGTCGTGCGAACCGTATTCTTCGGCTTTTTGCGCCATCAGGCCGACGTTCGGGACCGTACCCATGGTGGTAGGGTCGAAGGCGCCGTGCTTCTTGCAGTCTTCTATGACCGCTTGATAGATGGTGGCGTAGCAACGGTCCGGGATCAGCGCCTTGGTGTCCTGCAACTGGCCTTCGGCGTTCCACATCTTGCCCGAGTCACGGATCATGGCCGGCATCGAGGCGTCGACGATAACGTCGCTGGGCACGTGCAGGTTGGTGATGCCTTTGTCGGAGTTGACCATCGCCAGCGGCGGACGCGTGGCGTAGACGGCCTTGATGTCGGCTTCGATTTCGTCCTGTTGGGCTTGCGGCAGCGCCTTGATGCGCGAGTACAGGTCGCCGATGCCGTTGTTCAGGTTGAAGCCGATCTGCTTGAGCACGGCTTCGTGCTTGGCGAGGGCGTCCTTGTAGTATTCGGCTACGACCTGGCCGAACAGAATCGGGTCGGAGACCTTCATCATGGTCGCTTTCAGGTGGACCGACAGCAGCACGCCCAGCTTCTTGGCATCTTCGATCTCGGCGGCAACGAAAGCGCGCAGCGCCTTTTTGCTGATGGTCGAGCTGTCGATGATCTCGCCGGCCTTGACTGCGGTCTTTTCCTTCAGCACGGTGGTCGAGCCGTCTTGGGCGACCAGTTCGATCTTGACGCTGCCAGCGTCCTTGATCAGCACCGATTGCTCGCTGCCGTAGAAGTCACCGCTGCTCATGTGAGCCACGTGGGATTTCGAATCGCTGCTCCAGGCGCCCATCTTGTGCGGGTGCTTGCGCGCGTAGTTCTTGACCGACAGCGGCGCACGACGATCGGAGTTGCCTTCGCGCAGTACCGGGTTCACGGCGCTGCCCTTTATCTTGTCGTAACGGGCTTTGGCGTCCTTGTCGGCGTCGGTAGTCGGCACCTCGGGGTAGTCGGGGATGTCGAAGCCCTGGTCTTGCAGTTCCTTGATCGCGCCCTTGAGCTGGGGCACCGAAGCGCTGATGTTCGGCAGCTTGATGATGTTGGCTTCGGGGGTGTTGGCCAGTTCGCCCAGTTCGGCGAGATGGTCGCCCACGCGCTGCTCGGCGGTCAGCTTTTCCGGGAAGCTGGCGAGGATGCGGCCGGCCAGGGAAATGTCGCGGGTCTCGACTTCGATGTCAGCGAACGCAGTGTAAGCCTCGATGATCGGCAGCAGGGAGTAGGTGGCGAGTGCGGGAGCTTCGTCGGTGAAGGTGTAGATGATCTTCGAACGGGTGGGCATATTCGGATTAACTCTCTTCTTTGCTGAGCATGCACAGAACCTCGAGATGCGCAGGGTAGGCGCTTTCGGTCCACGGGCAACAATGAGCCGAAAGTCGAGGATTCATCGCGTTGATGTTTTTTGCATCAGTTGAGCGTCAAGCGGTCGAGCTGTATTTGACAGTCCGGCCTGGTGGGGCCTTTGGAGCTGCTTTCAAAGCAGCGTTGCCAGGCCCGCGACCTCAGTGACTCGCTGGTCACTGCGGCATTATACCACTGGTCAGTGGCAGAAATGCGAAGCTTGCTTACAGTCCTTTCGTCTAAGCTCTTGCGATGTTGTCGTGACGCCGCCAGCATTTAAATGCGGGCGAACGAAAGCTCGTCGGCAGCTCAATCGATACAATTGAGCTGCCGACGAGCGGTCGACCGTTGGTCCGGAATGCCGACGGATCAAGCGGAAACGGCAGAGTGCTCCAGGGAGACCACAGGTGCGGCTACGTCTTGAGTCACGTTGGTGATTTTCACCGCGTGCAAGCCTTTAGGCCCCTGAATGATCTCGAATTTAACCGGCTGCCCTGCCTTCAGTGTCTTGTAGCCATCCATCTCGATGGCTGAATAATGAGCGAAGAGGTCTTCCGTTTTGCCGTCTTCATTGATGAAGCCATAGCCCTTGGCATTGTTGAACCACTTGACTTTACCACTTGCCATGCTCATATCCCTCTGCAAAGGACCCCAGGTCTGGAGTATCATCCCCGTACACCGCACCGCCGAAAAATTTTAATTGACTGTGCGGACCTTTATTCCCCAATGTGGGTTCTATTGGTTGTAACACCGTTTTGCCGATAGTCAAGGTCATGCGACAGCCGAGTATCAGATCGGACACAACGTCAACCCCACAACCCTATTCGCACAACGATGATGAACCTTCATTCCATGCATTCAGTCAACCAGATTCGACTAACCTTCAATCAGGACCGCCCGTCCACGCAGGAGGACGACGCTTCGGGCGTGGCTGTACAGGAATCCAAGCCTGCACTGCAGGCCCCACCGATGTACAAGGTGGTTTTGTTCAATGATGATTACACTCCGATGGATTTCGTGGTCGAAGTGCTAGAGGTGTTTTTCAACCTGAATCGTGAGTTGGCAACCAAGGTCATGCTGGCCGTCCATACAGAGGGACGTGCCGTCTGTGGTCTTTTCACCCGCGACATCGCCGAAACCAAGGCAATGCAGGTGAATCAGTACGCCAGGGAAAGCCAGCATCCGCTACTCTGTGAAATCGAGAAGGACGGTTAATCGCCGACCACTTGGGTATGAGGTGAAGCTATGTTAAACCGCGAGCTCGAAGTCACCCTCAATCTAGCCTTCAAGGAGGCGCGCTCGAAGCGTCATGAGTTCATGACCGTCGAGCATCTCCTGCTGGCGTTGTTGGATAACGAGGCAGCCTCCACTGTATTGCGCGCCTGTGGCGCGAACCTCGACAAACTCAAGCATGATCTGCAGGAGTTCATCGATTCCACAACTCCTCTTATTCCCGTCCACGATGAAGATCGCGAAACGCAGCCGACCCTGGGCTTCCAGCGGGTGCTGCAGCGCGCGGTGTTCCACGTGCAGAGCTCGGGCAAGCGTGAAGTCACCGGCGCCAATGTGCTGGTAGCGATTTTCAGCGAACAGGAAAGCCAGGCCGTCTTTCTGCTCAAGCAGCAAAGCGTGGCCCGTATCGATGTGGTCAACTACATTGCCCATGGTATCTCCAAGGTTCCGGGGCACGGCGACAACAGTGATTCGGAGCAAGAGATGCAAGACGAAGAGGGTGGTGAGTCTTCTGCGTCCAGCAACCCGCTGGACGCCTATGCCAGCAACCTCAACGAACTTGCTCGCCAGGGTCGTATCGATCCGTTGGTCGGGCGGGAGAATGAAGTCGAGCGCGTCGCGCAGATTCTCGCTCGTCGGCGCAAGAACAATCCGCTGCTGGTGGGTGAGGCTGGTGTCGGCAAGACTGCCATCGCCGAAGGGCTGGCCAAGCGTATCGTCGACAACCAGGTCCCTGATCTTCTCGCCAACAGCGTGGTCTATTCCCTGGATCTGGGCGCATTACTGGCGGGTACCAAGTACCGCGGCGATTTCGAGAAGCGCTTCAAGGCGCTGCTCGGCGAGCTGAAAAAGCGCCCGCAGGCGATCCTGTTCATCGACGAGATCCACACCATCATCGGTGCCGGTGCGGCGTCGGGCGGGGTCATGGATGCGTCCAATCTGCTCAAGCCGCTGCTGTCGTCCGGTGATATTCGCTGCATCGGCTCGACCACCTTCCAGGAATTCCGCGGTATTTTCGAGAAGGACCGGGCTCTGGCTCGGCGCTTCCAGAAAGTCGATGTCAGCGAACCGTCGGTGGAAGACACCATCGGCATCCTGCGCGGCCTGAAAGGGCGTTTCGAGCAGCACCATAGCATCGAGTACAGCGATGAAGCGCTGCGCGCGGCCGCTGAGCTGGCATCGCGCTATATCAATGACCGGCATATGCCCGACAAGGCGATCGACGTCATCGACGAAGCGGGTGCATTCCAGCGCCTGCAACCGGTCGAGAATCGGGTCAAGCGCATCGAGGTGCCGCAAGTGGAAGACATCGTGGCGAAAATCGCGCGTATTCCTCCGAAGCACGTCACCAGTTCCGATAAGGAGCTGCTGCGCAACCTGGAGCGGGATCTCAAGCTCACGGTGTTTGGTCAGGACGCGGCGATCGACTCGCTGTCGACTGCGATCAAGCTGTCCCGTGCCGGCCTCAAGTCGCCTGACAAGCCCGTCGGTTCCTTCCTCTTCGCCGGTCCTACCGGTGTGGGCAAGACCGAAGCCGCTCGGCAGTTGGCCAAGGCGATGGGGATCGAACTGGTACGGTTCGACATGTCCGAGTACATGGAGCGTCATACCGTGTCGCGCCTGATCGGTGCGCCTCCGGGCTATGTCGGCTTCGATCAGGGCGGTCTGCTCACCGAAGCGATCACCAAGCAACCGCACTGCGTGTTGCTGTTGGATGAAATCGAAAAGGCGCATCCGGAAGTCTTCAATCTGCTGTTGCAGGTGATGGACCACGGCACGCTGACCGACAACAACGGCCGCAAGGCGGATTTCCGCAACGTGATTCTGATCATGACCACCAACGCCGGTGCCGAAACCGCAGCACGTGCCTCGATCGGGTTTACCCATCAGGACCACTCGTCCGACGCCATGGAAGTCATCAAGAAGAGCTTCACGCCGGAGTTCCGCAACCGTCTGGACACCATCATCCAGTTTGGTCGCCTCAGCCACGAAGTCATCAAGAGCGTGGTGGACAAGTTCCTTACAGAGCTGCAGGCACAACTGGAAGACAAACGTGTCCTGCTGGAGGTGACGGAAGCCGCCAGAGGCTGGTTGGCCTCCGGTGGTTACGACGTGCAGATGGGGGCGCGGCCGATGGCGCGCTTGATCCAGGACAAGATCAAGCGTCCGCTGGCCGAGGAAATCCTATTCGGCGAATTGGCCGATCACGGCGGGGTGGTGCATATCGACGTGAAGGATGGCGAAATTACGTTCGAGTACGAGACTACTGCCGAGCTAGCGTGACTTTGTAGCGAGGGGGCTTGCCCCCGATGGCGGTGTTTCAGCGGCTAAGGAGGCGTTGACACGGTTATCGGAGGCAAGCACCCCTCGCTACAGAGGTAAATGCAGCGCCCACACAAAAACGCCCGGCATCAGCCGGGCGTTTTCATCGGGGTCACTTAGCGAGCGCGGTAAGTGATACGCCCCTTGCTCAGGTCATAGGGCGTCAGTTCGACGCGAACCTTGTCGCCAGTGAGGATTCGGATGTAGTTCTTGCGCATCTTTCCGGAGATGTGCGCAGTTACGACGTGCCCATTTTCCAACTCCACGCGAAACATGGTGTTGGGCAGGGTGTCGACGACAGTGCCTTCCATTTCGAAGCTGTCTTCTTTCGACATGCAGTAAAGCCCTCGGTGTCCAGTTAATGGCCCGGTGCAACTGCGCCAGGCAAAAGCGGCGTGCATTGTGCCCGAAAAAGGGTTGGCAAGCAAAGGGGCTTCTTTTGAATAGCTAGTTAAGCGTGACCCAGCGCTGGTTGATCAGCAATTCGATGGGGCGATATTGGGTCTTGTAGTTCATCTTTTTGCAGTTCTTGATCCAGTAACCCAAGTACACGGCGTCCAGTTCCAGGCGCAATGCCTCGCCGATCTGCCAGAGGATGGCGTAGCGCCCCAGGCTGCGCCGCTCTTCATCGGGGTCGTAGAAGGTGTAGACCGCCGACAGCCCGTTGGGCAGCAGGTCGGTCACGGCAATGGCCAGCAGGCGGCCTTCGAGGCGAAATTCGTAAAAGCGCGAGAAGGGCAGGTCACGCACCAGGAAGGTGGAGAACTGATCACGGCTGGGCGGGTACATGTCGCCATCGGCGTGGCGTTGTTCGATGTAGCGCTGGTAGAGGTCGAAGTATTCTTCGGTATAGCGCGGTGTGGTGCAGAACACTTCGATGTCGGCATTGCGCTTGAGAATGCGTTTTTGCTGGCGGTTGGCCAGGAAGCCGGTCGCAGGAATGCGCGCCGGTACGCAGGCGCTGCAGCGTTGGCAGTGGGGGCGGTACAGGTGATCGCCGCTGCGCCGGAAACCCATCTCCGAAAGGTCGGCGTACACCTGAACGTCCATCGGCTGGCTAGGGTCGAGGAACAGCGTGGTCGCCTGCTCGTCGGGCAGGTAGCTGCAGGAATGGGGCTGAGTGGCATAGAACTTCAAGCGCGCCAGCTCGGTCATGATCAACCCTCGGAGTAAAACCTTTTTACAAGTGTAAGCCAGCGTCGAACAACTCGCCTAGCAAAGCTGGCCTCAAGAATGCCAATCGGTTGTGCCGGGCAGGTCCAGATGGCGAGTCAGAAAGCCTGCGAACTCGTTACGCCCGATGGAGCGGGCGCCGAGGCTGATCAGGTGCTCGGTCGGCATCTGGCAGTCGATCAGCACCACGCCTCCAGCCTGCAGGCGTTCCACAAGGCTGGCAAAGCCGACCTTGGAGGCGTTGTCGGCGCGGCTGAACATCGACTCGCCAAAAAACAGCTGGCCCATGGCAAGACCATACAGGCCGCCGACCAGGCGGCCCTGGTCCCAGACTTCCACCGAGTGGGCGAAGCCGCGACGGTGCAGTTCAAGATAAGCGGCCTGCATGTTGTCGGTGATCCAGGTGCCATCGGCATAGGCGCGCGGCCCGGCACAGGCCTGAATGACCCCGGCGAAATCCTGATCGAAGGTGACCTGGTAGCGACCCTGGCGGATCAGCTTGCGCAGGCTGCGGGACACATGCAGCTCGGTCGGGAACAGTACTGTGCGCGGGTCGGGCGACCACCACAGAATCGGCTGGCCATCCTGATACCAGGGAAAGCAGCCATGGCGGTAGGCCTGGATCAGCCGATCGGCGCTCAGGTCGCCACCGGCCGCCAGCAGGCCATTGGGATCGCGCAGGGCTTTGTCCAGGGGCGGAAAGGTCAATTCGTCGCGTTTGAGCCAGGTCAGCATGCCGTCTACAACGTGAAGAGGGGAGGGCGGTGCCGAGTCGCTGCACCGATGAGTGGACCCAGTGTCGTGCTCAGTATCTTAGCAAGGTCGGTGCACGTCGAGAACTTCCCGGGGCCTTGCATGGTCCTACGGCTGCGCGATTTGTCGTGTAGATATTTTCCGACGGGTTTGCAGGACGGATCTGGTTTGAGGCTGTTTCATGAAACCCCGACATAAGCCTTTGTCACACAACGGAATGCATGGTCAAATTGGATTCGTCGGCACAGTCATCGCCGATGATCGTCGCCCGCTCTCCATCGGCGTGGCAACAGGGCGTCAAACCCGTACAATATGGCCTTTGCAGGCAGTACACTGAGCAGGCGTCACCTTTTTCGACCGGCTGGCTCAGCCGGTTTCGTCAAGTCATCTATCGTTGGGCGCGCCCATCGCGCAGGAAAAGACGCGTTTTGAAGAAATCCACCGCTACTCCCAATCCCGTTCCCCTCTGGCGCCAGCAGATTCACTACCGGCTCAAAGAGGGCGCACTGATCGCCATGGGCGCCTTGTGCCTGTACCTGTGGATGGCCTTGCTGACCTACGATAAGGACGATCCGGGCTGGACCCACACCAGCAATGTCTCGCAGGTGGCCAATGCCGCCGGCCGCGCTGGCGCCTACGCCGCCGACATCCTGTTCATGGTGCTGGGCTACTTTGCCTACATTTTCCCCTTGCTGCTGGCGGTCAAGACCTGGCAGATATTCCGCGAGCGCCACCAGCCGTGGCAGTGGAGCGGCTGGCTGTTCTCCTGGCGGCTGATCGGCCTGGTGTTCCTGGTGCTGTCCGGCGCGGCCTTGGCGCATATCCATTTTCATACGGCGCCGAGCCTGGCGGGTTCCGCCGGTGGCGCGCTGGGCGAAAGCCTCGGCGACCTGGCCCGCAACGCCCTGAACATCCAGGGCAGCACGCTGTTGTTCATCGCCCTGTTCCTGTTCGGCCTGACGGTATTCACCGACCTGTCGTGGTTCAAGGTGATGGACGTTACCGGCAAGATCACTCTCGACCTGTTCGAACTGTTCACCGGCGCCACCAGCCGTTGGTGGGCCGCGCGCAGCGAGCGCAAGCAACTCGTAGCCAAGCTGCGCGAGGTCGATGCACCTGCGCCCGGCGTCGTGCCACGCGCTGCCGAGCCGCGCATGGAGCCGCGGCCGGTTGCCGAGCCCAAGCCATCGCGCTTCAAGTCCGCGCCGGTCGCCGTCGAGGAGCCGATCGTCACCGAGCGTACCGTGCGTCCGGCCGTGCCGATTCGTCCCTTGAGCGAAAACAACCACAGCGCACCGGTGATCATGCCGTCCGAAGCCATGAATCGGCCGCCGGAGCAAAGCAAGCGCGTGCAGAAGGAAAAACAGGTGCCGTTGTTCGTCGACAGCGCCGTGGCCGGGACCCTGCCGCCGATTTCCATCCTCGATCCGGCCGAAAAGAAGAAGGTCAACTATTCCGCTGAGTCGCTGGCGGGCGTCGGCCAGTTGCTGGAGCTCAAGCTCAAGGAATTCGGGGTCGAGGTCACTGTGGATTCGATCCATCCGGGGCCAGTGATCACCCGTTATGAAATCCAGCCGGCTGCGGGCGTCAAGGTCAGCCGTATCGCCAACCTGGCCAAGGACCTGGCGCGTTCGCTGGCGGTGATGAGCGTGCGTGTGGTCGAAGTGATCCCCGGCAAGACCACCGTCGGTATCGAGATCCCCAACGAAGACCGGCAGATCGTGCGGTTCTCCGAAGTGCTGTCATCGCCGCAATATGACGAAGCCAAGTCGCCGGTCACCATGGCCCTGGGGCACGACATCGGTGGCAAGCCGGTGATCACTGACCTGGCCAAGATGCCGCACCTGCTGGTCGCCGGTACCACGGGTTCCGGTAAGTCGGTGGGGGTCAACGCCATGATCCTGTCGATTCTGTTCAAGTCTGGCCCGGAAGACGCCAAGCTGATCATGATCGACCCGAAGATGCTCGAGCTGTCGATCTACGAAGGCATTCCGCACCTGCTGTGCCCAGTGGTCACCGACATGAAGGACGCCGCCAACGCCTTGCGCTGGAGCGTCGCCGAGATGGAGCGGCGCTACAAGCTGATGGCCAACATGGGCGTGCGTAACCTTGCCGGCTTCAACCGCAAGGTCAAGGATGCCGAGGAGGAGGGCGCGCCGCTGTCCGATCCGTTCTACAAGCGCGAAAGCATGGACGACGTGGCGCCGCTGCTCAAGACCCTGCCGACCATCGTGGTGGTGGTCGACGAATTCGCCGACATGATGATGATCGTCGGCAAGAAAGTCGAAGAGCTCATCGCCCGTATCGCGCAGAAGGCCCGGGCGGCCGGTATCCACCTTATTCTGGCGACCCAGCGGCCGTCGGTGGACGTCATCACCGGTCTGATCAAGGCCAACATTCCGACCCGTATGGCGTTCCAGGTGTCGAGCAAGATCGACTCGCGGACCATCATCGACCAAGGCGGCGCCGAGCAACTGCTGGGCCACGGTGACATGCTCTACATGCCACCTGGCACCAGCCTGCCGATTCGTGTCCACGGCGCGTTCGTCTCCGACGAAGAGGTGCACCGTGTGGTCGAAGCGTGGAAGCTGCGCGGCGTCCCGGACTACAACGAGGATATTCTCGCCGGCGTCGAAGAGCCTGGCAGCGGCTTCGACGGTGGCAGCAGCGGCGGTGGCGATGGCGACGAAGAGAACGACGCCCTGTACGACGAAGCCGTTAACTTCGTGCTCGAGAGTCGCCGTGCGTCCATCTCTGCGGTGCAGCGCAAGCTCAAGATCGGTTACAACCGTGCCGCGCGCATGATTGAAACCATGGAAAACGCCGGGGTGGTCACGCCGATGAACACCAACGGCTCGCGCGAAGTGATCGCGCCGGGGCCGATGCGCGATTGATAGCGTAGTCGCCGGCATGTCGAAGGGCGCGCCGGCTTTGATTTTTTAGCGTCATGTCTAACGAGGATTCCCATGCGCCTGATTCGCATGCTGTTGGTATCTGCACTGGCTCTGTCCACCTTGCCGGCCCACGCCGATGACAAGTCGGTGGCGAGCCTGACGAAATTGCTCGAAACGTCCCAGACCTTGCAAGCGCACTTTTCGCAGCTGACGCTCGATGGCGGTGGTACGCAGCTGCAGGAAACCGCCGGCGAGATGATCCTGAAGCGCCCCGGTCTGTTCTACTGGCACACCGATGCGCCCAACGAGCAACTGATGGTCTCGGATGGCAAGAAAGTCTCGTTGTGGGACCCTGACCTGCAGCAGGTCACCATCAAGACCCTCGATCAACGCCTGACCCAGACGCCAGCCTTGCTGCTCTCCGGCGACATCTCGAAGATCAACCAGAGTTTCGATATCACCTCCAAAGAGGCCGGCAACATCATTGACTTCACCCTCAAGCCGAAGACCAAGGACACGCTGTTCGACTCGCTGCGCCTGTCGTTTCGCAGCGGCCTGATCAACGACATGCAACTGATCGACAGCGTCGGCCAGCGCACCAACATCCTCTTCACCGGGGTCAAGGCCAACGAGCAGGTGGATGCGAGCAAATTCACCTTCGTCGCTCCCAAGGGTGCCGACGTCATCCAGGAGTAAAGGGTTCGACCATGGACCTGTTTCGTAGCGATCCCATCGCCCAGCCGCTGGCCGCACGCTTGCGCGCCAGTAACCTCGACGAATACGTCGGGCAGGAACACGTGCTGGCGCGGGGCAAGCCCCTGCGCGAGGCGCTGGAGCAGGGCGCGCTGCATTCGATGATCTTCTGGGGCCCGCCCGGGGTGGGCAAGACCACGCTGGCGCGGCTGCTGGCCAAGGTCTCGGATGCGCACTTCGAAACGGTTTCGGCGGTGCTGGCGGGGGTCAAGGAAATTCGCCAGGCCGTCGAGGTGGCGAAGCAGCAGGCTGGCCAGTACGGCAAGCGCACCATTCTGTTCGTCGACGAGGTGCATCGGTTCAACAAGTCGCAACAGGACGCCTTCCTGCCTTACGTCGAGGACGGCACGCTGATCTTTATCGGCGCCACTACCGAGAACCCTTCGTTCGAACTCAATAACGCCTTGCTCTCGCGGGCGCGGGTGTATGTGCTCAAGAGTCTCGACGAAGCGGCCATGCGCAAGCTGGTCGATCGTGCCCTCACCGAGGAGCGCGGCCTGGGCAAGCATCATTTCACCCTGGGCGATGAAGCCTTTCGCATCCTCATGGCAGCGGCCGACGGGGACGGCCGGCGTCTGCTCAATCTGCTTGAAAACGCTTCGGACCTGGCCGACGACGACAGCGAGATCGGCGTCGAGCTGCTGCAAAGCCTGCTGGGCGATACGCGGCGGCGCTTCGACAAGGGCGGCGAGGCCTTCTACGACCAGATCTCGGCGCTGCACAAATCCGTGCGCGGCTCCAACCCCGACGGCGCACTGTACTGGTTCGCACGGATGATCGACGGCGGCTGCGACCCGTTGTACATCGCCCGCCGTGTGGTGCGCATGGCCAGCGAAGACATCGGCAACGCCGATCCGCGCGCCTTGCCGCTGTGCCTGGCGGCCTGGGATGTGCAGGAGCGCCTCGGCAGTCCCGAGGGCGAACTGGCGGTGGCCCAGGCGATCATCTACCTGGCCAGCGCACCGAAGAGCAACGCGGTGTACATGGGCTTCAAGACCGCCATGCGCGAGGCCGCCGAGTTCGGCTCGCTGGAAGTGCCGCTGCATCTGCGCAACGCGCCGACCAAGCTGATGAAACAACTGGGTTACGGTGAGGAATACCGCTACGCCCATGACGAACCCGATGCCTATGCGGCCGGCGAAGACTACTTTCCCGAAGCCCTGGAACCGCGGCCCTACTACCAGCCCGTGCCACGCGGTCTGGAGCTCAAGATCGGCGAAAAACTGCGCCACCTGGCGCAACTTGACCAGAACAGCCCCCGGAGGCGAAGAAAAGAGTGATTCCAACGATCATTGCGGTTACTTTTGGCGGTATCGTTGGCACACTGTTGCGCTTCGCCACCGGCACGGTTGTCAGTGCTCACTGGCCGCGTTACTTCTATGCCGGTACGCTGGCGGTCAATATCGTCGGATGCCTGTTGATCGGCTACCTGTACGGGCTGTTCCTGATTCGTCCGGAGATTCCGGTGGAAGTGCGCTCGGGCTTGATCGTCGGCTTCATCGGCGGTCTGACCACGTTTTCGTCGTTTTCCCTGGACACCGTGCGCCTGCTCGAGAGCGGTCAGGCCCTGACCGCCATCGGCTACTGCGGCATCAGCGTATTCGGCGGCCTGTTCGCCACCTGGGCTGGCCTGGCCCTGACCAAAATCTGAACCAATACTGATAAACGAGAGAACGACATGCTCGATTCCAAACTGTTACGTAGCCAACTTCAGGACGTAGCGGACCGCCTGGCTTCCCGTGGCTACACCCTCGATGTGGCCCGCCTCGAAGCCCTGGAAAACCAGCGCAAGGTGGTGCAGACCCGCACCGAACAATTGCAGGCCGAGCGTAATGCCCGTTCCAAGTCCATCGGCCAGGCCAAGGCCCGCGGTGAAGACATCGCGCCCTTGATGGCCGACGTCGAGCGCATGGGCAGCGAGCTGACCAGCGCCAAGCTCGAACTCGATGGCCTGCAGGTCGAGCTGGATGACATCCTGCTGGGCCTGCCCAACTTGCCGCACGAGTCCGTCCCGGTGGGCGCGGACGAGGACGGCAACGTCGAGGTGCGTCGCTGGGGTTCGCCGACCGCGTTCGACTTCCCGATCCAGGATCACGTCGCCTTGGGCGAGAAGTTCGGCTGGCTGGATTTCGAGACCGCCGCCAAGCTGTCCGGCGCCCGTTTCGCTCTGCTGCGCGGCCCGATCGCCCGTCTGCACCGCGCGCTGGCGCAGTTCATGATCAACCTGCACGTTGCCGAGCACGGCTACGAAGAGGCTTACACCCCGTATCTGGTGCAGGCGCCAGCGCTGCAGGGCACCGGTCAGTTGCCGAAATTCGAAGAAGACCTGTTCAAGATCAGCCGCGAAGGCGAAGCCGATCTGTACCTGATCCCGACCGCTGAAGTGTCGCTGACCAACATCGTGGCCGGCGAGATTCTCGACGCCAGCCAGCTGCCGCTCAAGCTCGTGGCGCACACACCGTGCTTTCGCAGCGAAGCCGGCGCCTCGGGCCGTGACACTCGCGGCCTGATCCGCCAGCACCAGTTCGACAAGGTCGAGATGGTCCAGGTGGTCGAGCCGTCGAAATCCATGGAGGCCCTGGAAAGCCTGACCGCCAACGCCGAGCGTATCCTGCAGGCGCTGGAACTGCCGTACCGCGTGCTGGCGCTGTGCACCGGCGACATGGGTTTCAGTGCGGTGAAAACCTATGATCTCGAAGTCTGGGTGCCGAGCCAGGACAAATACCGCGAGATCTCCTCGTGCTCCAATACCGGTGATTTCCAGGCGCGGCGCATGCAGGCGCGCTGGCGCAACCCGGAAACCGGCAAGCCGGAACTGGTGCATACCCTTAACGGTTCGGGTCTGGCAGTAGGCCGCACGCTGGTCGCGGTGCTGGAAAACTACCAGCAGGCCGACGGTACCATCCGAATTCCACAAGTGCTCAAGCCTTACATGGCAGGCCTTGAGGTCATCGGCTAAATGGAGTTTCTGCCGCTGTTTCACAAGCTGCAGGGCAGCCATGTACTGGTGGTCGGCGGCGGCGAAATCGCCTTGCGCAAATCGCGTCTGCTGGTGGATGCCGGGGCGCTGATCCGTGTAGTTGCACCCGCGGTCGAAAGCCAGCTGCAGGCCTTGGTCGATGGCAGTGGCGGGGAAGTGCGGCTGCGCGGTTACGCCGAGACGGACCTTGAAGGTTGCCAGCTGATCATCGCCGCTACCGACGATCAGGCGCTCAACGCCCAGGTTTCGGCCGATGCCAAACGCCGTTGCGTGCCGGTCAATGTGGTCGACGCGCCGGCGCTGTGCAGTGTGATCTTCCCTGCCATCGTCGATCGTTCGCCGCTGGTGGTCGCGGTGTCCAGCGGCGGCGATGCGCCGGTGCTGGCGCGTTTGATCCGCGCCAAGCTGGAAACCTGGCTCCCTTCCACCTATGGCGAGTTGGCCGGCCTGGCCGCGCGCTTTCGCCATCGGGTCAAGCAGTTGTATCCGGACGTGACTCAGCGTCGGGCGTTCTGGGAGGAGGTCTTTCAGGGCCCGATCGCCGATCGTCAACTGGCCGGACAGGGCGCCGAGGCTGCACGGCTGCTGGAGGCCAAGGTCAACGGTGCGCCGCCCCACGCGCCCGGCGAGGTGTACCTGGTGGGCGCAGGGCCGGGTGATCCGGACCTGCTGACCTTCAAGGCGCTGCGCCTGATGCAGCAGGCCGATGTGGTGCTTTACGATCGGCTGGTCGCTCCGGCGATCCTCGAGCTGTGCCGCCGGGATGCCGAGCGGGTCTATGTGGGCAAGCGCCGCGCCGATCATGCCTTGCCTCAGGAGCAGATCAACAAGCAATTGGTCGATCTGGCCAAGCAAGGCAAACGAGTGTTGCGTTTGAAGGGCGGCGATCCGTTCATCTTTGGTCGGGGTGGTGAAGAGATCGAAGAGCTGGCCGCCAATGGCATTCCTTTTCAGGTGGTGCCGGGGATCACGGCGGCAAGTGGTTGCTCGGCCTATGCCGGGATTCCGCTGACCCATCGCGATTACGCGCAGTCGGTGCGCTTCGTGACCGGCCACTTGAAGAACAACACCAGCGACCTGCCCTGGCAGGATCTGGTAGCGCCGGCGCAGACGGTCGTGTTCTACATGGGCCTGATCGGGTTGCCGATCATCTGCGAGCAGATGATCAAGCATGGGCGCAGCGCGGATACCCCGGCGGCCTTGATCCAACAGGGCACTACGGTCAACCAGCGCGTGTTTACCGGCACCTTGGCGGACTTGCCGCGGCTGGTGGCGGAGCATGAAGTTCATGCGCCGACGCTGGTGATCGTGGGTGAGGTGGTGACCCTGCGGGACAAGCTGAAGTGGTTTGAAGGGGCTCAGGCCAGCGTTTGATCGGCTTGGTTCAGGTAGCGGGGCGTTGTCGCCCCTGTTGCCTCATTCCCCAGACTTGTGCCATATCCCGCGGCCTGCCAGCCGTTCACGGTCATGTTCCAGTGTGAAGTCCTGTTTCGGCCCTTTCGGTACGATCCCGGTCGGATTAATCGTCTTGTGACTGGCGTAGTAATGATGTTGGATATGGTAGATCTCCACCGTCTGCGCAACCCCAGGCCATTGATACATCTCCCGCAGCCAGTTAGACAGGTTCGGATAATCGGCAATCCGGCGCAGATTGCATTTGAAATGCCCGAAGTACACGGCGTCGAAGCGAATCATCGTGGTGAACAGGCGGATGTCCGCTTCCGTCAGGTATTCGCCGATCAGATAGCGCTTGTCACTCAGTAACGCTTCGAGCTGATCCAGCTCGGCGAACAGCTCATCGAACGCTTTTTCATAAGCTCCTTGGGAGGTCGCGAAGCCGGCGCGATAGACGCCGTTGTTGACAGCAGGGTAGATACGCTCGTTAAGGGCATCGATGGTCGGTCGATGTGGCTCGGGATAGAAGTCCAGGCGATTGCCTGTGATGTCATCGAACGCGCTGTTGAACATGCGGATGATCTCCGCCGATTCGTTGCTGACGATGCGCTTGAGCTGCTTGTCCCACAGCACCGGCACGGTCACGCGGCCGGTGTAGTTCGGGGTTTCCGAGGTGTAGCGCTGATACATGAACGTCAGGCTGTCCAGAGCATCGCCCGTGGAGCCTTTATCGGTATCGAAGGTCCAGCCGTTCTCCCCCATCAACCAGCTGACCACTGAAACGTCGATCAGCGAATCCAAGCCTTTGAGGCTCCGCATGATCAGCGTCCGGTGAGCCCAGGGGCAGGCCAGGGAGACATACAGGTGATAGCGCCCGGCTTCGGCCGCAAAGCCGCCCTCGCCGGAGGGGCCTGGACGCCCATCGCGGGTTACCCAATTGCGCCGTTGCGCGGCTTCGCGCTGAAAAGCGCCGTCCTTGCTGCTTTCGTACCACTGGTCGTGCCAGCGCCCTTCGATCAGCAGGCCCATGACCGTCTCCCTTCAACATAGCGTGTGTGTGTTGGAGATCAGTCTAAAGGTAATGGTTCGATGGAACGGCGCAAAAGGTGCCCGGTCATGATCGGTATCTTCCATGAAAACCTGCAGCGAGGAGCTTGCCTCGGATGACTGACTGCCTATCGGACAAGCCCCCTTGCTACAGCAGTCGATTGGCCCAGAAGGTCCGGGCCTTGGCAAACGCGGTATCGCGATCGTCGCCCAGGCCGCGTAGTGCCAGCGCCATGGTCGAGATCAACGCCATCTCGCCATAGCTGTCCTGTGCTTCCCCCCGCCAAACTGTCAGCAGTTGCTGGGGCTCCAGCGTCGCGGGCTTCACATGCCGCAGCGCTGAAAGCATCGGCCATTCTTCGTGCCAGCTTTGACTGCCCTCGGTGCCATACAAGTGGCTCGGGCTGTCCGGGTTCACCTCGATCTCGCCACCGTCGCCCTTGATCACGATGGCCCGGTCCCCCAGCAGCCCGCTGGCGTCCCGGTGCACTGCCTGATAACCCGGGTGAAAGATACTTTGCAGCCCGCAGCGAGCGCCCAGCGGGTTGAGAATCCGCGCCAGCGAGTGAATCGGCGAGCGCAGCCCCAAGGTATTGCGCAGGTCGATCATGCGCTGCAGTTGCGGTGCCCAGTCCACCAACGGCATGAATGCCAGGCCCTTGCTGTCCAGCGCGTTGCCTGCGGCTTGCCAGTCGCGGCATAGCGGAATCTCCAGCAGCCCCAGCAGTTGCTCGGTGTATAGACGCCCGGCGGTGTGGGCGCCGCCGCCGTGCATGAAAATCCTTATGCCATTGTTGGCCAGGCATTTGGCCGCCAATAGATACCAAGGTAGATGGCGCTTTTTGCCGGCATAGGTGGGCCAGTCGATGTCGACGCTTATTGCGGGTGCCTGCAAGCGTTCACGCAGAGCCTGCGTGAAGCCCGCGAGCTCCTCCGGGCTCTCTTCCTTGTGCCGCAGCAGCATCAGGAAGGCGCCCAACTGGGCTTCCTCGACTTTTTCATCGAGCAGCATGCCCATGGCTTCCCGCGCTTCCTCACGGGTCAGGCTGCGCGCGCCGCGTTTGCCTTTGCCAAGGATGCGCACGAACTGCGCGAACGGGTGTTCGGCCGGGGTTTGGGTAACGAGAGCGATCGGCATGGTCATATGCAATTGGTCGGCTTGGGCAGGCCCGCCAGCTTGGCGGCGAGTTTGGCGGGAGTGCCGTTGAACAGCAGATTGAGATGCAAGCTGTTGCCCTTTTCCGGGCCAAGCTTGGCGGCGGTGTACTTGATCAGTGGGCGAGTGGCAGGGGACAGCTCGAATTCGCTGTAGAACTGGCGCAGCAGGTCGAGGATCTCCCAGTGTGCGGGGGTGAGATTCAGTCCAGCTTGCGCCGCCAGCGCCTCGGCCACAGGTGCGGACCAGTCGTTCAGCTCTAGCAGATAGCCGTCCTTGTCGAGGGCGATGTGTTTATCGCCAATCAGCAGCGTATTCATAGCCAGGTGTTGACCTTGTCGAAATCGATCGAGAGCTGCACGAAGGTGGCGTAATCAATACGTTGCACCTCTTCGCTGGGGTGGATGGACCGGGCGTTGATATCTTCATCCAGCGCATACAGACGCCCGGTTTGAGCCACCTCCAGCAGTGCTGGCCAGGCTGCACTGCCCGTTTGCAAAGCGTGTGTGGCATCACCGCAGAGCAACAGCCCATCTGAGTTGCCCAATACCCTGAGGCAGCTTTTCAGCCGGCCATCGGTGAAGGGCGAATGTGAAAGTACATGCAAGGTTGCCATCAGAGCGTTACCACCAGGTCGAATCGGTCAATAAGGGCCTTGATGCCGACGTCATCCAACACCTGTACGTCCAGCGCCAGCGGCGTATCAGCCAGCCCGCGCTCGGCCAGGCTGCTGCCACAGACGAACAGCTCATCGACACCGAACATCGGCAGCGCCTGCAAATTGGCCCCGAGGTTTTTCTGTTGCACCGCGGCCGGTTGTTGCGCCGAGAGCAGTTGCAAGGCGCCATCGTCGAGAAACAGCATCGCCAGCGGCAGATCGAACGCGCCGCCAGCCAAGGCGATATCCAGGGCTTCACGGGGGCCGGGGCCGGACCATGGCGCCTGGCGGCTGATGATCAGCATCGACTTGGCCATCTCATTGCCCTCCAAAGCTGACGAGCCGATCGGCGACCTGTGCAGCCTCATGCAACTGCCCCAGGCCCGACAGCTCCCAGGGTGCCGGCAGATTGACCGCGGCGCGGCCGTAGCGCTGGGCTTCTTCGGTGTTCAACACGCCCCGACGCAAGGCGGCGGCGATGCAGACGACCGCATCCAGGCTGTTGTCGGACACGAACTGCCGCCACAGCGCAGGCACATCCAGCTCATCCTGAGGTGTCACGATGTTGCTGGAAGCGCTGTGCACGCCGTCCTGATAGAAAAACAGCCGGGTAATCTCATGCCCACCCGCCAGCACCGCTTGGGCAAACAGCAGGGCACGGCGCGAGGAGGGCGCATGGGCGGGGGCGAACACGGCAATGGCAAATTTCATCGGTCACTCGATCTGCATATCTGAGGGAATGATAAAGCCTCATCCACGAAAAAGCCCGCCGAAGCGGGCTTTCCGGTGATCAAGCGCCATGGCCAAAGCCTTGGCTAGATCCCTTTAGTCATCACGACCCATGATGCCGAAGATCTGCAACAGGCTGATGAACAGGTTGTAGATCGATACATACAGGCTGATGGTCGCCATGATGTAGTTGCGTTCGCCACCGTGGATGATCGCGCTGGTCTGGAACAGAATGCAGACCGACGAGAACAGTACGAAGCCGGCGCTGATCGCCAGTTGCAGGCCGCTGATCTGGAAGAACATGCCCGCCAGCGTGGCGCCCAGCAACACGAAGAAACCAGCGGTGATGAAGCCGCTGAGGAAACTCATGTCCTTGCGGCTGATCAGCACGTAGGCCGACAGACCACCGAATACCAGCGCCGTCATGGCGAAGGCCGAGCTGACGACTTCAGCACCGCCGCGCATGCCCAGGTAGACGTTCAGCACTGGGCCGAGGATGTAGCCCATGAAGCCGGTCAGGGCGAATGCCGACACCAGGCCCCAGGCCGAATCCCGCAACTTGTTGGTCAGGAAGAACAGACCGTAGAAACCGATCAGGACGATGAAGATGTTAGGGCGGCCGACGTGCATCTGCTGTGCAACGAAAGCCATCACGCCACTGAAGGCGAGGGTCAGGGCCAGCAGCCCATAGGTGTTGCGCAGGACGCGGCTAACTTCTAGCTGCTGAACCTGCGAGCTGTTATTAACGGCATAATCCTGTTCGCGCATGGCGAGCTCCTTAAGGTTGAAACGATATCGACGCCGTAGCGCCGGGCCGAAACCTGTGTCTGAAATGTTCGGATGCAAAGATCATAACAGAGCGGTGCGAATAGGCCACATTGAGAGTTTGACAGGTTGTTTCATTACGGTATTATGGCGCCCGCAACGCCGCCGGGGCCGTGGCCGAGAGGTCTCCCGGGCTGCTTGCAAGTGTCATCGCAACACTCGGGAAATTGGCAGAGTGGTTGAATGCACCGGTCTTGAAAACCGGCGGACGTTAATAGCGTCTCCAGGGTTCGAATCCCTGGTTTCCCGCCAACATCATCGAAAAAGCCCCGCAAATGCGGGGCTTTTTCGTTTCTGGTGCCCCTTGATAAGCGCCGCTCAATCGTGAGCGCGTTCCGCTATCTGGATCAGCTTGATCGACGTGAAGCACCTTGATCGACGTGAAGCGCAAGGACTGGTCATTCGGCAATGGCGAGATGCAGTACGCACCGGCAGCGTGATGCCACCGCTCAGCAAGATGGGCGGTACATAAATTTTCTGAACCGCCTCCCCATCGACTTGACCAAATCTCTGAACACCCCGATTCACGAGGCCTTCGGAGAGGCAGGCATGCTGATAGCGACCGTTGAGCAACAAAAACTGGCGATTCTCGCCATCATCCAGCAATTGGCGGCGCAGGGGGTGGATCTGCAGGCGGTTGCCGAGGGCGCGAAGCTGCGCATTTTCGGTAGTCCTGATCTGTTCGAGCTGCCCGCCGAATACCGGCTACGCAGTGCATCGGCGGTAGATGAGCTGATCGGTGAGGCCTTGGCCAATCCTGCCAGCAGCGACGAATGAACGCCGAATCGACACCCCCCATAAAGAGGAATACACCATGGCCGACGAAAAGCCAGAACCACCCAAGGATGACACCCCGGCCCACTCGACGCCGCAGGAGCGGGAGCGGTTGAAGGATTTCAACAAGGACGGTATCCCGCCTGGCTCCAGCTGACTCGGCGCGTGCTGCCTGCATAGAAAAGTGATGACCAGAGCGTTCGGCCGTCGAATTCTTGAAGGCCAGCAATGGTCAGTCCCTCATTGCAGCTCAGCGGGAAACCTCGGCTACCCGTTCGTCGCCCCGGCCGCGCAATCCAATCGAACCCTCGTGCTAGAGCGCCTGTCGACTCTCTATACGCTCTGACCATGGACGTCGTCCATGAACCGCGAGGGATAGATGTCTGACACGCCCCAATCGACCAGCGCTGCCATCGCCTGGTCGGTCTTGCCCCTGCTGGCGCTGGCCGGCGCCACCGATGCCCTGATGATCTTGCACAGCAAGGAATTGCTGGCGGTGTACATGACCGGCAACTCCACCAAGCTGGGTGATTTCCTGGTGCAGGGGGCATGGGCCAGGGTCGGCGAACTTGCCATTGTCATCGGCACATTCGTGTTCGCCACCACCCTTGCGGCATGGATAGGCAACCGGGCAGGCCACGTGCGTAGCGGCTTGTTGTTGCTGTTCGTGGGCCTGCTGCTGGCGATCGCCGCGCCGCTGGCCGCGCAGGCCACGGAAAAATATTCACTGGCCACGGTCATGGTGATCGCCGCCGCCATGGGCACCCTCAATCAGGTCCGCGCCGACGAGCCGGGCGTGACCTTTGTGACCGGCTCGCTGGTAAAACTGGGGCGCTGCCTGGCCGCTGGCGAATTTGGCTCGGCTACGGATGCCTTTTCACGCTGGCTGTGCCTGCTCCTCGGCGCGCTGCTGGGCACACTGATCGATAGCCGTCTGGGTGCCGCGACCCTGTTGCTGCTCGCCGCTTTGACCGCTCTCGGCGCGCTTGCCTCATGGCTGGCTCAACCCCATGGCCGCCCGCAGGCATCCTGACCTGTTGTTTCCAATCATCTGGAGAACCTCCCTATGACCGACTTGAAACGCTACCCACTCGCCCCTCAAGGGCCCGGCACCGCCGACGGTCAGCGTCTGCCCGCAGCCGGCCCGTCCAGGCCGGCCAGCGAAATCGACCGTGGCGCAGTCAAGGACGGCAAAGTCGAATTCATCAACTGGCGCGGCGAGGCGGACCGACCCGAGCCGTCACCGCCCGCACCACAGGCGCCGGACAAGCGTGTGGGGTTCGCCATCGTGGGCCTCGGCCGCCTGGCGCTGGGGCAGATCCTCCCGGCGTTTGCCGAATCCCTCTACGCCAAGCCGGTCGCATTGGTGTCCGGCAGCCCGGACAAGGCCAGGGCGGTCGCCGCGCAATATGGCATCCGGCAGGAGGCCGTCTATGGCTACGACCAGATCGAAGCGCTGGCCGATAACCCTGAGGTCCAGGCGGTCTACATCATCACCCCCAACGGCCTGCATCTCGAACAGGTGCAGGCCGCCGCGCGGGCGGGCAAGCATGTGCTGTGCGAGAAGCCCATGGCCGTGAACTCCGAACAGGCGCGGCAGATGATCAAGGCCTGCGACGAGGCCGGAGTGCGGCTGATGATCGCCTACCGCTGCCAATACGAAGACTTCAACAGCGCCGCTGCGCAGTTGGTCCAGTCAGGTGAGTTGGGGCGTGTGCGGCTGATCGAGGCGACCAACGCCCAGGCCCAGGGCCCCGATGGTCAATGGCGGCTGGATGCGGCATTGGCCGGTGGCGGCTCGCTGCCGGACATCGGTCTGTATTGCCTCAACGGTGTGCGCACTATGCTTGGCGAGGAACCCATCGAGGTCTACGCCCAAGTGGTCAACCCACAGGGCGACCCGCGTTATGCCCAAGTCGAGGAAACCATGAGTTTCATGCTGCGCTTTCCCTCTGGTGCCATCGCCAACTGCGCCACCAGCTACGGTGCTCACGAGACCAAGGACATGCGTCTGCGCCTGGAAAAAGGCTGGATCGAAATCGAGAATGCCTTCGCCTACAAGGGCCAGCGCCTGCGTGTGGCTCGACGCAAGGACAGCCTCGAAGCCGTCGAAGAGCTGCGGGTCGGGGCGGGCAACCAGTTCAGCCAGGAGATCGATCACTTCGCCCACTGTCTGCAGACCGGCAAGACGCCACGCACACCGGGTGAGGAGGGTTTGCAGGACCACCTGCTGATGGAGGCGATCTACCGGTCGGCACGGGAGAAGCGGCCGGTGCGCATCGATTGGGCGCCAGCCGCGAAGTGATCCAGGCACTGTCCGCCGGGAGCGTCGCCCAAAGGCTCCCGGTGAACTCGCCCGAAGGAGTTTTCGCCCGCAAGATGCAAGCTGATCAAGACGCCACTGGCGCCGATCATCTCTGGCGCTGTGGCGGTCGGCCTGCTTGAAGGGATTCAGGCGGGTGACAGAAGCCGGTCGCGTGCCAACGTTATCGTGGTGGTCAGTGCTTCATCTTGCGCATCATCAGCCGCCCACACGCGATAGTCCCCCGAGCGAATGACGAATCCTGCGTCTTCGAAGCGAGCGAAGATGCGCGGCTCCAGCGCGACTTCGACTTCGGCTTGCTCACCGGCTGCGAGAAACACCTTGTGAAAGCCCGCCAGGCGTTTGGCAAAACCATGTTCGCCCAGCCTGGCGATATAGATCTGCAGCGTCGTCGCACCCGCGCGCTTGCCGGTATTGATGACGCGCACCGATGCCGTGGCGCCATCCTCGACGTGCAAGTTACTGAAGGCGAACGTGCTGTAGGACAAACCGAAGCCGAACGGCAGCAGCGGCTGGAGTCGCTCCCGCGCGTACCAGCGATAACCGACGTCCGCGCCTTCGATGTCATAGTCGATGGGGATGATCTCGCCTTTGCGCGGCATGCCGGGGTTGGACGTGGTCGTGGCCGGGTCGATCTGCTCCGGCCGCGGCAGTTGCGACTCGCTGGCGGGGAAGGTGATCGGCAAGCGCCCGGACGGGTTGACCCGACCGAACAGCACGCCCGCCACCGCCGGCCCGCCCCCGGAGCCGGGATACCAGGCGGCCAGAACCGCGGCGACCTGATCGAGCCAGGGCATCAGCACCGGCCCGCCGGACTGCAAGACCACGATGGTATTGCCGTTGGCAGCGGCGACCGCCTCGATCAGGGCGTCCTGGTTGTCGGGCAGACCCAAGCCCTTGGCGTCCAGCGCTTCCGAGCGCCACTCCTGCGCGAAAACGATCACCGCATCGGCGATCGCCGCCTGGGCAGTCGCCAAGGCCACATCCGTGCCGTCGAGAAAATCCACCTGTTGCGCCGCGCTTTCTTCCTTGATCGCCTGCAGCAGGGAGGAGGGCTGGTACACCTTGGCGACCTGCACGCCCATCATGTCGATGCCCGGCAACGACAAGCTGCCGATCGGCGTCACGCTGGAGGAGCCACCGCCGCAGAGCACGCCGTGGTCGGCATGGGCCCCGATCACCAACAGGCGTTTTGTCCGTTGCGCCAAGGGCAAGGTGGCGTTGGCATTCTTGAGCAGCACGATGCCTTCTTCAGCCTGGCGCTGGGCGATGAGTTTATGCTCGCTGTAGTCGATGGGGAGCGCGGGCGTGGGATCCAGGGCGCCGACCGCGATCAGGCTGCGCAGGATGCGCGTGACCATGTCGTCGATGCGGCTCTGGGGCACTTCGCCGTCCTTGACCGCCTGACGCAGCGCCGGGCCGAAGTGATGGGCATCGTCCAGGTTGGCGCCCGACTGCACGTCGAGCCCCGCCAGCGCCGCCTTGACACTGGAGTGGGTGGCGCCCCAGTCGGACATGACCCAGCCCGGATAGGCCCACTCCTGCTTCAATACGCTGTTCAACAGAAAGGCGTTCTCGGAGGCGTAATCGCCGTTCACCAGGTTGTAACCCGGCATGACCGAACCGGGCCGACCGATTTCTATCGCCAATTGAAAGGCCAGCAGATCGGACTCGCGCAGCGCCGCTTCGCTAAGGTTCGAGCTGACCATGACGCGCCCGGTTTCCTGCGCGTTGGCGACGAAATGCTTGACCGTCGACACCACCTGTTCGGACTGGATGCCCGCCACCGAATGGCCGGCCAGTACACCGGTCAGCAGAGGATCCTCGGCGATGTATTCGAAGTTGCGACCGCCCCGCGGCTCGCGGATGAGGTTGGCGCCACCGGCCAACTGCACGTTGAAGCCTTTTTGCCGTGCCTCTCGCCCCACCAGCGCGCCAGACGCGAAGGCCAGGGTCGGGTTGAACGTGGCGCCGAGCAGCAACGAACTGGGCAGCGCCGTGGCATGGTCGCCCGGGCGGACATTGCCCAGGTTGCCGACGCCAAGGCTGGCATCCGATTGCTGCATTGCCGGGATACCCAGCCGTTCAATGCCTGGGTAGTAGGCGGCGGAGCCCAGCGCGCCTTCAGGTTTGTGTTCGCCGGGGAGGGGAATGGCCATGGGGCCGGACAGCCAGGCGAACTTTTCGTCTTCGCTCATTTGTGCCACGAGCGCTCGTGCGCGTTCATCTGCCGAGCGGTGGTCGGGGGTTGCGGGTGCCTCACTCATTACGCGTGTCCAATCAACTGTGTAAGGTTCTGAGTGGTGTCTGGCGCGCGGGTTCCCGGCCGATCAGGGTTTCATGGCAGGCTTCATCCGGCGGCGCTGATTTTGTTCACACCGGTGATTCGTCCGTTCCAGATCATCTCGTAGTGGGCGGTCTGCACGATGGACGTCACCGGCCGCGGGGTCATCAGGGCCCAGCAGACATTGCCCCGCAGACGCACCGAACGGTAACGCAACCCGGGGCTGCCGGCGTCCTTGACGGCTTTGCCCAGTTGCCGTGACTGGCTGTAATCGTCCGGCGCGTGGATCGGATGGGTGATCGGCAGCGTCAGGCCATCGAGCATGTCCTTGTCGGTAAAAACGCAGGCCAGGCCGCGAAACACGAAGCGCTCGTAGTTCAAGCCTTGAACCTTGGCCCAGTAACTGTCCTGGTGATGGCGCACCTCGGCCAGGGCGGTGTCCATGCTGTCTGCCAGGTACAAGACGCCGAAGCTGCCATCGCTGAATCGCGAGCCGGCCGGATTGACATGGGTGAAGGGCGCCGTCGCATAGGCGCAACCGGGGATGCCAAAGGGGATCTGCGCGCGGGGGATCAGTTCCAGGCGCCCGACTTCATTTTGCAGGCGCGGATTGGTCAGCGCCTGTAGCTGGTACAGCACCTCGAACTCGTCGGCGCTGGCCACGTCGTCGAACAGTGCGATGGGCGGGAATCGGGAGTTGACCAAGCGATAGGCCTGTACCTGTTCGCCCGGCATCCGTGCCAGTTGATCGAGCATTACCATTGGGCTCCGCGCAAGGCATCGATGCGCCTGAAGGTTTCGTACAGGGAGATCATGTCGCCCTGCGCCATGACCTCAAGCGGCGGACGCCCGCTGAAGAATTCGTTGTGGTTGGGCATCCGAGCGAAGCTGTAGACGTTTTGCGGATTGTCGAACACCAGCCTCAGCGCCGCATGGATATTGAGCACGAAACTGATGCGTTGCATCTGGTCCGTATCCAGATTCAAGGACCAGCTCGCATCGCTCTGTTTGGCGCGGGCGAGGGTGCTGCGCGAGATGCGCAGTACGTTGCAGGCCTGCTCGCCGGAGGCCTGCCATTTATCCAGGATGCTCACGGCAACGCGCAGGCCAGCGGCGCATTGCTCTTTGCTGAACGTTGGGGATTGCAGCGCGGCGACCATGCCTGTGACCTCATGCTTTGTGTCTGTGGATACAAATATAGTCTCTATATATCTGCAGACGCAAGCTTGAGTAGGGGGCTGTTTGCTGTACGCGATGGGTGGTTTAGTGATCATTTGCCGAGTGGGGCGGGGGAATCCTTCGCCAGGCAGAGGGAAATCATTCCCCCATTCCGCTCGACTTCTCTGGCAATGAAAAAATCAGCGCAAAAAAAAGCGCCGATCCACTCGGCGCCATCTTTAATCGACTATCACACCAACAGGTTTTTCTTGATGCTGCCGCCCTGAACGATCATGGCGAGCTGCTCGCCCTGGCCCACCAGACAGCTGATGTCGGTCAGCGGATCGCCGTCCACTACCAGCAGGTCCGCCAGCGCACCTGGGGCGATGCAGCCCAGTTCGCCTTCGCGCTGGAGGATCTGTGCGGCGACGCTGGTGGCGCTGCGGATGGCTGCCAGATTGCCCAGCAACTCGGCGCGGATCTTCAGTTCGTAGCTCTGGTATTCGTGCATTTCGCCCAGCAGGTCGGAACCGTAGCCCATCGGCACGCCGGCCTCGGCAAACAGCTTCAAGGCGTTGCGCCCGGCCTGGCGCACGTCTTCGATCTTGGCCACCGATTCAGGCGGCAGACCGGCGCGGGCGCCGTGTTCGGCGAGCATTTCGTAGGTCACCTGGGTCGGTACGGCGAAGGCGCCTTTCTCCGCCATCAGTCGGGCAGTGTCGGCGTCCACGAGGTTGCCGTGCTCGATGGTGCGCACGCCGCATTCGATGGCACGGCGAATGGCGCGGGCGGTATAGGCATGCGCCATGACATAGGTGTTGGCCGCCTCGGCTTCATCGACGATGGCGCGAATTTCGGCCTCGCTGTATTGGGTGTTGGCGATGGGATCGGTGGGCGAAGAGACGCCTCCCGAGGCCATGATCTTGATCTGGCTGGCGCCCTGTTGCAGTTCTTCACGCACGGCCAGGCGGACGTTGTCGACGCCATCCACCACCCGGGCGATGGCACCGGCGCGGAAGCAGCAGGAGCAGGGTTCGCTGAGCAGCAATTCGCCGCGTGCGCGCATGTCGCCGTGGCCACCGGTCTGCGACAGCGCCTTGCCGGAGGCGAAAATACGCGGGCCAGGGATCAGCCCGATAGCGATCGAGCGGGCCAGCGCCCAGTCGGCACCGCCCGCATCGCGCACGGTGGTAAAGCCGCGCTTGAGCATGGCGTCGAGGATCGGCAGCGCGCGGTACATGGTGATGGCGTTCGGTTGCAGCGCGTTGAGCCCCAGGTTGGCATTGGAGGCCAGCACGTGCACGTGGCAGTCGATCAGGCCGGGCATCAGCGTGCGCCCGCCAAGGTCGATCACCTGCGCATCGGCTTCGGCCGGTTCGCCCTGGGCGCGCACGGCAACGATGCGTTCACCCTCGATCAGCACTTCCTGGCCGGTCAGCAACTGACCGGCGACAGGGTCGAGCAAGCGACCGTTGCGCAGGATCAGGCGAGTAGGGTTGGGGGTGGTCATTGGATGGCTCCTGTCAGAGTGATGTGCGCCTTGGGCGCCTGGTCGCGGAACAGCAGGGCGCCGATGCCGCTCACGGCCGCCGCGAACATGATGTAAAAGGCAGGGGCCAGATTGCTGCCGGTCTGGGCGATCAAGGCCGTGATGGTGAAGGTGGCGAAACCACCGAAAATGGTCACCGCGAAGTTGTAGGCCACCGACAGCCCGGTGGACAGCACGTGGGTCGGCAGCAGCTCGCCGAAGGCGGCGAGGATCGAGCCGATGTAGCCGGCGATCATCAGCCCCAGTACCAGCTCGAATACCAGCAGCGAGGCCAGCCCAGGTGCCTGGTTGATGTAGTAGAACATCGGGTAGGCGGCGATGAAGATGGCCGCGGCCGAACACAGCAGCCAGGGGCGACGGCCTTGCTTGTCGGCCAGGGCGCCGACGATGGGCGTGGCGACGATCAACACGCCGCCGCCGACCATGCTGGCGCTGAAGCCCATCCACGACGGCAGGTTCAGCACGCGGGTGGCGTAGGAGGGTATGTAGAACAGAATGGCGTAGGTGCACACGGTCCACAGCACCACCAGCGAGAAGCTGATCAGGGTCTGGCGTGGATAGGTCCGCAGCACTTCCCGCAGGGGTGATTCGGTTGTCTGTGCTTCGCTATAGGCCGGCGTTTCGTCGATGCGGCTGCGGATGTAGAAACCGATCGGGCCGATCAAGGTGCCGATCAGAAACGGCACGCGCCAGCCCCAGCTTTCCAGTTGTGCCTGGCTCAGGTAGGTCGACAGCAACGCGCCCAGGCCGGAACCCAGCAGCACAGCGACGCCGATACTGGCCTGGATCCAGCTGGAGTAGAACGCCTTGCGCCCCGCCGGGGCATGTTCGGTGAGAAACGCCGTGGCGCTGCCCATCTCGCCACCGGCGGAAAAACCCTGCAGCAACCGCGCGAAGACGATTAGCACGGGGGCGATCAAGCCGATCTGGGCGAAGCCGGGCGTCACCGCGATGATGAAGGTGCCCAGCGCCATCAACAGAATGGTCAATGACAGCGCGGCTTTGCGGCCATGCTTGTCACTGTAGATACCCAGCACGATGCCGCCCACCGGGCGCATGAAAAACCCCACCCCGAAGGTGGCCAGGGCCAGCAGATAGGAGCTCAGTTCGCTGCCGGTGGGGAAGAACACCTTGGCGATGATCACCGAAAAAAAGCTGTAGACGGTGAAGTCGAACCATTCCAGACCGTTACCGATCACTGTGGCAACGACGGCGCGGCGCGCTTGGCGGGAATGAGTCTGGGACGGGGTCGGGGCGGTCGCGTTCACATGTAATTCCTGCATGCTGCATTCGCAGGAATCCTGTGGTTCAGGAAGTATCCCGCGAAGAATGAGGGCAGAACGGGCAAAGTGACGCTGATTCAGGGTCTGATGCCCTTGTATGGCCCGAGAATACGGGCGTGGCACACAAGGGGAAAACGCTTATTGCGCAGATTTGCATGCGTTTGGCGCATGCAAGAGCTATCGAGGGATCTGCCCCGTCAGCCACTTCTCGAATGCCCGGGCGGCGCGGCTGGGCAGCGATGCGTTCGGCGTCAGCAGGTGATAGCCACCCACGGCGCCGACCATCTCGGTACAGGCCGGCACCAACGCGCCGCTGCGCAGGTGTTCGTCGATCATCGGCCGCCAGCCCAGCACGATACCGTGGCCGGCGATCGCCATGTCCACCAGCACCGGGTAATGGTTGACCGTCAGCCGCTTGCGGATGATCGAAGCGTCGATGTCCTGGCGCGCGAACCAACTGCTCCAGGACAGCCACTGGCGCTGGCCATCTTCGAGCATCAACAGGCGCTGATCGAGCAGCTCGGCGGCCGCCAGGGTGCGCCCTTGCAGATAGTCGGGCGAGCAGTAGGCGCCCACCGACTCGGGAAACAGCAACTGGCTGTCCAGCCCCGACGGCGAGGTCGCGCCCAGAAAGTACACCGCCAGATCGAACTCGGCTCGCACCAGCGAATCCAGGCCGTCGACCACCCGCAAGCGCGCATCCACCGCCGGAAATTCATCCACGTAGCGGCCCAGCAGCGGCCCGAGCCATAACGCCGCGACACCGCTGGAGCAGGCCAGGGTCAACTGTTGCTCGCCGCTGTGGGTGATGACCTTGGCAGTGGCTTCGGCGCATTGGGTCAATAGCCGATGCACCTCTTCGGCATAGACCTGACCGGCGACCGTCAGGTGGATACGCTTGTGCTCGCGGCGAAACAGCGCTCGCCCGAGAAACTCCTCCAGCTGCGCGACCTGGCGGCTGATGGCGCTCTGGGTGAGGTGCAACTCGGCCGCCGCGCGGGTAAAGCTGCCGTGACGCACGGCGGCTTCGAAGGCGATGAGGTTTTGCAGCGGGGGGAGGGGATCGATGCGCATGGTCAGGACAAAACCGCTCGGGGAATGGAAAGTTTAACCGCGCTTGCTCGACGTGAACGCCGGTAATTCCTGCAACAGCATCTGCAGCATGCGGCTCGCGGCCACGCTCAGCTGCCGCCCCAGGCGGCTGACCAGATGGGTCTGGGGGCTGCTGAACAGCGGGTTTTGCAGGGGCAGGGCGACCAAGGTTCCGGCGCTGATTTCCTGTTCCACCACAAAAGTCGGCAACAGCGTCACGCCACCCCGCATGGCAAAGCCCTTGAGCAACGCGAAGGTGCTGCAGGTCAGGGTGGGCACCAGGCTGACCCCTTCCTGATGCTCTGCCGTCAGCAGGATCTGGCGGATGCCATAAGCGACGCCGGGCAGGGCAAGGCGGTAGTGGTCCAGCCCCAGCAGGGGGATCGGCCCCTCGCGGCCGATGAGCTCATGCTCGGGATTGACCACCGCGCACACCGGATGGCGGTGCTGCGCGTGAGAGCGCAGCTTGTGGTCCGCAGCGGGATTGAACACCAGGCCGATATGGGCTTCGTCTTCGACCACCTGACGGATCAGCTCGTTGCTGCCGCACACGTTCACGATCAGCTCGACCTTGGGGTACAGCGTCGAGAAGTGCGCCAGCGGCTGCGACAGGCTGTCGAGGAAGCCTTCGCCCACCGCCAGCGTTACCGAGCCGCTCTGCAGGCCGCGCAGGGCCTGGATCGAGTCCAGCAAGACCTCCTGCTGGGTCAGCCGCTGGCGATAGTAGTTCAGCACCTTGTCACCGGCTTCGGTCGGCTTGACCCCGCGGCGATGGCGCTCCAGCAGCGGCGCGCCCAGCTCCAGTTCCAGCTGCGCGATCTGCCGGCTCACCGCCGAGGGCGCGACGTTGAGGATATCGGCGGCCGCCCGCACGCTACCGGCGCGCACGGCCTCGAAGAAATACAGAATGCGACGATCCTGGACAATGCTCATGGCTTTCCTGTGTTGCCTTAAACGCAACAAAAATGCGAACTAGGGATTATTGCTGCGATCACCGGCCGCTGTCCATACTCGTCTCATGCCCAACACGGGCCCTGCACACTTGAGCGAGAGACCATCAATGAGCTTGAAAATCGGCGTTATCGGGCTAGGCAACATGGGCGGTGGCATGGCCGCGACCCTGGCGAGCAAGGGCTTTGACGTCAGCGGTTTCGACCTCGCCCAGACCGCGCTGGACAACGCCCAGGCCAAAGGCGTCAAGCCGGTCGCCGACCGCGAGCGGTTGATCGCCAGCGTCGAGGTGCTGATCCTCTCGCTGCCCAAGGCCGAGCACGTCGAAGCCGTGTGCCTGGGCGCCAATGGCATTCTCGAACGGGGCAACGCCGGCCTGATCGTGGTCGATACCACCACCTCCACCCCGGAGGCCAGCCGCAAGGTCGCCGCCGCCCTCAAGGTCAAAGGCATCGGCTTTATCGACGCCCCGGTATCCGGCGGCCCCAAAGGTGCCGCCACCGGCACCATGTCGATGGTCATCGGCGCCGAAGACGACGACCTCGCCCGCGTGCTGCCGGTGCTCGAAGGCATGAGCGGCACCCGCGTGCACATCGGCAAGACCGGTGCCGGCAACGTCGCCAAGATCGCCAACAACATGCTCACCGCCTGCCACCTGATCAGCACCGCGGAAGCCCTGAGCATGGCCGCCAAGGCCGGCGTCGACCCTGAGAAGCTCCTGCAAGGCCTGAACGCCGGCTCCGGTCGCAGCAGTGCCACTCAAGCCATGTTTCCCACCTGGGTCATGAACAAGGCCTACGACTCGGGCTTCACCATGGGCCTGATGCGCAAGGACGTCGGCCTGGCCCGTGACCTCAGCGCCAGCCTGGACCTCGACCTGCCACTGTCGCGCGCCGTCGCCGCTTTATGGCAAGCCAGCAGCGCCACGCTGGCGGACACCGATGACTTCTGCTGCATCGTCGAACGCACCGATGCCGCCCTGTTTGGCCGTGGAGAATAACCAATGAGCACGCAAAAGATCCTTGAATTGATGCGCCCGTTCTGGGGCGATCGCAGCACCATCGGCAGTTACGTGGGCGGTGAATTCATCGACGGCCACGGCGCCCCGGTGCAAGTACGCAACGCCCACGATGACAGCCTGCTGTTGAGCTTCGCCGACGCCGACGAGTCGCTGGTGGCCATCGCCGATCAGGCGGCCAGAACGGCCCGGCAGCAGTGGTGGGCGATGACCGCTCAGGCCCGTGGTCGTGCGCTTTATCAGGTCGGCGCGTTGATTCGCGAGCAGGCCGAGAGCCTGGCGCAGATCGAGTCCTTGACCGCCAACAAGCCGATCCGCGATGCCAGCGTCGAGGTGCAGAAAGTCGCCGAGATGTTCGAGTACTACGCCGGCTGGGCCGACAAGCTGCACGGTGAAGTGATCCCGGTGCCCACCAGTCACCTCAATTACGTGACCTATGAACCGCTGGGCACGGTGTTGCAGATCACCCCCTGGAATGCCCCGATCTTCACCTGCGGCTGGCAGCTGGCACCGGCCCTGGCGGCCGGTAACGCGGTGATCCTCAAGCCGTCCGAGCTGACCCCGCTGTCGTCCTTGATGGTCGCGGTACTGATCGAACGTGCCGGTGTGCCCAAGGGCCTGGTCAACGTCATCGCCGGCTGCGGCCACAGCATCGGCCAGGCCTTCATCGCCAAGGCCGATATCCGCAAAGTGATCTTCGTCGGCTCGCCCGCCACGGGGCGGCACATTGCCGTGGCTGCGGCGCAACGCTGTATCCCCGCGGTGCTGGAGCTGGGTGGCAAGTCGGCCAATATCGTCTTCGAAGATGCCGACCTCGACGTCGCCCTGCGCGGTGCGCAAGCGGCGATCTTCTCCGGTGCGGGGCAGAGCTGCGTGTCCGGCTCGCGCTTGCTGGTGCAGGAGTCGATCTTCGAGAAATTCACCCAGGCCCTTGCCGTGGCCGCCAAGCAATTCAGGGTTGGCGATCCCAGCGATCCGCAGACCCAGATCGGCCCGATCAACAACGCCAGGCAATATCAGCACGTCAAGACCATGGTCGAGCGTGCGCTGGCAGACGGCGCCACTCTGGTCGGCGTCGGTGCCGAGCCGATCCCCGCCACGCCCGGTTATTACGTGAACCCTACGGTGCTCAAAGGGACTAACGATCTGTACTGCGCCCAGGAAGAGATCTTCGGGCCGGTGGTGGTGGCCATCCCGTTCAAGGATGAAGACGATGCCATTCGCATCGCCAACGACAGCCGTTTCGGCCTCGCCGGCGGCGTGTGGACCCGCGATGTCGGGCGCGCCCATCGAGTGGCCAGGCAAGTACGCGCCGGCACCTTCTGGGTCAACGGTTACAAGACCATTCACGTCAGCTCGCCATTCGGCGGCTACGGGGAGAGCGGTTATGGGCGTTCCTCGGGCCTCGACGCCCTGCGTGAGTACAGCGAAGTGAAAAGCGTGTGGGTCGAGACCGCCGCCGCGCCTGCCGCCTCCTTTGGTTACGGCGCCAGCCTGGAGTAATGCCATGACTGTCCTCAAGAATCTGATCGACGACGCTGTGCGCTGGCGCCGGCACTTCCATGCCACGCCCGAGCTCGGCTATCAGGAGTTGCAGACCTCCGATCGCGTCGCGCAGTTGCTCGAGAGCTTCGGCGTCGAGGTGGTTCGCGGCCTTGGTGGCACCGGTGTGGTCGGCACCCTGCGCAACGGCGAAGGGCCGAGCATCGGCATCCGTGCCGACATGGACGCCTTGCCGATCCAGGAGCTGGGCAACGCCGCGCACAAATCCACCCACAACGGCTGCATGCATGCCTGTGGGCACGATGGCCATACCACCATCCTGCTGGCCACGGCGCGGCATCTGAGCGAGACGCGGCGCTTCAGCGGCACGGTGCACTTCGTCTTCCAGCCAGCCGAAGAGAACCTTGCCGGCGCGCAGAAGATGATCGACGACGGCCTGTTCGAACGCTTCCCGATGGACGCCATCTACGGCCTGCACAATTGGCCCGGCGTGCCGGCCGGCCACGTGGTGATCAACCCGGGGCCGATGATGGCTTCGCTGGACACCTTCGAGATCACCCTGACCGGCAAGGGCTGCCACGCGGCGATGCCGGAAAAAGGCGCCGATCCGATCGTCGCTGCCGCCGAGCTGGTGCTGGGGCTGCAGACCATCACTTCGCGGCGCCTGTCGCCGCTGGACTCGGCGGTGATCAGCGTCACCCAGTTCAATGCCGGCGACGCGATCAACGTCATCCCCGAAACCGCCGTGCTGCGCGGCACGGTGCGCTGCTTGCAGACGCCGGTACGGGCCAAGGTCCAGCAGTTGATCGAAGAGTTCGTCGCCGAGCTGCCGCGGGCCTTCGGCGTCAGCGGTGCGCTGGATTACACCGTGGGCTATCCGGTCACCGAGAACGATCCTGACGCGGCGGCGGTGATGCGCCGGGCGGCGATCGCGGCGGTGGGTGAAGACAAGGTGCAGTGGGGCTGCAATCCATCGATGGCTTCGGAGGATTTCGCCTTCATGCTTCAGGCGCGCCCGGGGGCCTACGTGTGGCTTGGCGTGGATGGCGACACGCCGTCTGCGGCGCTGCACAACCCGTATTACGACTTCAACGATGCGGTGATCGAACCCGGTGTCGCGGTATGGACGGCCTTGGTGGAGCAGGCTTTACCGCAGCGTTGAGCCTTGGCACGAGGGCTGGGCGGGCAGGCGCGGCGGCCGATGGAATTTGTGCCGCTCAGCGACCTGCCCTTAGGCAGGCCTATCACTTGAACCCCGCTACTTCATGGGTGCACCCAGGGTGCTTCAAGCGCCTCGATCTGTTCCCGCGCCGACGTCACCGCATCCGCCAGATGCTACGGTTTCCTCGCACCCATCAGCGCGGTCTCGCCGTACCGCGACGCACTTGATCTCTACCAACAAGCCCGGATGCGCCAGCTCGGCGATGCCAATGCACGTCCAGGCACACAGGCCGCGCGGGAAAACCCGGTTCTTGACCTCGCGAAACAGCGGCATATGGCGCGCCATATCGATGTGATACGTGGTCATGTCGACCACATCCTCGAAGCTGCAACCACCCGCGTTCAGCACGCCGCGCAGGTTCTCCCAGGCGGCGAGAAACTGCTGTTCGGGATCCTCGATGACCTGCAAGTCGGCGCTGCGCCCCACCTGCCCGGCACAGAACAGCATGGCGTCGACCCGCACCGCCGGAGCATAACCGGCACGCGCGACCAACGCCGTCATGGCCTCGGGGATGATGATTTCTCGATCTGGCATGGAAGTGGTTCCGAACGGATGATCTGCCGACTGTACCAGTGGTTCGTCGGGCTGCGAATCAAGTCGATGGGGAATGCCCATGTTCCTGGCAAATACGCGCGCATCCGGTAGGAGCGAATGGAGGCGATAGGGTGGATATACCCGTTGGCGAAGCGGAGGACGGCGATATATCAATGTTGAACTTGAATGTGTCGGCAGGTTGGGATGAGTAAAATCGTGCAGGTTGGTTTAAGTTGGCATAGCTTTTCCATGCCCGTCCTTTCATGGGGCTGTTGCGGACGTTGTGGGGTACGCAATACCTTGCGCAAGCCATTCCACTTTTAGTATCGGCACAAAGTTGTTGCGATATGTTAATTTTGCTCTGATCGTCGGCCGTTCTCGCTGGACGAATCTGCTGGATACGACTATCTTGGGTGCCTGTTGTCACGTTGGTCTGCTATACACCGCACGTGTGGGAAAATACATGAATTGTGATTCAAGGAAAGATGTGTTCACGGATAAGCCATCGGATGAGATTTTTTCAAAGTCTTTTGAGCGCATTGAACGATGTGACTTTGATAATGACTATATCGAATCGGTAGGGCGCAAAAGTCGGAAATCGGTGGTCAATAACTGCACATTCAGATCTACAGTCTTCGTGCGCTGCTATTTTCAGTCAGTCGTGTTTACTAACTGTGATTTTACCAGTGCCAAGTTTATAGATTGTAATTTGAAGGAGGCAAAATTCGTACATTGCAAATTCAATTATGTGGCTTTCCGGCGCACCCTTGTGGAGTCGAGTGAAATAATCGCCAATCTTCCGTTTGAGCCAAACATTCAGCGTGACCTGCTGAGGAACTTGCGCGTCGATGCGCGAGAGCTTGGGAATGTCGAGGATGAAAGTTTGTACATCAAGAAAGAAATCGAGGCGAGTGATTATTTTTGCATGGCTGCGTTTTTAGGAAGTGATCAATACGTCAGGAATAAGTATGGCGCAGTGGAGCGTTTTGGCTTCTTGCGGCGATGGTTGGTTTCCAAGTTGTCCGGGATGGTTTGGGGGCATGGAGAAAAGCCTTTGCGTGTGATGTACGCATGCTTGTTCTTCATGTTGGTGGTCGCGTCTTATCTTTTATGGCATGGATATGAACAAGCGGATATAGGAGCAGGATTGGAGCTTCATGATCGAGTGTTCTCGGCGCTTGGCCTGTCCGTGTCGGAGTTTCTCGGTATTCCCTACGTTGCCGAGGACTATCCGCAACGGGTTCCATTTGGGGTGTCGATTATTGCAGTGAGTGTCAGATATGTCTTCATAGGCTTGCTCGTTTCCGTATTGTTCAGAAGCTTTTCGAGGCGATGAATATAATGGGTGGCGATATTATCGATCTTCGCTATTTCGGCTCTGCGGTGCGGGGAGATAGTGACGCAAATAGCGATGTTGACGTCTTGTGCGTACTCAGTCAGCCGCATGAGGGCACTTCTGGATTGATGGGGCGGCTCGATGAGCACTTCGTTGCTGGCCGGCATGTCGACATTTCTTTTTACGGCGCTCAACGAATCGTGCAGATGTGGGAGGCAGGGCATTTATTTGCATGGCATTTGTTTTTAGAGTCGAAAGCGGTAGGGGCGGAATTTGAATTCATAGAGTCTCTTGGTCGACCTCATGATTACGCGGATGCCTCAGCGGATATCGCTCGTCTCGTTGAGATAGTCGAAGATGTCAAGCTTTCCAGCGAGCAGGGGATGGTGTCGTCCAACTATGAGGCAGGCCTTTTATATGTGGCGGCCCGTAATATCGGAATAGCCGCTTCCTGGGTGTCGGACAATGGCCTCGATTTCTCTCGGAATGCCCCTTTCAGTCTTAGGTTTTTTGAACAAGACTACCCGTTTGCCCTGGGGTCGGATATCTATTCTATGTTGCGCCGAGCGCGACATGCATCAATGCGTGGAGGAGAGCCGCCTGACTTGACCATGCTTGATTTTATGGATGTTTCTGATAAAATTCTTCGCTGGGCTGATGGTATGAAAAAATTGGAGGTTGGAATATGAGCATCACATTTCGTGAACGTAGTCGAGTCGAGCGTTCGGTCTTGGATCTCGTTAATTCCAGTTCCGGTGCTCGCGCGCAGTTGTGCGGATTATCTCAGCCTGCTCTGAAACTCTGGGTCGCCAATATGGAAAAGGAAAAGGCCAATAGTCCCAATGTTGATCTGATTAAAATTACGAAATTATTGCGAGAGATTTCTGTTCGTATCAGTTCCAACTCGGATGCAAGTAAACATGTTTTTTCGGGTGAAGTATTTATTCAGAATGGAACTCTCGAACATTCAATTGCCGAGCTGAGGCTTTCGCTGCAGTCGTAAAGCTGGGTTGCTGGATGTCCTGTCGGGTCACTTACATTTCCGCCGGGTGCAGTTGGGCAAAATTTCTTGGAGGTGCACGCATATGCTCGGTGGCGCGGTGCAGCTTGTACGGCGGGCCAGGCGTCGGCAGCTTTGAGTCACCGTTCCTTCAGTCGCAACAAGTCTCGCACCCCAACCACCCTTGCGTAGTCCATCGCCAGATTACTGAGCGACAGGGCATGCACGTCTTCCGCCCGCCAAAGGCGCCCATCGAGATCTGTCTGATCGAAGGTGTAACAGCCATCACGCGGCACGATCACTTTGAACCCGAGGTTCGCACCTGATCGCGCAGTGGCCTCGACCGAGTTATTGGTGATAACGCCCGCCACCACAATCTGGCGGATATCACGCACATGCAACCAGCGTTCGAGGCCACTGGCAATGAACGCGTCCGGGACGTTTTTCTCGACCACATGCTCATGGGGCAAGGGGGCTAGCGCCTCCTGAAACTCGCAGCCTGGTTGGCCCGGCCAGAATACCGAGCCCGGCGTTCGAGAAATATGCCTGACGTGGACGATGGGGCGACGCGATTGTCGCCAGGCATCCAGCAGCTCGTGGATGCGCAGCTCGGCGTCCGGATTGTTGCGGCGCCCGAGTGTTGGCTCGTTCATGCCTTTTTGCATGTCGATGATGATCAGTGCGGGGTTTGCATCCAAGTTGTCCATAGCCCATCCGTTCGCTAAAGAAACGCTGATATCAGCACAACCTCAACCCTTGCTCAACGCCAGCCGCGCCGCAAACTTCACGAAAATCATCCCCGTCGTACGATCCATCCGCGGTGGGGTCTTTAGCGGCGCTGGCGGACATCCGCACAAGCATCATGTTACAAAGTGCCTGAATAACTGCAGGGCTGCGGAAGATCGCAGCCCTGGCACGCCGATCACAGGAGCCGACATGCAAGACACTGATTTTGACCCGACCGCCACCGCCGCGATCCTGGTGCAAGCCTGGCGCAGCGGCGACTTGTTGACCGCACTGCCAGCCGGCGATAAACCCGCCACCCTGGCGCAGGGCTATGACGTTCAGGATCAACTCCTCCAACTGGCCAGCGGCACCCGCGCCGGCTGGAAGCTCGGCGTTGGCAGCCCGGCCGCCATGCGCGCGGCCAATCTGGCGCGGCCGCTGGTCGGGCAGCTCGAACGCGCACGCCTGCACAGCAGTGGCGTGCAGTTGAGTCTGCCGGCCTATACCCCGGTGACCATCGAATGCGAAATCGCCTTCGTACTGGATCGCGATTTGCCGCCGCTGCGGGGAAGAACGGTCGAGGCCACGGATATCCGCAGCACCTGCGTGACCTTCGAGGTGGTGCGCTCGCGCTTCGTCGATCGCAAGACCGTGGGCTGGCCCAGCTTTGCCGCAGACAACGTCGGCTTCGAGGCGCTGGTGGTCGGTCAAACCGTTTGCCAGGGCCTCGATGTTGAGGTGATGCGCCAGTTGGCGGAAAACGTAGTCGTCTATCTGAATGGCGAGCCGCGGGCCAAGGGCCTGTTCGACGACACCGCGACCGATCCGCTGAATTCCCTGGCCGCGTTGTACGAGCACGCAGCCGAGCGCGGCGAAACCCTGCTGGCCGGTGACATCATCACCACCGGCGCCATGTGCGAGCCCTTCGACATCAGTGGAACAGGGCACCAGTTGGCGGCGCGCTATTTCGATAACGAGCTGACGTTTTCGTTTTGATTCATGCCTCGCTGCGGGTATCTGGCGGCGAGGACCGTTCAAGCAGAAACGGCAACAGCGCCTTCATCACCTGATCCGGTGATTCTTCTGGCTGAAGATGCCCGCCCTTGATCGCCTCACCGCGCACGTCCGGTGCCCATTGCCTCCAGATGTCCAGGGGCGAACGGGCGCCCGCGTAAGCCTTGGGCCATAACACCAGCACGGGGCATTGCAGTTGGCGCCCGGCGGCGCGGTCGGCGGCGTCATGGTCGGTGTCCTCGTAGGCGGCGGCGCGGTAGTCCTCACACATGGCATGTCGTACCGAGGGCTGGCGAAAGGCGGTGACATAGGCGTCGAGCGCCTGCGGGTCGATATTGGCCAGATCGCCCGCCATCTTGCCCAGGGCATTCTTGATAAAGGCGTCCGGATCAGCCGCCAGCATTCGCTCCGGCAGATCGGCGGGCTGGGCCAGGAACAACCAATGGAAATTGGCCAGCGCGAACGACTTGTCTACCGTGTCCCACACATCCAGGGTTGGCATCACGGTCAGCGATGCATAACGCGTGACCCGCTGCGAGTGATCCAGTGCCAGCCGATAGCCGGCGCGGGCGCCACGGTCATGACCGACCACCGCGAAGCGCGGGTGCCCAAGTTGCTCCATCATCTCCACCAGCGCCTGGGCGACTCGCCGCTTGCTCCAGCGCGGTTGGTCGGTGACGGTGCGGCTGGCGCCATAGCCCGGCAGGTCTGGGGCGATCACAGTGAAGTGGCGGGCCAGCTGCGCGGCGATATGGCGCCATGCCACATGGGTTTGCGGATAGCCATGCAGCAACAGCAGCGGCGGCCCGGCGCCGCCGATCACACCCTTGAAGGCCACGTCGGCGGTGTCGACCTGCAGGGGCGCAAAGCCAGGGAACAGGTCAGGGGCAGTGTCAGCCATGATCATCTCCATCAAGGGTGGGCGGTGGTATCGACAAAGCCCGCGAGGTCATGATTGAAGCGCGCAGGCTCTTCAACGAAAGGCGCGTGCCCTGAGTTGGCATAGACGATGCTCCTGGCTCGAGGATCGAGCTGTCGGGCGCGGGCGATCGCCGGCTGGGTCTGCACCAGCGCGTCCTGCGCGCCATAGAGTAATAGTACCGGCACATTGGCGCCGCTAAGCCCTTTGGCTGCATCGACACTCATCGACTGCACTGCGCGCTGCATATCCCAGGAGGCCATCGCCGCATTAGCGTAGAGCCGTTCGAAGGTGCTGCTGTCCGGCTGGGTATGGAAGCACAGGCTGAGAAACTCCCGCACCGTGTCGAGGTGAGTCTTCAAGTCTGTGGCGTTGAGATCCTGGTACGCCCGGGGATGGGCGACGATCTGCTCGGGCGTGAGTTCGATCACGCTGTCGACATAGACCGCACCGCCAATCTGCCCATCGCCGTACTTGGCCAGATAATTGGACATCACCGCGCCGCCCAGGGACCAGCCTACCAATACGGGTTTGCTCACGTTTGCCGCCTGCATCACGGTGGCCAGATCATCGGCCCAGCGCTTGCCTTCGGCATAGGCCTGAGGGTTTGCAGGCTTGTCTGACAAGCCGTGGCCGCGCAGGTCATAAGTGATCAGGCGAAAGCGCTGTAGCTCAGGGGCTTTGACCTGGGCATCCCAGCTCAAATGGCTGCCCAGCAGCCCGTGAATGAAGACGATGGCCGGACCATTCGGGTTGCCGGACTCCCGGACCGCCAGGGTCACACCGTCCGGAGCGGTGACGGTGTAGCTTTTGGTCTCGGCAGGGGCGGCGCTTGCGGTGGCCGACAAGGCGGCGCACAGCACTAAGGCACAGAGGTTTTTGAGCGGGCCAGGGGTAGACATGGGATGGTTCCTGATGGGGGAGAGGCGATCAGTCTCAACCCTCACGCTTGTGTGAGGGTCAAGGGAAAAGTGCTACTGTCGTGCGCTGTTCCTCAGGTCTCTCATCAGGTCCCATTGCCATGAACCCGCCGACTCTGCAACGCGCCATGAACATTGGCGAACTGGCCCGCGAGACGGGCGCCAGCGTGCGTTCTATTCGTCATTACGATGAACAAGGGCTGCTGGCGTCGACCCGCAGTACCAATGGTTACCGCGCTTTCACCGCGGTGGCTGTGACCCAGGTCCGGCAGATCCAACGCCTGATTGCCACGGGTTTCAGCCTGGCTGAAATCCGCGGTTTTCCCGATTGCATGCGCCTGATCGAAGGGGCCGCCGCGTGTCCCGAAACGTCCGCCGCGCAACTCGAACGCCTGCAGTCCATCGAGCAGCAGATCGTTGATCTTGAGGATCGGCGTTCGCGCTTGCTGAAGATGCTGGCGGAAGGTGCGCTGCCTGGGCGGGATTGATCCATCGCTGACAGCCTGAATGTCACAAAGTGTTTCACCCATCCCTCTGATCTTGTACGATAACGTACCTGTAGTTTTTACAGACCTACAATTTCAATAAAGCTGGGGTAACCGACCTGTGATCATTCGCAGCATCGAAGTCATCCGCATCAGTATTCCGTTCACCGCCGGCACCGAGTCCCGTCAAAACCGGGGGGAGGCCAAGGACGATGACGCCTTCAACGCCGCCTCGCCGCGCCATCGCCGCATGGAAAGCCTGATGCTCAAGGTCACCACCGACACCGGCCTGGTGGGCTGGGGTGAAGCCTTCGGGCACGGTTCCAATCCGGTCACGTTCAAGGCGTTGTCCGATGTCGTCGGACCGATGTTCCTCGGCACGCAGCTTGAGGATCGCGAGCAGACGCTGGAGAAGGCGCGCCGCGCCGTGCATGGTTTCGGCTCGACCGGGGCGATGGTCTATGCGCTGTCGGGCATCGACATCGCCCTCTGGGACCTGGCCGCTCAAGTCGCCGACGTACCGCTGTATCAACTGCTCGGCGGCACGGCGCGTACGTTGGAGTTGTACGCCAGCCTGGTCAGCTACGGCAATGATCCGGACGAAGTGCATCGCCAGGTCAGCCGTGCCCGTGCGCTGGGCTTTCGCAAGATCAAACTGCATGAGACCGAGGTCGAGGCCATCGCCGCGGCCCGCGCAGCACTGCCAGTGGCGGCGGGTGAGTTGATGGTCGACGTCAATTGCCCCTGGTCGGTGGCTCAGGCCAGCGATGTCGCCCAGCGTTTGCGCGGCCTGGAACTGACCTGGCTGGAAGAGCCGGTGTGGCCGCCCGACGATGTCGCCGGGCTGGCCGCAGTGCGGCGCCAGGGCGTGCCCTTGGCCGCTGGCGAGAACGCCGCCGGGGTGCAGGGCATCAAGGTGCTGCTGGAGCAGCAGGCGATCGATGTGGTGCAGCCCAGCGTTGCCAAGATCGGGGGTATCAGCGCCATGCTCCAGGTGTTCGCTCTGGCGCAGGAGCATGGCGTGAAGGTCGTCCCCCATTGCTTCTATTTCGGCCCGGGCCTGCTGGCCGTGGCGCACCTGTGCACCTTGCTGCCTGCCGAGGTAGCCGTGGAGGTGCCGTTTATCGAGTTCGAGCGCCTGTTGTTCCCGGCCCTGGCGTTTACCCCACGCATGGAGTTGCCGGCGGTCGCGGGCCTGGGCTTTGCGCCGGACCTGCAGGTGATCGAAGACTACTGCGTCGAGCGGGTGCTGCTCGGCTAAAACCACTCAGCTGTCATCAACAACAATAAAGGCCATAGAAAAATGAAAGGCAATTACCGCTGGTACATCGCCGGCCTGCTGTTCTTCGCTGGCATGCTCAACTACCTCGATCGCGCAGCGCTCTCGGTGGTCGCGCCGTTGCTCAAGGGTGAGTTGCATATCGACGACGCGCAGATGGGCTTCATCTTCAGCAGCTTCTTCATTGGCTATTGTGCGCTGTGTTTCATCGGTGGCTGGGCGGCCGACAAGTACGGGCCGAAGAAGGTGTTCGCCTACGCGGCGGGCACCTGGTCGATCTTCTGCGGCTTGACCGCGGTGATTACCGGCTACGTGCAATTGCTGGTGTTCCGCGTGCTGTTCGGCATGGGCGAAGGGCCGATGGGCACCACCACCAACAAGGCCATCACCAACTGGTTCCCGCGGGAAGAGACCGGTCGCGCACTGGGCTTCACCAACTGCGGGCAGCCCCTCGGCGCGGCGCTGGCCGGGCCGATCGTCGGGCTGGTCGCATACAGCTTCGGCTGGCGCATCTCCTTTGTGGTGATCGCGGTGTTGGGCCTGATGTGGCTGGCGGCCTGGCTGACGATCTTCAAGGACAGCCCCGACCAGCACCCGAAAGTGTCCGAGGCCGAGCGTCAGTTGATTCGTGCCAGCCGCGAAGAAGTGCTGGTGGACAACGTCAAGGAAGGCCGCGGCCTGTTCAGCTATATCTTCTCCGCACCAGTACTGGCGGTGGCGACGGCGTTTTTCTGCTTCAACTATGTGCTGTACTTTTTTCTCACCTGGTTGCCCAGTTACTTCATGGACTACCAGCACCTGGACATCAAAAGCATGAGCATCATCGGCGTGATCCCCTGGCTGGGCGCGGCGGTGGGCTTTCTGGGCGGTGGTTTTCTCACTGACCTGTTGGGCAAGAAACTCGGCAACGTGATCCTCGCGCGCAAGATCATGCTCACCGTCGGCCTCGGTGTGGCGGCAGTCTGCGTGCTGGTCACCACGCAAGTGGCGTCCCTGGGCATGGCCGTGGCATGCATAACCGTGTCCAGCGTGTTCCTGTTCGTGACCCCACAGATCTGCTGGTCATTGATCCAGGACATCGTGCCGAAAAACCGCGTCGGTGGCACCGGCGGCTTCGTCCACTTGCTGGCGAACCTGGCGGGCATCATCGCCCCGGCGCTCACCGGGATGGTGGTGCAGTTTGGGGGTGGCTACAACGTGGCGTTCGTTATTAGCGCGGCGGTGTGCGGTGTGGGCATGGTGGTGGTGATTCTGGCGGTACGGGGTCATAGCCAGCAGCTACCAGCAGCGGCGGCTGTGACGCGTTGACGGTGCAATAAAAAGGCCGCCGACACTCTGTCGGCGGCCTTTTGTCCAGCCCTGCCGTTACCAACGGCCATCCCCTCGACCGTGGTCGAAGCCGCGGTCATAACCCCGCTCATAGCCCCGGTTGTAGCCGCCGCCGTAGTGGCGGGGTGGCGGTGGTGGGGCGTAGCGGCGGTACTCATACCGTGGCTGCACCGGCACATAGGCGACGGGTTGGTACTGCGGGCCATAACCGCGATACTCCTGGCGGTAGTGGTGATTGTCATGACCCGATCCGCTGATCACGGTGGCCAGTACCGCTCCCACTGCCGCCCCGGCGATGACGGGCACTATTACATCGCGCTGGTCCGCCGAGGCTGCGCCTGCAGCCACCAGGCAACCGGACAGGATCAGGGCTTGAGTCAGCTTCGAAATCATAGGTGTCTCCTCTGGCGTCGTGTGTGGGTTCGCCATGGGTCCATGAAACAACGGATCCGTGTAAGGGGAGGTCTAGAGTGGGTAAAGGATAGGTAAAGCTGCCAGTTGGCGCATGCCGACACGACAGGCGCATGCCGACATGGCTGTTATCTCAGAACTGCGGCACACGGCCTTCGATAGGGTGATGAGGGTCGACCGGGCCCAGGCTCGAACTCTTGCCCGGCGACACCAGGGCGTCGCAAAAAACCTCATCCTCGGCCGTCCACGGGCAGGCCAGCGCAGCGACGCCGTCTTGCCACTGTTCGAAAGTGCGCGGCCCGACCAGAGTGCTGGTGACCTGGCGGTTGCGCATGACCCACGCCTGCGCCAGATGCGCCGGCGGGCGGCCGGTACGTTCGGCGTAGTCGACCAGTTGCGCGGCCACCGCCAGCGACTCGGGGCGCCATTCGGCTTCGAGCATGCGCGGGTCGGCGCGGGCGATGCGGCTGCCGGCTTCGGGCTCGGCGCCAGCGCGGTATTTGCCGGTGAGGATGCCCCGCGCCAACGGGCTGTAGCACACCGTGCCGACGCCGTAGTGGTGGGCGGCCGGGAGGATTTCGACCTCGGCTTCGCGGTTGACCAGGTTGTACAGCGGTTGCGTCGCCACGGGCGCGCCGATGCCCGCTTCACCTGCCAGGCGCACGGTCTCGGCCAGGCGCCAGGCCTTGAAGTTCGAGACCGCGAAGTAGCCGATCTTGCCCTCGCGGATCAGGTCGGCGAAGGCCAGCACCATCTCTTCCAGCGGCGCGTTGAAGTCCGCCTTGTGCATATAGAGGATGTCGATGTAATCGGTGCCCAAGCGCTGCAACGAGCCATGCGCCGCCTCACGGATCCATTTGCGCGACATGCCGCTCTGGTTCGGCCCGCTGCCCATCGGATTGCCGACTTTGGTCGCCAGCACCCAATGGTCGCGCTCGGCGGCGATGGCGCGGCCGACCACGCGCTCCGATTCACCTTTGTTGTAGAGGTCGGCGGTGTCGATGAAATTGACTCCGCTGTCCCGTGCGCTGGCGATGATCCGCTCGGAGGTGGCCGTGTCGGTGGCGCCCCCGAACATCATGGTGCCCAGGCAGATTTCGGAAACTTTGAGCCCACTGCGGCCCAGGTACTTGTACTGCATGCAAAGCTCCTCGTAGAGCGGGGCGCCAGCAAGTGCGCCCCGCGTGGCCATCAGGCTGGAATGACCGCAGTAGTGGCGATCTCGACCAGGAATTCTGGCTTGACCATCTCCAGCTTCACGCAAAAACGCGCCGGCAACAGATTCGGGAAATAAGTCACGTAGATCTCGTTGAACGCGTGATAGTCCTCCAGGTTGCGCAGGAAAATCTGGTTCATGGTGACGTGGTCCATGCTGCTGCCGGCGGCTTCGAGCACCACCTTGATGCTGTCCAGCACACGGCGGGTCTGCACCTCGATATCGCCGATGCCCACCAGGCTGCCGTCGATGGGGTCGGTGGCGAGCATGCCGGCGACGAACACCTGGTTGCCGGCCTTGATGCCCCAATTGAGGTGGTTGAGGCCGGTGGCGGTCTTGCCGATGATCCAGCCTGCGGGGTTGATTGCCTGATTCATGTGATGCTCCTGTCAAGCGAGAGGGCCTGCGCCCCATGGGTAATGAACGATCAGTGCCCGGCACCGCGTAAAAACGGCTTGCCGAGGTCCGCCGGGGCAGCGCTGGCCCGGCCCATGACGATCCAGGCCACCAGGGCCACGGCGAAAGGGGTTGCCATCAGCAGCGGCGCGGGGATATCGATGCCCAGGTACTGGCCCTGGAACTGCAACGCTTCGAGCAGCCCCAGGGCGATGGCGACCAGCAGTGCTCGCAACGGCATCCAGCGCGCGAAGATGGCGATGGCGATGGCCAGGTAGCCGCGCCCGGAGGTCATGTTGTCGATGAACACCCCGCCCGACGCGACCACGCACAGATAGGCGCCGCCCAGGCCGGCCAGCAGCCCGGTGAACAAGGTCGCGCCCAGGCGCAGCCCCAGCACCGGATGACCGGCCGAATCCAGCGCCGCGGCGTTTTCGCCCACCGCGCGCAACAACAGGCCGAGGCGCGTGAAGCGCAGCATCAGCCACAGCGCCACGGCCAGCAGCACGGCGAAATAGAACACCGGGCTCTGCGAGAACAATGCCCGGCCCACCACCGGCAGGTCCGCCAGCCACGGCAGCTTCATCATGGTCACTGCCCGCAGCGAGCCGGCTGGCGGCGCAGCGCTGAGCGCCAGTTGGCGGATCAGCGAGGTGACGCCGATGGCGAACAGATTGAAACCGATGCCCATGACGATCTGGTTGGCCCGCGCCAGCACCGTGCCCAGCGCCAGGATGGCCGCGGCCATCAGACCGCCGAGCATGCCGATCGCCAGTGCCGCCACCGGTGAGCCGGTCGAAGCCAGGCCCACGGCCGAGGCCACGGCGCCGAACAGCATCAAACCCTCCAGGCCGATGGTGAAGACCCCGGCGCGCTCCGAGACCACTTCTCCCAGAGCCGCCAGCAGCACCGGCACGCACAGCCGCACACCGCCGGCGAGAAACAACGCGATGGTTACCGAGTTGATGTCCATACAGGTCTCCCTTTGCTGAGCATGACGCCGCTGATCACCGCCAGCAGCAGAATGGGCAGGCCGCTGAGCACGTCGGCCAGCGCCGCCGGGATCGACAGCGAGGTCTGCAGGGCCAGCGCGGCATTGTTGATGGCGCCGAAGTACAACGACACCAGCAAGGCGCCGAAGGGTTCCAGGCCGGCGAGGAACGACACCGCGAGTCCTTCGAAGCCGAGCCCGGACGAGAACCCGTCGATCAGCCGATACTGCACGCCAAGCACCTCGAAGGCGCCGGCCAGGCCACCGATGGCCCCGGACAGCGCCATGCTCGACAGGATCATCTGCCCGGCCGACTGCCCCTGCAGTCGTACGAAACCGGGGCTCTGCCCGCTGGCGCGCAATTTGAGGCCGAAGGCGGTGTGCTGCAGCAGCACCCACAGAGCGATGGCGATGATCACCGCCAGGATCACCCCCAGATGCAAACGGGTGCCGGCGATCAGCGGCAAGAAGATGCCATCGGCCGGCAATTGCGCCGACATGTTGAAGGTCGAGCCGGCCGGGCGCATGGGCCCTTGCACCAGGTACTTCACCCAGTAGATGGCGATGAAATTCATCAGCAGCGTGACGATGATCTCGTCCGCGCCGCGCCACAGTTTCAGCACCGCCGGGATCACCCCCCAGATGGCCCCGCACAGCGCGCCGCCGAGAATCGACAAGGGCAGCAGCGCCGGGCCGATATCGCCGAACGCCAGGTAGGGCAGCATCGCGCCCATGGCGCCCATTTGCAGCTGGCCCTCGCCGCCGAGGTTGAACAGGCCGCCCCGGATCGCCACCAACGCGCCGAGCGCAACCAGCAAGCGAGGCGTCATGAACACCAAGGTGTCGGCGATGGCCCGAGCGTCACCGAAGGAGCCCTCGACCGCCACCTTGATCGCCGGCAGCAGCGGGAAGCCCAGGCAAGCGATCAACCCCAGCCCCAGTAGCAGCGAGCCGACAAAGGCACTCAGCGTGACTCGTAACGACAGCGGCACGCTGAGCCGGGTCAACAGCCGACGTAGCTCGATCAACGGATTTTTTGGCTCAGGCATCGACAGGCTCCGCAACGCTTGAATGAGTAGGGCGGCTTTGCGTCATCAGCGGCCCGATGGCCTTGACCGACATGGCTGCGTCCGAGACCTCACCGGTGATGCGCCCGCCGTTGACCACCAGAATGCGGTCCGAGACGCGGATCAGTTCATCGATGTTCGAGGAGATGATCACCACACAGGTGCCGCCATCGGCTGCCGCTGCCAGGCGCGTCAGCACCGCTTCGGCGGCCGCCACGTCGAGGCCGCGAGTGGGTTGGTAGACGACGATGATCGAGGCCTGCTGGTCCAGGGCGCGGGCCACCACGATCTTCTGCTGATTACCCCCGGACAACGACCGCGCCGGGCTCGAGTGGGAGTGAGTACGAATGTCCGACGCGGCGATCATGGCCTTGGCCTGCTCGCCGATGGCGCGGTGATCGAGCAGGCCGAAGCGCCGATACTGCCCCGCCATGATTCGCGGGTAGAGCAGGTTCTGCGCCACCGACAAGTCCAGCGACAGGCCCTCGTGATGACGATCCTGGGGCACCAGCGCGACGCTGACTTCAGGGCCACTGAGTTGCACCTTTCCGGCTTCCGGCAGGCGCTGCCCGGCGAGCAGTTCGAACAGCTCGGTCTGGCCATTGCCCTCGACACCGGCCACGCCGACCACCTCACCGGCGCGCAGGGTCAGATCGATACCCTGCAAGCCGGGCGAGCCGCTGCTGGGGCGCAACGTCGCGGCGGTCAAGCGCATACGCTCGGCGCCGCCCTGGCGCTGACGGCCGATCCGCGCCGCGTTGGCCACGGCATGGCCGACGATTCGCTCGACCAGCTCCGCCGCCGCGGTATCGGCAATCAAGCCGGTACCGTTGGTGCGCCCGCGCTTGAGCACGGTGTAGCGATCGACGTTGGCCAGCACCTCGTCGACGTTGTGGGTGACCACCGCCACCGCTGTGCCGCGCGAAGCGATGCGGCGCAGGGTGACGTAGAGGTTGTCGATTTCCACGGGCGTGAGGATGGTCGAGGGTTCATCGAGCAACAGCACCCGGCTGTCGTTGATCAGCGCCTTGAGAATTTCCACCCGCTGCTGCAGCGCCAGCGGCAACTGCCCGACGATGGCCGCGGGGTCGAGCTCCACGCCGTAACGCGCCATGAACGCCCGCACGTCGCTGTCGCGCCGGAACATCTTCCGATGCGCGCCCTTGGCCACCAGCGCCAGGTTCTCGCGCACGGTGAAAGGCATCACCAGCTTGAAATGCTGATGCACCATACCGATGCCGTTGGCGATGGCATCGGCCGGACGGCGATGCACCACTTGCCGCCCCTGCATCAGCACGCCGCCCTCGCTGGGCTCATGCACGCCGTACAGAATGTTCATCAGCGTCGACTTGCCCGCGCCGTTCTCGCCCAGCAGGGCATGGATCTCGCCGGCCTGAAAGGCCAGCGACACCTGATCCAGGGCGAGGAAGCCGTTGGGATAGCGTTTCGATACGTGATCGAGGGCGATGATCGGGGCGGCCATGGCAGTTACCCTTCGATCTTGATCTTGCCGGCCTTCAGATCATCCATGACCTTTTGCACCTTGGCCTGCACGCTGGCATCGACATGGGCGAAGGGCATCATCAGCGACCAGCCGTTGGAGGCGAGGTTTTCGCTGACGATCCGGTTGCCCAGCTTGCCGGCCGCGTACGCCTTGCCGATGTCGGCGTAGGACTTGCCGAAGTTCATGAGCGTGGAGGTCATCACCGAGTTGGGGTAGGCCTTGGACTCGTCGCCGTAGGAACCGATGGTCAACACGCCTTCTTCGTCGGCGGCTTGCTGGATGCCCGCGTCGGCGGTGTCGGCGGCCGGGATCACGAAGTCGGCGCCGCGGGCGATGACCCCGGTGGCGATCTCCTTGGCACGGGCCACATCGACGAACGAGCCGACGTAAGCGCTGTCGACCTGCACCTTGGGATTGACGAACGCCGCGCCCTTTTTGATGAACTGCACAGTGCGCTCGGCGGAGGGAATCGGCTCGCCGCTGATCACCGCGATGTGCCCGCTCTTGCTGGCCGCCGCGGCGAGGGCGCCGAGGACGAAACCGTACTCGTCCCAGTCCACCGACCAGGCCGAATAGTTGGGCAGGTTGCCGGTCGAGCCTTCATAGGAATAGAGCACGAACTGGGTGTTGGGGAACGACGGCGCCACTTCCTTGATCGCCGCCGAGTAGCCCGACGAGTGCGCGATGATCAGTTTGACGCCGTCGGAAGCCAGCTGACGCAGGGCGGCGGGTGCGGCTTCGTAGGAGGTGTGTTCCAGGTAGCTGGACTTGAGGCCCTGCTGGTCGGCCATGGCCTTGAAGCCCGCGTAACCGGCGGCGTCCCAGGTGCCCTGGGTGACGGTCTGGGTGAACAGCGCTGCCGCGCGCGGCGCGTCGGCGGCCTGGGCGAGGGTGCCGTAGCCGAGGGTTGCGGTCGCCGCGAGTGCCAACATCGTTTGAACGTTCATGTCGAAATTCCTGATAGAGACGCAGGGAAGGCGTGAGAGGTGTATTCAGTCCAGCGGCAGGATCAAGGTCACGTCGATCTCGGCCAACAGCGCCGGATCCGCCAGCCCGGCGACCACCACGAAGGTGCTGGCGGGCAGGTCGTGCCCGGCGAAGAAGGCTTCGCGGGCTCTATGCAAGGCAGGAATGGTTTCGCGCGACAGGGCGTAGGTGTTGAGCTTGACCACCGCTTCGGGGCCGACACCCAGGCCCTTGAGGGCATGGCCGATGTTTTCCCAGATCTGGCGTGCCTGGGCGTCGATATCGCCTTTGCCGACCACCTCGCCCTCGGCGTCCCAGGCCACCTGACCGGTCAGGAACACCGGCTGGCCGACGCGCAACACGCCATGGTTGTAGTAGCTCTGCTGTTTCAGGCCGGGGGGGTTGAAAGGACCTTGTTTCATCAGCGACTCGCCTTTTGGTGAGCGCGTGCGTGGGTCTGCACGCCGTGGTGTTCGAGCACTTCCAGCACCTCGGTGCCGACCGTGCGCAGGTCGTCGATGAAGTCGGGGACGATCACCGTGACGCCGTCGAGCTGGGCGCCCTTGATGATTTCTGCCAGCGTATTGCCGATGGTTTCCGGCGAGCCCACCAGCGCGGCGCGGGTCATCGAATTGCGCTGCTCGCCCTGGGACACGAAGCGCTGGGCCATGGTGTTCTGCTTGAAGCTCTTGTCCCCGGAGTACTCGCGGGTCTGGTTGTCGAGGGCGATGCTGTCGACACCGGCGTCATACAACGCCACGCGCTCGCGGGCCTCGGCATCGGTGGCGCCGGGGACGATGGTGAACAGGCCGTAGGTCTTGAAGTCTGGTTTGCCTTGCTGGGCGGCCAGCTCCTTGGCGCGCAGGCCGGTCTTGATGAAGTCATCGTGATCGGAGCCAAGCATGAAGCTGCCCGTGCAGTGCTGCATGGTGAACAGAAAGCCGCGATCCGAGGCGCCGGCGCAGATGATCGGCGGCGGGGTGACGGGCTTGGGGTTGGACATGCAGTCGATGAGTTCGTAGTGCTTGCCCTTGTGATCGACACAGTCTTCGGTCCACAGGCGCTTGAGTACGGTCAGCCATTCTTCTGCCAGTTCATAGCGCTCGGTGTGATCGAGGTCGACCCACAGGCCCATCTGCCCCTGATCGGTGGGGTTGGAGCCGGAGACGATATTGAGGCCGAAGCGGCCTTTGGAAATCTGGTCGAGCACCGCCGACATCTTCGCCACCACGGCCGGGTGGAAGACCATGGTGTGCACCGTGCCCCACACGCCGATGCGGCTCGTGGCTTCAGCGATGCCGGCCATGGTGGTAAGGCTCTCGAGGGTCACGTCCCAGTGTTGGGACGGGCCGCCGTAGCCGCGCCATTTGGCCATGGACAGGGCGAAATCGAAGCCCAGGTCCTCGGCCAGCATGGCCACTTGCTTGTTGTAGTCGTAGGTCGCCGGCAGTTGCGGGCTGGTGGTGGAGGTGATCCAGCCGCCGTTGCCGACGGGCAGGAATACCCCGAACTCGACGTTTTTGCTGTCGTTGCTAGGCATGATCGACCCCTTGCTTTAAATGACGGATGGCTCGCTGGCGGCGAGGCGGGCTCTGGCCAGGAAATCGAGCGCGATAGCATTGAATGTCTCGGCTTCGGTCTCCGAGAAACTGTGCCCGCCGCGGGCCACCACCTTGAGCTCGGCGCCGTCGATCGCGCCGGCCAAGAGCCGTGACTGGTAGGGCGGGGTGAGGATGTCGTCCTCGGCGCAGAGCACCAGGGTTGGAATCTCGATCTTGTCCAGCTGGGCGCTGGCGTCGTGGGCCATGATCGCGTCTATGCGCCGCAAAATGGTCTCCCGCGCCGGGAACCGCGCCACCGAGGCCAGCAGCGCCGGTGACAGCGCCTCGGCGTGATCGCGCACATGCTCCGGTGGATAGAGAAACAGCGCGCTGCCGTGCACGTATTCTTCCAGCGCGCTGCCTTCGAGCAGAGCGCGGCGCATGCGAAAGCACCAGTTGAAGTGCGCGTCGGATTTCGACCAGCTGGCGTACTGCACCATGCCGGCCAGCAACTGCGGTTCGCGGGCAGCCAGCACCTGGCCGATGGCGCCGCCGGTGGAGTGGCCGATCAGCAGGGGCCGCTGCAGTTGCAGGGCGGCGATCAGCGCCTGCAGGTCATCGGCGAGCTGGGCGATGCTGTAGGGCTCGTCGGGATGGTCCGAGGCGCCGGCACCGCGCTGGTCATAGGTGATCACGGTAAAGTGCGCCGCAAAGGCGTCGATCTGCGGTGCCCAATAGGCGCCGGTGCCACCCAGCCCGGACACCAGCACCAACGCCGGACCACTTCCGTAAATCTCGTAATGGGTGTTGATCCCATTGGTGACGATGCTCGGCATCTCGCTTCCTCTGTTCGGTGTCGGCCTGCCTGTCAGCGGGGTGACAAGTGCGGATGCCTTATTAATGCATGGGGCATTAGCGGGCCTGTAACCGCGATTGCTGCATGGCGTGTTGACCAGAACGCAACACCCTCAGCGCACCGCGCCTACCGGGAACCGGCTCTTGAGAAACTTGACGAAGGCGTTGGCGGCGTAGCTGGGCACGCGCTCCTGATGCACGCACACGGCGGAGCGCACGTTGCTGAACGACTCGTGATCGATAGGAATGGCGATCAGCAGCCCGGCATCGATTTCGCGCCGCGCCGAGATCTCCGGGCCGATGGTCACGCAGGTGCCGAGCACTGCGGTGGCGCGCAGGATGTCCAGGTTGTTGGCCTCGACGACGATGCGCGGTTTGTACAGACGCGCCTCGGCTGTGCGGTCGAACAGCTGGCGCAGACCGAAGCTCTGGCGCGGCAGTGCCAGGGGTTTTTTGCACAGCTGCTGCAGGGTCACCAGCGGTTCCCGGGCCAGCTCGTCATGGGGGCAGACCAGGCACACCACCGGCTCCTTGCGCTCGGCCACCACCTCGATTTCGAAGCGCAGCTCGGGGTTGTAGATGATGCCGATGTCGGTCTCGTCGCGGATCAGGGCCTCGACGATCAGGTCGCTGGAACAGGTGGTGACCTGGAAATCGATGCGCGGGTGTTGGGCCAGAAAGGCCGAGATCATCTCCGGCAACAGGTTCGACAGCACACCTTCCATGGCGTGAATCTTGACCTCGCCCTGATCCAGCGAGCGGAAGGCGGCGATGCCCTCGCGCACCCGCTCCAGGTCCCTGAACAGCGTGCGCGTGTAGCGTTCGAGCATGACCCCGGCGGCGGTCAGCTCGACGCCACTATTGGTGCGTTCCAGCAGCGGCGCACCGAGTTGATGCTCGAGCATGGCGATCTGGCGGCTGACGGCGGAAGGGGTGACGTGCAGTCGGTCAGCGGCGCGGCGGATCGCCTTGGATTGCGCGACTTCGTTGAAATAACGAAAGGCGGTGAAATTCAATGTAGCCTCCAAAAGCGCCACGCCTGTTGCGCTTTGGGCAACGGCTGGGGCATGGCAAGGCCATATGCCTGGCTGCAAACAGCCGAGGCCGTCCGTGAGCCGTGGTATTCGAGGCTGGCACGCTGGAGAGGTACAGCCGGGTGCCAGAGGGTTCAGCTATCGCTGTCCCTTTGGCTATGCACAAGTTGTGCCCTGTTGTCTGTTGGAAGCCTGCATCCCATGGGGGTGCGTGTTCAGGTGTTGAATGGCCTAGAGTGGTAGATGGAAATCCGCGCGTACGACCGGCAGCGCAGATCCCCTCGGCGCAGCACGGCGTTACAGGTGGATTACCCCTTCAAGATATAAAACCGCATACCCCGCCACATACACGCGCCCGGCATCGACGCGACAATCCAGACCGCCGCCACGTCGTGAAGCCTGCCACGCCGATAGTTGCGATTTGTTCAAACGCTTCGCCCAAAACGGTGCGAGCCCAGCGTGAATGGAACCGGTGACCGGGTCTTCATCGCCGCCATTGGCCGGCCAGAAGTAGCGCGAGACGAAATCATGCTGGGTGCCTGGCGCGGTCACCACCACATCCAACGGCTTGAGCTCCTTGAGCTTGTCGAGGCGAGGGATGACCTCCTCGACCTGCTGCTGGTTGTCATACACCGCGAAGTAGGCTTGCTGGCTGACCCAATACTCGCGGGGCCTGATCGACAGCCCCTCGAGCAACGCCGTGGGCACGTCCGCCAACTCTCGCGGGGCGCGCTGCGGGAAATTCAATTCGATCTTGCCATCCGCCAAACGCCGCACGGGCACTTCGCCGACGGCTTTTGCCCAGAAGTTGATGACCTGCGGCGCATCGGGTTGATTGAACAACACAAAGGCGCTGGCCAAGGTCGCGTGGCCGCAGAAGTCGATTTCGGTAATGGGCGAGAACCAGCGGATCTCGTATTGGCCCTGTGCGTTGCGAACGAAGAACGCGGTTTCCGGCAACGAGTTTTCAATGGCGATCGCTTGCATCACTGCAGTTTCAAGCCAGGCGTCCAGAGGCACTACCGCCGCCGGGCTGCCCGCGAAGACTTCGCAGGTGAACGCGTCGATCTGATAAAGGGCGAGCCGCATGTCGGGCATCCATTCAAAACAGGAGGAGCGTCACGTTATCAATGCCCTTGCGCATGAAATAGTGACAGACCCGGTTTTTTTTCGGCATACAGCCAGCGAGTTGAAGGCGCCTTGCCGGCCCTGCGCAAAAGAACCGCGCCGGTTCGGTTACCATCCAGCCGTCATGGGTATTCGTTCAATGGCTGCCCGATCGAATCAGGAATCCTCAATGCTGTTTATCGTGATGCTGGGAGGCAAACATCCCAGAGCGAAGATCGAAGTCCACGATGTCGCCTTCGTCGTCGCCGACACCCTCGAAGCCGCCTACCCGCAACTGCGCGAAAGCTGGTTCGGCAGCCCCAAAGGCGTGCATATCGACTCGTGGATGAAAGTCGATGGTGTCGAGAACTGGAAGGTCGAACTGAGCTCGCTCGCGCCATTGCCCGATGCACCTCGTCTGTACTTCATCAATCTGGGCGGCTATGAAGCCCGCGCCTTTGGCGAAGCCCACCAGTACTTGCTGGTGGTGGCGCGCAACAAGGCCGAAGCCAAGGCCAAGGGCAAACGCCAGATGCCGCGACACTGGAGCCAGTCCCACACCGATGCGCTGTTCGATGTCGATGATTGCCTGCCGATCGATGAAGCCAGCGGACGTTTTATTCACTTGGTCGAGGCGGAGCATGACGGTGTGGTGCAGGGGAACGATTACATTCTTATTTAGTGAACGGGGCGCGTGAAATGCCTTCCGACTGTTGCCTGCTCCGGCGATAATCCCCGCCCCGCCAAGCCTGAAGCACACCAAGATGTCGCACATGGCTGGCCGGTGCCGTTCAATCCCTGCCCAATGGAGTCCTCTTGTACAAAGGTGTCGTTTTATCGGTTGCTTCGTCCTGCCTGTTTGCTTCGCTGTATTTCTACACCACCTTGCTCAGCCCCTTGGGCGGCGATGCGATTTTCGGTTGGCGCATGGTGCTGATGCTGCCGCTGGTGACCCTGTTCATGCTGGCGTGCGGTGAGTGGCATCAGGTGCGGGCCATCTGTGCGCGTATCCGCGAGACCCCGCGTTTGCTCGGCCTGCTGTGCCTGAGCAGCGCCTTGCTCGGCGCGCAGCAATGGCTGTTCATGTGGGCGCCGCTCAACGGCCACGGGCTGGACGTGTCGCTGGGGTATTTTCTGTTGCCGCTGACGATGCTGCTGGTCGGCCGTTTGCTGTATGGCGATCGCCTCACCTCGTTGAAAAAGATCGCCGCGCTGTGCGCCGCCGTCGGGGTGGCGAACGAGCTGTATCAGGTGGGCCGGATCTCCTGGGCCACGCTGCTGGTCGCGGGTGGCCTGCCGCTGTATTTCATCCTGCGGCGCAAGCTGGCGACCGCGCACCTGGGCGGCCTGTGGTTCGATACGCTGCTGACCTTGCCGGTGGCCGCCTGGTTTGCGCTGGGGCAGGGCGTCGAGCCGTTTCGCCAGGCGCCGCACCTGGGTGCCTTGCTGCTGGGGCTTGGGGTCATCAGCGCGGCGGCGTTCATGTCCTATGTCGTCGCCGGGCGGCTGTTGCCCTTCAGCCTGTTCGGCCTGCTGGGCTATGTCGAGCCGGTGCTGCTGGTGGGCGTGGCCGTGGCCCTGGGCGAGTAGATCAAGCCTGCGCAGTGGCTGACCTACCTGCCCATCTGGGCCGCGGTGGCGGTATTGATCGCCGATGGCGGCCGCTACCTGTTACGCAGCAAACGCACCCTGTAGCGAGGGGGCTTGCCCCCGAAAAAGGTACCAGCGGCATTTTTGTAGCTGACACACCCCGTCGGGGGCAAGCCCCCCCGCTACCGGGTCGACGGCAACAACACCGTCAATATCCCCAGCAACGGCAGGTAGGAACACAGTGTGTACACGTACTCGATGCCATGACTGTCCGCCAGATGCCCGAGCAACGCCGCGCCGATGCCGCTGAAGCCGAACATCAGGCCAAAGAACACCCCGGCGATCATGCCTACGTTGCCAGGCACCAGTTCCTGAGCGAAGACCACGATGGCCGAGAACGCCGAGGCCAGTACGAAGCCGATCACCATGCTCAGCACGCCGGTCCAGAACAGATCGACATAGGGCAGCGCCAAGGTGAAGGGCGCCACGCCGAGAATCGAAAACCAGATCACCTTCTTGCGCCCGATACGGTCACCGATCGGGCCACCGAAAAAGGTGCCCGCCGCGACCGAGCCGAGGAACAGGAACAGATACAACTGCGAGCTGGTCACCGACAGGTCGAACTTCTCGATCAGGTAAAAGGTGAAATAGCTGGTGAAACTGGCCATGTAGAAATACTTGGAGAACACCAGCAGCGCCAGCACCACCAAGGTCGCGGTGACGCGGTTTTTCGACAGGCCATGGGTGGCCTTGGCGCCTTGCTTGAGCTTGAACAGGTTGAGGTGCTGGCGATACCAGCGGCTCAGGCCATAGAGGACCAGAATGGCGAACGCCGCGAACAGCCCGAACCAGGCGATATTGCCCTGGCCATAGGGAATGATGATGGCAGCCGCCAGCAAAGGGCCGAAAGCGCTGCCAGCATTGCCACCGACCTGAAAGCTCGACTGCGCCAAACCATAACGCCCACCCGAGGCCAGGCGCGCGACGCGGGAAGTCTCTGGGTGGAAGGTCGAGGAGCCGACCCCCACCAGCGCCGCCGCCACCAGAATCGCCGGGAAGGTGCCGACGCAGGCCAGCATGACGATGCCGATCAGGGTGCAGACCATGCCGGCGGGCAGCAGCCACGGCTTGGGATGGCGGTCGGTGTGATAGCCGATCCAGGGTTGCAGCAGTGAGGCAGTGAGCTGGAAGGTCAGGGTGATCAGGCCGACCTGGGTGAAGCTCAGGCCGTAGTTGGCCTTGAGCATGGGGTAGATCGACGGCAGCACCGATTGGATCAAGTCGTTGATCAGGTGCGCCAGTGCGCAAGCGCCGATCACGCGCATCACCAGCGGGCTGGCTTGGGCGGCGACCGAAGCAGTCGCCGAGGGGGCGGTCGAGGTGGACATTGCAGATCATCCGGGCAGTGGAAGAGGGGGGGCCAACCCACGGATCGGCTGTCCGATCCCTGGGCATGGCGCTATCCTAATGGCGCAAAAACTGCCTGTCTCACGTTGTTCGGGCGTAACCTATCGCAAAACGGGCATCATCGGCAGGGCATCATGGTCAGACCCCAGGACGAGTTTCTGCAGCACATCAACGCGCTGGCCTTCACCGTCACCAGCAGCGCCACCGACTACCCGGACGGCTGGTTCATCACCGCTCATTCCCACGCCAAGCACCAACTGATCTACGCCATCGAAGGGGTCATGGTGGTGCAATCCGATCAGGGTCAATGGACGGTGCCACCCAGCCGCGGCATCTGGATGCCCTGCGGGCAGGTGCACTCGGTGCGCTGCATCGGCGCGGTGAAGATGCGCAGCGTGTTCGTGCGCCCCGATCACCTGCCGGACCTGCCCACGCAAACCCGCGCGGTGAGCATTTCACCGCTGCTCAGCGAGCTGATCAAGAGCTCCATCGGCATCCAGGCGCCCTGTGACAGCGATTCGCGCGAGGGCAGGGTGTTGCGCTTGATCGTCGATGAGCTGGCGATGCTGCCGACCTTGCCGCTACACCTGCCCCAGCCGCAGGACCCACGGCTCGAGCGCATCTGCTCGGCGCTGCAACGCGATCCGGGCGACGGCTCGACCCTGGCGCAGTGGAGTGAACGACTGGCGCTGGACGAGAAAACCATCCAGCGCCTGTTCAACAAGGAAACCGGCATGACCTTCGGCCAGTGGCGCCAGCAATCCCGGCTGCTGCTGGCGTTGGAACGCATCGCGGTCGGCGAGAAGATCATCGATGTCGCCGGCGCCCTGGGCTACGACAGCCCCAGTGCCTTTACCACGATGTTCAAGAAGCAGTTCGGCAAGACGCCGAGTCATTTTTTCAAATGACGGCTCAAGGCACTCTTGCGCAACACCCTGTCACAAAGCGATGCTCTGCCTTTCTCGCCGACAAGGAGCCGTCAATGCCTTCCGTATCGCCCAGCCCTGCCGAACTGGCCCGCGATGAAGCCTTCTGGGGCGAAGTCGCTGCCCGCTACGAGCACGACGACGGGCCGATCAACCTCGACAACGGCTATTTCGGGCGCATGAGCCACCAGGTGGTCGATGCCTACGAGCAAGCGATTCGCCTGATCAACCGTAGCAACGCGGTGCATGTGCGTCAGGAGTTCGATCGCCATCAGGGCCTGGAGATTCGTCAACATCTGGCGGATCTGATGGGCTTGCCGGCCGAAGAGCTGGCCTTCGCCCGCAGTGCCTCGGAAGCGCTCTATTCGCTGATCCGCAACTACAACCGCCTGCAACCTGGCGATCAAGTGCTGATCAGCGACCTGGATTATGGCGCGGTACAGGGCGCCTTCCGCTGGCTATGCAAGGCGCGCGGTGTGCAGATCATCGAGCTGGTGCACGCCCATCCGGCCAGCTACGACAGCCTGCTGCGCACCTACACCGAGGCCTTCGCCGCCCATCCCCGCCTAAAACTCATGGCCCTGACCCACGTCACCCATCGCACTGGCCTGGTGATGCCGGTCAAGGCCATCGCCCAGGCTGCCAAGGCCCATGGCATCGACGTGATTCTCGACGGCGCCCACTCCCTGGGCCAGTTGGAGGTGGATCTGGCCGACCTGGGCATCGATCTGGCTGGCTTCAACTTGCAGAAATGGATCGGCGCGCCCCTGAGCCTGGGCGTGATCCACGTGCGCCGCGATCGCCTCGAGGATTTCGACCCGGACATGGGCAACCTTAGCTACGCGGCCGACGACATCCGCTGCCTGTCGCCCTACGGCACCCCGAACGTCCCGGCGCTCATGGCCTTGCCCGCGGTCTTCGCCGAGCACCAGGCCCTCGGCGGCTGGGCGGTGAAGGGCGCGCGCCTGAGTTACCTGCGCGACCTGTGGGTGAGCGAAGCGCGCAAACTGCCCGGCATCGAAGTGCTCACCCCGGACGACCCGCGCCTGTATTGCGGGCTCACTTCCTTGCGTTTTCGCGATGCGCCGGACCAGCCAGCCATGGCCCAACGGCTGCTTAGCGAGTTCGGCATCTTCACTGTTGCCCGCGAGGGTTCCGCGTGCGGGCCGTGCATTCGTGTCACGCCAGGTTTGAATACCAGCGTGGCGGATATCGAGGCGTTGGTGGCGGCGCTCAAGGTGCTGGGCCGTTGAGGAATCCAAGCCCCTGAGGCGTGCACCTCAGGGGGGCGTTCGAGTATCACGACACTTACAATCCCCGCGCCCGATCGCTGGGCAAATCCGCTTATACTCCGCCGCCCTGGATTCAAGTGTTCAAGCGCACCTGCCAGCGTTCGCGACCGGTGAAACTTGCGCCAGACGCCGAGGTCATTGCCTATGGCCCTTCAGGCAGATTTATTCCAAGCGGCCGCTCTTCATTCCAGAGGTGCAGCAGCACTGCGCAGACAGGTCGTGACGTTTGACGTCGCACAGGGCACCGCGCGGCAAATCGATCCCTACGCAACAGTGGTGTAATTAGTGGAACGTCCTCTGCAACACCTCACCCGCGATCAACTCGAAGCTGAGGTCATGCGCCTGCGTGAACAACTGGACCAGGCAGGCGGTGTCGAGCAGCTGCAAGCCAGCCGTGCCGCCCTGGCCACCAGTGAAGCGCGCCAGCGGGCGATCTTCGAAAGCGCGATCGATTTCGCCATGGTCATCACCGACCCGATCGGCATCGTCACCGAATGGAACAGCGGCGCGGTAAACGTCATGGGCTGGACTGCCGAAGAAATGCGCGGCCACAGCGCCGGGCGATTCTTCACCCCCGAGGATCGCGCCAGCGGCCGCATCGAACACGAGATGCAGCGTGCGCTGTTGCAAGGCCGCACCAGCGACGAGCGCTGGCATATGCGCAAAAATGGCCAGCGGTTCTGGGCCTCGGGCGAATTGCTGCCGCTGTACGACGACAGCAAGACCCACCTCGGTTTCGTGAAAATCCTCCGCGACCGCACCGATGAACACCTCGCCGGCCTCGCCCTCAAGGAAACCCAGGAACGTTATCGGCTGGCGGTCAAAGCCACCAACGACGCGGTGTGGGACTGGGACGTAAGCGCCAACCAGGTGCTCTGGAACGAAGCGCTGGAAGCGGCCTACGGCTATCCGCTGGCCAGCATCGACACCACCAGCGACTGGTGGATGGCGCAGATTCACCCCGAGGACCGGTCGCGCATCGAGGCGTCGATTGATGCGGTCATTGCAGGCCAGGAACAGGGCTGGACAGGCGAGTACCGCTTCCGCCGCCTGGATGGCACCTATGCCGACGTGCTCGACCGCGGTCAGGTCATCCGCAATGACCAAGGCCAGGTGGTGCGGATGATCGGCGCGATGCTCGACCTGACCCGCATGCGCACGGCGGAAAGCGCATTGCGCCAGAGCGAGGAGCGCTTTCGTACCATCCTGGAGACGATCGAGTCGGCGTTCGCCATCGTGCAGGTCAAGTTCGACGCCGCCGACCAGCCCATCGACTATCGCTTCGTTGAGGCCAACCCGGCCTTCGAGCGGCAGGCGGGGGTCAATCTGCGCGGCAAGTGGGTCACCGAATTCGCTCCGGATCTGGAGCAGTTCTGGTTCGACACCTACGGCCACGTTGCCAAGACTGGCGAGCCGGCCACCTTCGAAAACTATGCCGAGGCCTTCAAACGCTGGTTCGACGTGCGCGCCGTGAGCGTGGGCAACCGCGACGACCGGCAGATCGCGATCATCTTCAGCGACGTCACCGAGCGCCGTAACGCCCAGGAGCGCCTGCTGGTCAGCGAGGCCATCGCCCGCGAGAACGTCGACCGGGTCAAGCTCGCCCTCGCCGCCGGGGCGATCATCGGCACCTGGCACTGGGACCTGCCCACCGACCGCTTCACCGTCGACGAAGCCTTCGCTCGCGCCTTCGGCCTCGATCCGGCGCTCGGCTATCACGGCCTGAGTCTGGAGCAGGTGGCTGCCACGGTGCACCCCGAGGACCGTGACGGGCTCATCGCCGCGATCAACCTGGCCATCGCCAAGGGCGGTGCCTACGCCCATCAGTACCGAGTCCGCCGCGCCGACGGCAAGTACTACTGGATCGAAGCCAACGGCCGTGTCGATTGCGCCGCAGACGGCACGCCGCAGAGCTTCCCCGGCGTGATCATCGACGTCGAGGAACGCCGCTCGGTCGAGGCCGAACGGGACCGCGCCACGGCCGCCTTGCGCGCCCTCAACGACACCCTCGAGCAACGGGTCAACGCGCGCACCGCCGAGCTGATGCATGCCGAAGAAAAACTGCGCCAGTCGCAGAAGATGGAGGCCGTCGGCCAGTTGACCGGCGGCCTGGCCCATGACTTCAACAACCTGCTGGCGGGCATTTCCGGCGCCTTGGAGCTCATGGGCACGCGCATCGAGCAAGGCCGCTGGAAGGACGTCGACAAGTACATCGCCACCGCCCAGGGCGCGGCCAGACGCGCTGCGGCACTGACCCACCGGCTGCTGGCCTTCTCCCGCCGCCAGACCCTCGATCCACGGCCGACCGACGTCAATGCGCTGATGGAAGGCATGAGCGAACTGATCCAGCGCACCGTGGGGCCGAGCATTCTGGTGGAAACGGTGGGCAGCACCGGGCTGTGGCCGGCGCTGGTCGACACCAGCCAGCTGGAGAACGCCCTGCTCAACCTGTGCCTCAACGCCCGCGACGCCATGCCCGATGGCGGGCGCATCACCATCGAAACCGCCAACCGCTGGATGGACCACGAGGCCGCCCGCGCCCACGACCTTCCCGAGGGCCAGTATTTGTCGCTGGCGGTCAGCGACACCGGCATGGGCATGACCGCCGAGGTCATCGCCAAGGCCTTCGATCCGTTCTTTACCACCAAGCCCATCGGCCAGGGCACCGGGCTCGGGCTGTCGATGATCTACGGCTTCGCCAAGCAGTCGGGCGGCCAGGTGCGCATCTATTCGCAGGTGGGGCAGGGCAGTACGGTGTGCATCTATCTGCCGCGCTATTACGGCAGTGCGGCCATGGATGAAGGTGACGCCCTGGGGACACCGGCGACTGCGGTGCAGAGCGGCGAAACCATCCTCATCGTCGACGACGAGCCGACCGTGCGCATGCTGCTCACCGATGTGCTGGGCGAGCTCGGCTACACCCTGATCGAGGCGGCCGACAGCCTGGCCGGGCTCAAGGTGCTGCAGTCGGATGTGCATATCGATTTGCTGATCACCGACGTCGGCCTGCCCGGCGGCATGAACGGCCGGCAGATGGCCGATGCCGGACGCGAGGTCCGCCCGGGGCTCAAGACGCTGTTCATCACCGGTTATGCCGAGAACGCGGTGATCGGCAACGGCCACTTGGCGCCCGGGATGCAGGTGCTGACCAAGCCGTTCGCGATCGACACACTGGCGTCACGGGTGCAGGAGTTGATGGCGCCCTGATGGGCGCCAGTTGCTCACTTGGGCAGGAAGCTACCGTCGCGCAGGCTGCGCTCGATGTCTTCCAGGCTGCGGCCACCGGTCTCCGGTACCAGAAAGTAAATGAACACCCAGGCCGCCGCGTTCAGGCCGGCATACACCCACATCGCACCGCCGACACCGAGCCAGTGGGTCATGGTCAGCGCCGTGCCGGTCAGCAGCAGATTGGAGCCCCAGAGCATGGCGGCATGCAGGCCGATGGCCTGGTCGCGAATGGCGATGGGGTAGATTTCTGCGCCGGTCAGCCAGCCGATGATCTGGATGCCGCCGGAGTTGAAAATCATGAACACGATCAGGCAGGCGACGATCCACCACGCCTGATTGTCGCCGGCCAGGTTGAAGTGCAGCACCGCGCCGAGCACCAGCAGGCTCACCACCGCGCCGGGGATCATCGCCAGGCTGAGGGTGCGCCGGCCGGTGCGGTCGACGATCATCTTGCCGACGAAGGTCATCACCAGATACGTGATGGCCACGCCCAGCGCCGACCACAACGCTGCCGAAGCGCCGAAGCCGGCGTTCTTCAGAAAGGTGGGGGTGTAGTAGATCATCATCTCGATGCCGCTCAGCTGGGTGAAAGCGGCGATGCCCAGCCCGGCGACCAGTGCCGGGCGCACCCAGCGCTCTTTCATCGCCGCCCAGCCCACGGTAGGCAGCTGATCGCGTTGCTCGACCACTTCCTGGATGTCGGCGATTTCCTCTTTCACTTCGCGGCGGGTTTCGCGCACCAGCGACAGCGCTTCGGCGGCGTCCTTGCGGCGGTCGTTCTCCACCAGCCAGCGCGGGCTGCCCGGCAGCTTGCTCATGCCCAGCAACAGCACCAGCGAGGGCACCAGGGCGACGCCGATCATCCAGCGCCAGTCGAACAGATTTTGCCCGGCCACGCCGACGATCGCCGCCAACAGGATGCCGACGCCGATCGAGACGTTGAAGTAGGTCACCAGCCGCCCGCGTTTATCCGCAGGCGCCAGCTCGGCGATGTAGGTGGGGACGATCTGCGTGGAGCCGCCCACGGCAAAGCCCAACACCAGGCGGGCCACCGCCAGGCACCAGACGTTCGGCGACAGCGCCGCCGCCACCACGCCGACGCAATAGATGGCGGCGACGATCATGATGGTGGTGCGCCGGCCGCGGCTGGCCGACAGCCGTGTGGCGCTGATGGCGCCGATCACCGCGCCGAGCAGAATGGCGGCGGTCACCAGTTCCTGCGCGCGGTAGCCCAGCTGGAATTCGTTGGCGATCTGCGGCAGGGCGCCGGAGATGATGCCGGTGTCGTAGCCGTACAGGCCCCCGGCGATGGCCGCGACCGTGGCGACCACGGCCATATAGGTCTGGGGTTTCAGGCTGGTGCCTGAGTCGGAGTAGGTTGAAGTCATGGGGCAATCCTTGGGTCATCGATCAACAGTGCAGACTGCGCTTGCCGTAGTGGCACAGTGATGCATGGTATGAAGGGTTGACCTTCGGCGCGCTGAAACGGTTCCGCGTGAGCTGCCTCTGTGCGATATATGCACGGGTGTTCCGGGCCATCCTGTCGCCCTGCAGAGAAGTGTTTGCGTAGCTTGTGATCAAGTCGTCGGCACGTTAACCTCTCGCCCTCGCTGCACATCAGCGACGTGGGCTTGGCGGCCCAGACCATTTGGCGCTACGCGTCCATCCCCGCATTGCAGGCGTATTCTCACGCCCGCAATACGGCGTTATGGCGAGTTGCGCAGGGACCTCCCCGGAGGTGCCGGGTTTCCAAATGGCCGGTCCGCCAACCTTGCGCAATTTGCCACCCATCCTGCTTGGCGGCAGGAGGTGGCAATCCATTCTCCATTTGGATTTCGATCTTATGACTCATTCTCAACTCAACACCGCTGGCACCACCCCCTGGGGCCGCAGTCTCGGTGGCCACACCCTGTTCACCGTCAACCCCGATACTCCTGCCGTCGATGCCCTGGAGCACGCCTCCATCCTGCAGGACTGCGCCAACAAGCTGATGAGCGAAGCCGCGTTCGGCGACTCTACCGGCCATGCCGCCCTGTCAGCCCTGTATCTGAACGAGATGGCCAAGGCGCTGATGGATGATGTTGCGCAGGCGCTGAGTCCAACGCCTTAGGATTACGGCAGTGATGTGGGGGCACAGGCAGTGCCCGCACCTGCTTCACTCCCCCAGCAACAACAGCGTCCGGGCATCCGCCTCCCCACCGAAAAACTGCTCCAGCGCCTGCTGAAAAACCCCTTCCTGCGGCGCCACCGCCGCAAACAGCGTCAGGCACGAGCGCAACTTCAAATCATCCGGATGGCCGAGAATCTCCAACGCGCTTTTGTCCCGATGCGCCAACAGCGCCGACACGCTTTGCACCAGTCGCGGCCCCAGCACCGGGTGCTGCAGGTAGCCCAGCGCTTCGCCTGCGCCGCTGAGGCCAAAGCGCTCGGCCATGTCGCTGCGTCCCAGCCCGCGCAGCTGCGGCAACACGAACCAGATCCAGTGGCTGGTCTTGCGCCCGGCCTGCAGCTCCTGCAGGGCGCGGTCGAACACCGGCCGCTGGGCCTCGACGAAACGATGCAGCTCGAAGATATCGCTCATGGCTTCACTCCCTTGGCTGGCGACCGGCGCACGCTGACCGGGCCCAAATTCTTTCGACAGAACCGCGCGCGCGGCAGTTTCATCGAATCCCTTCAACGCCCTTCACAGCAGCGGCAGCGCCGCACGAATGTGCTCCTCCAGCGCGCTCACCAGCGCCGAGGGCTTGCGGCTGTCGAGCTGCAAGCCGATGGCGACCTTGGGCAAGGGCGGCAGGCCGCTGTCGTGGGGCAGTATCTGCAGGTCGGCGGGTACTGCGGTCTGGGTCAGCACGGCGATGGCTTGCCCAGAACGCACCACGGCAATCAACCCGGTCAGGCTGTGGCTGGCATAGGCGAGGCGATAGGCGCGGCCGCTGGCGTCGAGGCTGTGCAGGGCGGCCTGGTGATCGAGGGTGTCGGGGTCCGACAGTGCCAGTTGCAGGGTGTCCATGGCCGCCGCGTCGCTGCCCCGTGCGCCGACCCACACCAGCGGTTCGAGACGGATGGTTGCCAGGTGTTTGTCGCCTTCGCGCTGGGAGACGATGGCGATGTCCAGGGCATGGGCCTGCAGGCGCTCCAGCAGCCGCGGGGTCGGCGCGCAATACACCTCGACCAGCACCTGCGGATGGCGCGCGGCGAAGTCGCGCAGCAGCGGCGGCAGGAACACCGTGGCGTAGTCATCCGGGCAGCCGAGGCGCAGGGTCCCGGAGAGCCCCTTGCCGGACAATTCGGCGATGGCCTCGTCATGGGCACGCAGGATCTTGTGCGCGTGCAGCAGCAGGCGTTCGCCATGGGGGGTGAGCAGCACCCCGCGGCCGGTGCGTTGCAGCAAGGGCTGATTGACGATGTCTTCGAGGCGTTTGACTTGCATGCTGATGGCCGCCTGGGTGCGCCCGACGCGATCGGCCGCGCGGCTAAGGGCGCCGGTGTCGGCAATCGTTACGAAGGTGCGCAACAGGTCGAGGTCGAGGTAGTTGCTCAAGGTATAAGTTCGGCTGAATTCTTCCATAAGAACTATTAGTTATTATTGATCCTGTCAAGCGCCTAGACTCGGCTTCAGCCCACCCAACGCTGAGGAGTCCGACATGTCGAACAATCAAGACCCGATCTTTTGGCAAAAGGCGCAACAGCACTTGATTCGCTACGGCGGCTCCTTCGAGTCGCGGATCATCGAGCGGGCACAGGGCAGTTTCGTCTATGACGCTGATCAGCAGCCGATTCTGGATTTCACCTCGGGTCAGATGAGCGCCTTGCTCGGCCATGGTCACCCGGAAATCTGCGAAGTGGTGCGCACCCACATCCGCGATCTCGACCATCTGTTCAGCGGCATGCTGACCCGGCCGGTGGTCGACCTCGCGGCCAATCTGGCGGGTACCTTGCCCGATAGCCTGTCGCGCAGCATGTTCCTGAGCACCGGTGCCGAGGCCAACGAGGCCGCGATCAAGATGGCCAAACTGGCCACCGGCAAATATGAGATCGTCGGCTTCGCCCAGTCGTGGCACGGCATGACCGGCGGCGCGGCGTCTGCCACCTACAGTGCTGGGCGCAAGGGCTACGGGCCGGCGGCGGTGGGCTCGTTTGCCATCCCGGCGCCGAATCCGTATCGGCCGCAGTTCTTGAAAGAAGGCGAGATCGACTGGCAGGGCGAGCTGGACTACGCCTTCGCGCTGATCGATCAGCAATCGAGCGGCAGCCTGGCGGCGTTCATTGCCGAGCCGATCCTCAGTTCCGGCGGCATCATCGACTTGCCGCTGGGCTATCTGGCCGCGCTCAAACGCAAATGCGTGGAGCGCGACATGCTGCTGATTCTCGACGAAGCGCAAACCGGCCTGGGCCGCACCGGCACGATGTACGCCTTCGAACGCGACGGCGTGGTGCCGGACATCCTCACCCTGTCCAAGACCCTCGGGGCTGGCCTGCCGCTGTCGGCGGTGATCACCAGCACGCGCATCGAGCAGCTGTGCCACGAGCGCGGGTTCTTGTTCTACACCACCCACGTGTCCGATCCATTGCCTGCGGCGGTCGGGCTCAAGGTGCTGGAGGTGGTGCAGCGTGATGGCCTGGTGGCGCGTGCGCGCAGCACCGGGGCTTATCTGGAGAGGGGACTGCGCGCTTTGCAGGAGCGCTTCGATTGCATCGGCGACGTGCGCGGCCGCGGCCTGTTGCTGGGCATGGAAATCGTCGCCGATCGCCACAGCAAGGCACCGGCCTCGGCGCTGGGCGCGTCGATCACCCGGGCCTGCATGGACTTGGGCTTGAGCATGAATATCGTGCAGTTGCCGGGCATGGGCGGGGTGTTCCGCATCGCGCCGCCGTTGACGGTGAGCCTGGAGGAAATCGACCTCGGCCTCGAACTGCTGACCAAGGCCATCTCAAAGGTCGTCTGACCCTGTAGCGAGGGGGCTTGCCCCCGATTCGCCGTATCCGCCGCCTGGGTCCTGACACCATCGTCGCGGCATGCCCCAGGCTACGGCGTTCCCATGCGTGCCTGATAGTCGCGGCGCGAGGCCTCGATGGTTTCGCGGTGTTTTTCCGCCCACAGCCACACGCCGCAAAACGCCTCGCCCAGTCCCATGCCCATCTCCGTCAGGCGGTATTCGACCTTGGGCGGCACCACCGGGTAGACCGTACGGACCAGCAGCCCATCGGCCTCCATCTGGCGCACCGTCTTGGTCAGCATCTTCTGGCTGACATCGCCTACCTGCGCCGCCAATTGGGTGAAGCGCAGGCAACCGCGCTCGGCCAGCGCCTCGATCACCAGCATGGTCCATTTGTCGGCGACGCGGCCGATGATTTCCCGCACCAGGGCGTCCAGTTGCGGGTCATTGGCATCTTCGCCATGGGGCCACTGCGGAGGACGGGCGGCGGGTTGCAGAGGGTCATTCATCGGTCATGGTTTCCGGTGGGTAAGTAATGCACTTTCGGGCGCCTACTTCCCGAATGCGCCCCAGGCTCTTATCGTAGCCCAGGTCGCCCCGCACGGGGCAAGGCATCCCTGGAGTTCACTATGCACAGCACAGGTAACACCCTTCTGATCACCGGTGGCGGCAGCGGTATCGGCCGCGCGCTGGCCGAAGCCTTCGCGGCCCTGGGCAACCAGGTCATCATTGCCGGGCGCCGCGAGTCGCTGCTCAAGCAGGTCACCGAGGCCAACCCCGGTATGCACTACGCGGTGCTGGACATCAGCGACGCGGCGGACGTTCAGCGCGTGGCGGCCGAGCTGATCGGCAAGTACCCGAGCCTCAACGCGGTGATCCACAGTGCCGGCATCATGCGCAGCGAGAACCTGCTGGCCGGCGACTCGGAACTCGACGACACGGTGGCCACCAATCTGCTCGGGCCGCTGCGTCTGGACCGCGCCTTGCTGCCGCACTTTCTCCAGCAGCCCCACGCGGCCATCGTCACGGTATCGTCCGGCCTGGCCTTCTTGCCGCTGGCGCTGACCCCCAGCTATTGCGCTACCAAAGCGGCGGTGCATTCCTACAGTCAGTCGCTGCGCTATCAGCTCAAGGACACCGCCGTGAAGGTCCACGAACTGGCGCCGCCCTATGTGCAGACCGAGCTCATGGGCGAGCGTCAGGCCAACGACCCGCACGCCATGCCGCTCAAAGACTTCATCGCTGAAGTCATGGGGATTTTCCAGCACTCGCCCGAGGCCGAGGAAATCCTCGTCGAGCGCGTCAAGCCGTTGCGCTTTGCTGAAGTCAACGGCGGTTATGCCGGCTTTTTCAAGCAGTTCAACGACCAGATGGCGGCGGCGCGGGCTGGCGAATAGAGGCCAATAGGCGGGGTCACTCCGCGCGCTTGCGAAACGCCCAGCGCGCGGTGATCAGGGTGAAGGTCGCCACCACCGCCACCAGTACCCAAAAGCCGTGCTCGTTGGCGGCCAGGGGAATGCCGCCGACGTTCATGCCGAAGAAACCGGCGACGATGTTGATGGGCAGCGCCAGCACCGTCACCACGGTCAGGGTGTAGAGAGTGCGGTTGCTCTGTTCGTTGAGGTTGGCGGCGATCTCTTCCTGCAACAGCTTGATGCGTTCCACCAGCGCCGTCAGGTCGCTGATCACCAGGGCTGACTCTTCGGTGGATTGACGCAGCTCCTGCACGTCGTCTTCCAGCAGCCATGTCGGCGGCTTGTGCAGCAAGCGCATCAACGACCCTGGCTCCAGCGCCAGCAAACGTTGCAGACGCACCAGCACCCGGCGCATGGCCCCCAGTTCCGCGCGGTTGTTGCTCAGGCGCTGGGACAGCAACTGGTCTTCGATGTGGTCGACGCTGATGCTGGTCTGGCGCAAGAACTGGGTCAGCACTTCGCCTTGATCGCGCAACAGATGCACCAGCAACTCCAGTGGCGAGCGGAACAGTTCGCCGCGCTTGACCGACGAGCGCAGCTTGTCCACCGAGCGCAAGGGTTGCACCCGGGCGGTGATCAGCAGGTGACCGCGGGCGCACACCACCAGGGTGGAGATATCGGTGGAGAGCATGTTGAAATCGAACACCACGTCGTTGACTACCGCCAGCAGGGCGGAGTCGATGTGTTCGATGCGGGTCGAGCGCGAGCCTTCGTGCAGGGCCTCGAAAAACTCTTCGGGCAGGTCCAGATTGGCTTTCATCCAGCGCTCGCACGAGGCGTGAGCCAGGCTCAGGTGCAACCAGACGAACTCCTCCGGCGCCTCGGGCTCGTGCAAGCAGCCTAGCGCCGCTACCGAATCGATCTCCTGACCGCGAACGCCTGGACGAAAGCGGAAGCCGTAAAGCAACCCGAACAGATCGCAATCCTGCTGGTTATGAACAATGCTTTGGTTCATGGAAGCTCGCGGGACGAGAAGGGGTCGCCGTCCTTGGCGTACTGGAACACGCGCAGAGCATGACAAGCTGTCATTTCAGTTTTGTGTCAGTTTGTTTCTGGGTAGGGCGATAGCTATCAGACCTTAGCCGCATCAAGACCGACGGTCAGGCGGAGAACCAATGATGGCTATATGATGTCAATGCATCTTCTCCCCGCCGGTATTGCCCATGTCTGACCTCTATCACTACAGCCCACTGCGCTTGACCCTGATCGTGCTGTTGGCGGTCATGACCATGGGCGGCATCTCGGTGCTCTGGGAGTTTCGGCTGGAAGAATGGACGATGCGCTTGCTCGGCCTGCCTTACGAGAGCGGCTTCGAGAATGCCGAGCGCTGGCGTTTCGTGCTGACCTCGACGGCGTTTTCTTTCATGTCGCTGATCCTGCCCATCCTGGTGCTCAAGCGCCTGGTCAACAACACGCGGATGAGCTACCGGCGCATGCAATGGGCCCATTCGCAGACGCAGACCCTGGCCTACTACGACTCACTGAGCGGTTTGATCAACCGGCGCAAGTTCATGGACCTGCTGACCGAGTGGCTGGCGGCATCCAGGCCGGTGGTGATCTTTCTGATCGATCTGGATCACTTCAAGCCGGTCAACGACAACCACGGTCATTCGGTCGGCGACAGTGTCATCTGCGAGGTCGCCAGTCGTCTGGAAGACATCGCCTTGGAATACGGTGCGATAGCCGCCCGCTTGGGGGGCGACGAGTTTTGTCTACTGTTGCAAGGGGACCATGAGGTCGCGAGGCTTTCGCAGATCGCCGAAACCGTCATCGCCAACCTGAGTGCGCCGATGCCCGAGATCGTCAAGCCTTCAGGCCTGGGGGCGACGGTGGGCATTTCCCGTTCGACGGTGGATGCAAGCGATGCCTCCACCTTGCTGCACTTTGCCGACACGGCCATGTACCGGGGCAAGCAGAGTGGTCGATCGACCTACAACTTCTATGATCCGCACTACGAACTGGAGCGCCGGGCTTTGTCCGATCTGCAGTTCGCCCTGACGCTGGCCGTCGAAAGACAGGAAATCGTGCCGTTCTACCAGCCGATCGTGGCGCTGCCGGGTAAACAGGTGGTGGGCTTCGAGATTCTCGCGCGCTGGATCAAACCCGACGGCAGTGTCGGCATGCCTGGGGATTTCGTGCCGGTGCTCGAGGATCTGGGGCTTCTGCCGGCAGTGACCCGGTCATTGCTGGCCCAGGCCTGTGCGGCTTCTCGACAGTGGCGGGGGGACTATCGCCTTTCGCTCAATATCAGCGCGGCGATGATCATTGACGAGGCGTTCCCCCAGGCTTTGCTGGCGCAGTTACAGCAGCTGGATTTTCCGTGCAGCCGCCTGGAACTGGAAATCACCGAAGAGGCGCTGGTGGGGAATCTGGATGCCGCGCGGCGCAACTTGAGCACGCTGCAAGCCCACGGGATCACCGTGTCGCTGGATGATTTCGGCACCGGTTACTCCGGGCTCTATCACCTGACCCGCTTGAACATCGACAAGATCAAGATCGACCGATCCTTCTTCGAGCCCGGGGCGATCAACCATCTGCCGATGGTCGAGGCCATATTGGGCATGGCCCGCAGCCTGAACATGCAAGTCACGGCCGAAGGCATCGAGGAGTTTCATTTGCCGCTTCTGCCGCAATGGCTGGCGCGCAACGGCTGCCATTTCGCTCAGGGTTATCTGTTCGGTCGCCCGCAAGCGACCGCGCAGGCCCTGGCATCAGCGTGTCAATGTTCGTCTGGCGCACTCGCCGTGAGCGCCTTGGCGCAGGGCTCACGGTGAAGTGCGCAGGGGGGATCAGTACTTCCAGGTTACCGAGGCGGTGAGGTTGCGCGGGGCGCCGTAGTTGCTCTCGGTGCCGCTGTATAACGATGTCAGGTATTTGCGGTCGCTGATGTTGTTCAGGTTCAGCGCCGTACTCCAATGGCTGTCGATGTCGTAGCTGGTCATCAGATCGACCACCGCGTACGAGTTCTGGCGAATGTAGCTGTAGGAGTCGTTCTGTACAGCGCTCTGCCAGCTCACACGAGTCCCCACTCGCGCCTTCGGCAGGCCGGGAAGGCGGTAGGTGGCCATTCCGTGGAAGCTGTGGGTCGGTACGTATTTGCGCGCCTTGTTATCGTCGTCATCCTCGATATGTGCGTAGGTGTAGCCGCCCAGCAGATCCAGTCCCGGCAAAGCTTCGCCGGAGGCTTCCAGTTCGAGGCCATGGCTCTTGTAGCTGGCGGTACCATAGCGGTATTGGCCATTCACAAAGACATAGTCATTGGTGTTGACCACGTTGTCCTGATTGGTCTTGAACACCGCCGCCTGCAACTTCAGGCGATCATTCATCACGTTGCCTTTGACGCCGGCTTCCAGGCTTTTGCCTTCAAGCGGAGCAACGACCTTACCGTCAAAGCCAACGCTCGCGTAGTTAGGATTGAAGATCTGCGTCCAACTGGTGTAGACACTCCACTGCGGAGTCAGGTCATACACCAGGCCGGTGTAAGGCGTGACCTTGCCATGCACGCGCAGGGAGTGGTCGGAGCCATAGCTGCTGCCTGAACCATCGGCGCTGAGCATGCGTGCACCGGCGATCCAGTGTAGGTCGTCGGCCAGGCTGAAGCGTGCTCCGAGGAAGGCACTTTTCTGGGTGTCTATGAAGTTCTGCATGCCGTAGTCGCTGGTGTAGTCGAACACCGGCTCCGGCATGTTGCCGTGCAGCAGCTGCGAGTAGGAGGTGTCGAAGTAATTGGCGCCTTCGGCATCGTACTCGCGAGCCTTCTGGTGGGTGCGACCGTAGCTGACGCCGAAGGTCAATTCATGATCACGGCCAAACAGGCTGAACGGCCCGGACGCCTTGGCTTCGCCGATCATCTCGTGAGCTTTGCTGCTGGTCTGGCCGGCATATACGTTGGCGTCGTCGCCCACCACCGTATTGACGAAGAGCATGCTGGTGTTCTGGTACTCGGTGATCCCGGTAGCGGTGACCGTGCCGTTCCAACCGTTGCCAAAATCATGTTTCAGTTCCGCGAAAGCGCGTTGGGTGTGCATGTTCCAGTAGGTCCAGGGCTGCCCGACGCTGGCGCTGCGCCCGCTGTAGTGAATCGGTGTGAAATTGCTGCCGTCCGTTCCGTTGACCAGCGCCAGGTTGCCCCAGCTGCTGCCGTTGGAGTCGCTGTTATGTTGCGAAAAACCCACCGTCAACGTGTCGGCATCGGACAGGTCGAACGCCAGCAGACCTGCCGCAACATTGCGTTCGTGGCTGTAGCGATCCAGCCACGAGTTGCCCTTGTCATGTGCATAAATGAAGCGCCCGCGCACATTGCCTGTAGGAGTCAGCGGCCCTGATACATCGACGTCGACGCGACGGCTATCCCAGGAGCCGACGCTGGTATCTATTTGCGCCTGGAACGTATCGGTCGGGCGCTTGCGCACGAAGTTGACCGTGGCGGACGGGTTACCGGTGCCGCTCATCAAGCCGTTGGCGCCGTGCAGCACGTCGACCTGTTCGAATTCGGCCATGTCCTGATCACCTATCAGGATCGTCTGGGCGAAGGGCATGCCCATGCCATCGTATTCGAAGGTACCGATGTCGAAGCCGCGGGAGGTGAATTCGGTACGGTCAGTTTCCGACTGCTCGACGGTCACCGAAGGCGCAGAGCGCAGCGCATCCTTAATCCCGTTAATCTGGTAATCGTCCATCTGCTTGCGCGTGATGGTGGTAATCGCCTGGGGCGTTTCCTTGTCCGTCAGCCCCAGCTTGGTAGTGCTGGACGCCGGCTTGCCCTGATACCCCACGCTCGGCTCGTCGCCCTGAACGGCGTTGTCCTGAATCTGCGTGGAAGGCAGCACCACTTCATCGGCGGCATGGGCGAGGGGCAGGGCGCTGCAGGCGCTAAGCAGCAGCAAGCTGGCGGAGAGGCGACGGTTCAAGATGGGATTCCTGGATTGGATGGATTTGCGTCAATATCGAGCGCGACTGCAAATGAGAAACACACTCAGATACGAATCGGATCGAATAGTAACCAAATATTGATTCGCATTTCACATTTTTTTGAGTATCAGGGCGGATACGTCCAGAAAGGAGCGTTCAGGCGGGGATTGATGCAGTCTTTCAGGCGGGGACACCGGGCGGCCCGCCAGCGCAGGCCACCCGGAATTTTCGACTCAACGGTTGCGCGTCACCCTCCACACGGTGTTCGACAGGTCGTCGGCGATGATCAGCGCGCCTTTCGGATCCACGGTCACACCCACCGGCCGGCCGCGGGTCTTGCCGTCTTCACCGCGGAAGCCCGTGGCGAAATCGATCGGCTCGCCGGCAGGCTTGCCGTTGCTGAACGGCACGAACACCACCTTGTAGCCCACTGGGTTCTCGCGGTTCCAGCTGCCGTGCTCGCCCACGAAGGCGCCGTCGGCGAACTTGTCGCCCAGCGCTGCAATGGAGAAGGTCACGCCCAGCGCCGCGACGTGGGAGCCCAGGGCGTAGTCCGGTTTGATCGCCGCGGCGACGCGCTCGGGATTCTGCGGCTGCGCGCGCGTATCGACGTTCTGGCCCCAATAGCTGTAAGGCCAGCCATAGAAGGCGCCATCGCGCACCGAGGTCAGGTAGTCCGGCACCAGGTCCGGGCCGATCTCGTCACGCTCGTTGGCCACCGCCCACAACTGCCCGGTGCCGGGCTGAATGGTTAGCGAGGTGGGGTTGCGGATGCCGGTGGCGTAAGGCCGGTGGGCGCCGGTCTGGGCATCGATCTGCCAGACGCGGGCGCGGTTCTGCTCGACCTCCATGCCGCGCTCGTTGATGTTGCTGTTCGAGCCGATCCCCACGTACAGCCACTTGCCGTCGGGGCTGGCGGCCAGGGATTTGGTCCAGTGGTGATTGATCCGCGCCGGCAGGTCGGTGACGGTGGTCGGTGCACCACTGGCCTTGGTCTGGCCATCGGTGTAGTCGAAGCTCACCAGCGCATCCTGGTTGGCGACGTAAATCTTGCCGTTGGCGAAGGCCAGGCCATAGGGGGCGTTGAGGTTTTCAGCGAATACCGTTTTCACTTCATACACGCCGTCACCGTCGGCATCGCGCAGCAAGGTCAGGCGGTTGCCGCCCTTGACCGGCGTGGTGCCGCGGGCCTTGATCACGGCGGCGATGACGTCCTTGGGCTTGAGCTGTGCCTCGGTGCCACCTTTGCCCTCGGACACGAGGATGTCGCCATTGGGCAGCACCAGCGTCTGGCGCGGGATCTTCAGGTCGCTGGCGATGGCGGTAATGCTGTAGCCCTCGGGTACCTTGGGCTTTTGATCGCCCCAGGCGGCCGGGTCGGCGATCTTCATGGTCGGCAGCAGGCCACGTTCGGGTGTTGGCAGTTTCGGGTTGGCGCCATGGGTCTCGGTGGCGTCGCCTGCGCCGTTGCAACCGCTCAGCAGCAGGGCGATGCTCAGGGTGGAGAGTGCTATGGAATGCTTCATGCCAGACCTCCTTTTTCGGGGGCGAGCCCCCTCGCTACAGGGTATGGCGTGGCGCGCAGGTTGCTCAGGCCGAGCCAGGCGGCGATCAGGATCAGCGGCGCCGCGATCACCGACAGCACCAGACCCGAGGGCATGACCGCAAAGGCGTCTTTGCCGTGTTCGAACGAGTTGAACACCGCAAGGGCCCAACTGATCAGCACCAGCAGAAAGTACGCCGTGGGGCGCCCGCCCTTGTGCTCGGCCCGGATCAGATTGACCAGCGCAAACACCAGCGCCAGGCCACTGAACAGCGCGGCGCCGAACAGCAGCCAGGCGGCGAAGTTGCTCCACTGCGGTTGGTAGGTCAGGTAGTAGGCAACATCGCTTAGCAGGGCGCCCAGAAACAGTGGCACGCTGCCGGCCAGCAGGATCGCGTGCAGCGGCCCAGGCCGGTAGCGATAGTCGGGGAGGGTGGTGACGGTCATGATTGCTCCTTATGTCGTTCAGCGACCCTGCGCGTAGGGCTCGGTGCGGATACACCGGCCTGCCCGGGCCGCGCTCACTGCGCATAGAAAACGATCCTGCCGCCGGAGGGTTAGTTCAAAGATATTTGGCGTCGAGGTACTTTGGGTTGCGTCGATCGTGGCTGGCTCTACGCGCCGCCGCTACGTCGTGGGCGCGCGCCATTCAAATCCACACGTCATTTTCCGCCGTGCGCTCACCTCCCTCGTGCCCGGTATTCAGGATTCCTCGCGGCTCGATCATCAGCAACCGGGTTTCACGGACGGCGGCGGTTCGGTGCTCGATACCCCGCGGTACTACGTACAGCTCGCCGGGCCCGACGAATACCGTCAAAGCCAGCAGACTGGGGCGCAATGCTTCGTGCGTCAACTTGCGGCCCCTACCAAGCCACCGTACGCCCGAGATAGTCCAGATACTCCAGCCCCGGCCGGCCGTGTTTTGCCAGCAGCACATCCACCAGTTTCGGCACACTTTCGCCGATGCTCAAACGCCCCTGCGGGCCGCCCAGGTCAGTGCGTACCCAGCCGGGCGCCATGATGACCAAGGCTCGAGCGGTGGCGGATTGGCGTGCGGCGAAGCTGCGCATGAACATGTTCAACGCTGCCTTGGTGCCGCGATACAGCTCGCGCTGGCCGGTCAGGTTGTCGCCGATGCTGCCTTGTCCTGACGACATCACGCCCAGGGTGCCGTGGTCGGGGACGTAGCACTGCAGTCGCTCGATGACTCGCATGGGGCCCAACGCGTTGGTGAGCATGAGGTCGACGAAATCTTCGGTCGAGACCTCGCCGATCGTCTGCGTCGGGTCCGGGTTGGTGGTGCCGGCGTTGACGAACAGGATGTCGAATGTCCTGCCCTTCAGGCGCTCGTGCAAAGCGTGGAGCTGGCCGGTTTCGCGGATGTCGAGGATCTCGATTTCGACCCGGTCGGGGTAGGCGTCTGCCAGGTCATGCAGCGGCGTGCGGGCCGAGTGCGCGCGCACCGTGCCGACCACGGTCCAGCCCTTGTGCAAGAACTCCGTGGCCATGGCGTGGCCGAGGCCACGGGAAGCGCCGATGATGAGAATCGTACCTGGTCGTTCATGGAGAGTGTCTTCAGACATGGAGTCAACCTGCATGGGGGATTGAGAACATCACCACGATAGGATGTGTGCACTTGGAGCGGTAGGCGCACAGGAATCACAATATAGTTGCAGCAGACGCCTGGTCAGGCGATTTAAACCGAGCCGATATTCCCATGAACAACGTCGACCTGAATCTTCTCGTAGCGCTGGATGCCTTGCTTGCCGAATGCAGCGTGACCGCTGCGGCCATCCGCTTGAACCTGAGTACCTCGGCCATGAGTCGCACCTTGACTCGCCTGCGCCGGGTGACCGGCGATCCGTTGCTCGTGCGTGCCGGACGGGGCCTGGTACCGACGCCGAGGGCCATTGAACTGCGCGATCAGGTACACGCCTTGACCCGTGATGCGCGCGGGATTCTGCGACCGCAGGTTGATGAGGTCGATATGGCGATGGTGCAAGGGACGTTCACGATCCGCGCCAGCGAATCATTCATGGAGTGGCTGTCCGGCCCGGTGGTGGCGGCAGTCACGCAGTTGGCGCCGCGCATCGTGCTGCGCTTCGTGGCCAAGCCCGACAAAGAGGCGCAGCCCCTGCGCGAGGGCCTGGTCGATCTGGAGATCGGTCTGGTAGGCACATCTGCGCCCGAGATTCGTACCCGCTTTTTGTTCCATGATGCCTATGTCGGTGTGGCGCGCGTCGGACACCCACTGGTCGCGGGATCGCCGGTAACGCTGGAGCGCTTTGCGGCGTTCAATCACATCGCTGCAATGCAAGAGGGCAGCGCCATCGAGTCCCTGGAGAGCGCCCTCAAGGGCCGTGGGCTGAAACGCACGGTGGCGGTCGTGGTACCGGGATATCCCGACGCGATGCGCATCGCTCGGCAGTCTGATCTGGTCGCCATCGTGCCGCGTTCGTGTCTGGGAAACCTGGTTTCGGGCAGCGTTGCATCTGGGCTTGAACCCTTTGACCTGCCGGCCTCCATATCGCGGATCACCATCTCGGCGATGTGGCATCCGCGGATGGACGCCGATCCGGTGCATCGCTGGCTCAGAAACAGCGTTATCGAACTGTGTCAGCAAGCCTATCCACTCGCGGCGCTGTAAGGGGATTCAGCGCCCAACGTCATCCAGCATCTCGCTGATCCAGCGGATCTGTTGCTCGACGTCCCGCAGCTTCTCCTCGGGTATCCCTTGGCGAGCTCGAGAGAGCTGGGCGAGGGTGCGCTGGCGCTCGCGCAAACGGCGCTGCCATTTGGCCAGGAACGCCGGGCTGCGGGCCTGCAGTTGCAGCGGGCCGAAATACAGCGCCTGAGGCGAGTACTGCACGGGGCCGGTGCGTGCGGCGACGATGATTTCGTAGTCGAAACGCTGTTCTCGCAGCACCTCCTCGTAAAGGATGCGATAGCCGTTTTCCATCAACCAGCGCCGCAATGGCTGCTCGCCGCCGTTGGGCTGCAGGATCAGGCGCTCCTGACCGCTCAGCCGGGCCTTGTCGCTGTCGAGGATGTCACGAATGGTCTCGCCGCCCATGCCGCAGAGACTGATAGCGGTGATACCGTCGCCGGGCTCGATCGCCGCCAGGCCGTTGGCCAAACGCACGCTGATTCGGTGCTCAAGGCCGTTGTCGCGCACGGTTCTTTGGGCCGCTTGGAACGGTGTCGGTGCCAACTCGCCGGCCACTGCTGCGACGATGACGCCACGGCGCATCAGCGCGACCGGCAGATAGCCGTGATCCGAGCCGATATCGGCCAATCGCGCCCCGGTCGGAACCTGCGCCGCCACGCGCTCCAGGCGGATGGACAATGTGTGTTCGTTCAACGGTAATCCCTGTTCACTTCACGCCTGCGCCAATGAGGCCGGATCGGGCCGCGATTCTGGCGAGCAATGCAGCGCATTTCAAATTTTTGCGACCAGAGCCTCTTCACCAGCCGTCTGCGCGTGGCACAGCAGGTAGGCAACGATATACTCCGCGCCCTCCCTTTGCTTTGCGGACAAACCCATGCGCCAGGTATTGCTCATCGTCGATATCCAGTCCACCTTCAGCCCGCCCGAGTGGCTGGTCGATGGCGCGCGGGCGTTCTCGGCGATGATCCCGACCGTCGCCTCGATCGAGCTGCACGACGAGCAGGTCACACCCTTCGAGCGGCAGCTCGGCTGGCACCCCGCAGCCGAGGACGAGAGCCTGGTCGAGGCCGACAAGGTGTTCGTCAAGCATGGCTACGGACAGACGCGCGAGGCCGTCGAGTACCTCCAGCAGCTTGGCGTCGAGCGCGTGCTGGTCTGTGGCATGCAGACCGAAACCTGCGTGCTCGCCGCCGGATTTGCGCTGTTCGATGCAGGGCTGAACCCGACACTGGTCACTGACCTCACGGTGGGGTCGTCGCTGGACCGGTCGGGGCAGTTGGGCATCGATCTGTGGAAGCATCACTTCCGTCAGGTGACGACGCGGGCGCAGGTGATTGCCGAATTGGGTGCATGAGCCCTGTAGCGGGACAAGAATCGGTAGGTGCTCCCCAAACGGCAGCAAACAACGCCTCAATTGCCAACCTAACAAATGTTAGATAGGGTTTGACGGAGGGTTGGGGGTCGGCTACGGTAAGTCTACCTAACATTTGTTAGTTTAATCCACCTACCTCTCTGCGGGCTTGACCATGACCTCTAAACTCCAGCTGTTCACTTCCCCCTCGGCCTTTCCCAACCCACAACGTCTGCGCCTGTTCATGCATGAAAAAGGCATTGCCGACCACTTCGATGAAACGGTCTACGACATGGCCCCCGGCGGTGAACAACGCGGCTGGCGGCATCTCAACATGAACCCCTGGGGCGAAACGCCGACACTCGAATTGGCAGACGGCAGCTTTATCTCCGAAACCGCAGCCATCGTGCGCTATCTCGACCAGTCCTACCCCGGCCGCAAGATCATGGGAGAAACTGCGCTGGAGCAAGGCCTCGATAACATGTGGGACAACCGCGTGTGGGTGCACATCCTCTATCGCATCGTCACGGCGTTTCATGTGTTGCACACCGGCTTGGGTTTCAAGCTGGAGCTGACCAAGAACGAAGCCTGGGGCGAACACTGCCGCAAGGAGGCGCTGACCCACGCGGCATTGGTCAACCGGCATTTGTCCGATGGCCGTGAATGGCTGCTGGGCGGTGCTGAGCCGACCTTTGCCGATATCACCTTGGCAACCGCCATTGCATTCTCCAAATTCCCGGTCAACGCCACGCCGCTGGACGAGCGCTTCGAGTTTCTGGACCTCTACTGGCAGCGCTGGCAGGCACGTCCAAGCTTCAAGGCGGCCTATGCCGATCGCAGCAGTGGCATCCCGGAACTGGATGCGCCGGCCGCGTGACGCCCAGGATGTTTGTGGTGTAATCATCGAGACCGCCATGACCTGGCGTGCTCGATGAAAGCAACGGGACAGCGTGATGACGCGTCCCTGTCAGTCGAGACGGACCGGAGCCCAGCGTGGCTCTACCTAACAAAAGGTAGATTTTTGATTTAGCATTGCGGCACATTTTTTCCAGCGATCGCCCACCGGGCGAAAGGCCCACCATGACCATCAACGCCCGCGAAGCCATACTTCTGGCCGCCAGAAACATCGCCCAGTCACAGGGTTACAACGGCCTGAATTTTCGCGATCTGGCCACGGCAGTCGGGATCAAGGCAGCCAGCATCTATTACCACTTTCCGAGCAAGGCCGATCTGGGGGTCGCGGTTGCCCAGCGCTATTGGCAGGACGGGGCTGCAGCGCTTGAGGCGATCAGTGAGGAAAGCCCAAACCCTGTGGATGCCTTGCGGCGTTTTCCCGAAATTTTTCGGCGCTCGCTGGAAGCGGACAATCGTCTTTGCCTGGCCAGCTTCGTGGGTGCCGAGACCGATAACCTGCCTGCTGAAATGACCCGGGAAATCCAGGCGTTCGCCGAGGTCAATGTCGCTTGGCTGTGCAAGCTGCTGGTGGCGGCCGAGATCTGCATGCCAGCAGACAGTGAAGTCCGGGCGCGGGCGATCTTTGCCGCCGTGGCCGGGGCCCAGCTACTCGCCAGAAGTCGCGCGGACATCGCGCTGTTCGATACGCTGATCGCCGCTTACCGTGCCTGCGGACCGCTGCCGGCGTGATCGGCAGTGGGCATTGGCGCCCGTACTGCAGTCGCGAATGAGCGTGCATCCTTTTCTTGCCCACCGTTGGCGGAGCTGGCAATGGCGCCTATGATGCAGCCTCCGCTTCCTGGCCCTGTGTACCCCGCTCATGACGCCCAAGGAACTCAAAAACTGGACCACCGGCCTTGCCCAGGTCTATAGCCTGGCGCCCGGTCGCCAGCGCCTGTCCGCGCTGTGCGGCTGGCTGCGGCAGACCTGCCCGATCGATCATTTCGTGCTGTTCGTCTATGAGGGGCAGCATCGGCCGCTGGCACTCTTCGATACGTTCACCGCCGACAGCCGACGCATTTACGTCGATGACTACCAGTGCGGCCCGTACCTTTTGGACCCTTTCTACCTGGCCTGCACCCGTCAGCAAGCGCCGGGGCTGTGGCGGCTGCGGCAGTTTGCGCCCGATCATTTCTATCTGGGCGAGTACTACCTCACCTACTACCAGCAAACCGGGCTCGCCGAAGAGGTGGCGTTTTTCGTCGATCTGGAGGAGGGCACCATGGCCGTGCTGTCGCTCATGCGTGCCAGCGCCAACTGCGCGTTCAGTCGCGATGAGCTGCAATGGCTCGAATGTGCCCAAGGCGTCGTGGCGCAGATCATCCATGAGGCCTGGCAGCTGCAGCGCGCCGAGCAGCCGCGGCCGGCCCATGAGCTGGATTACAAGATCCGCGAAGCCTTCGAGCAGTTCGGTGCCCATCGCCTCACCGCCCGGGAGCGCGAAATCGTCCAGTTGCTGTTGCGTGGGCATTCCGGGGCGTCGGTGGCCGAGCAGTTGAGCATCAGCGTCGGTACGGTGAAGATCCACCGCAAGAATCTCTACGCCAAGCTCGGCATCGGCAGCCAGTCGGAGCTGCTGGGGCTGTTTATCCGCGAGCTGGCGGGGCACGAAATGGGCGTGATCGACTGATCTGAAAACGACTCTATCCCTCAGGGGATATATACACCGCAAAACCCCGGTTGATAGCGTGGCCCTCGTTCAACGACAGCCATGCTCATCGGGATGCCACCATGCACGAGAGTCAGCCCAGCGATATCGAATTCTGCAACGTTCGCAAACTCTACGGCAACTTGCAGGCCGTGGCCGATCTCAACTTCAGTGTTCGGCGCGGCTCGTTTCATTCCTTCCTGGGCGGTTCGGGATGCGGCAAGACCACCACCCTAAGAATGATCGCCGGCTTCGAGCAGCCGACTTCCGGGGAGATCCGCCTGGGTGGCCAGAACGTCTCTGGCATCCCTGCCTATCAGCGTCCGGTGAACATGGTGTTCCAGCACTACGCGCTGTTCCCGCACCTGACCATCGCCGAAAACATTGCTTATGGGCTGCGCTATCGCACCCCGCGTCCGGACCGCAACAGCCAGCGTCGCCTGGCCGATGAAGCGCTGGAGATGGTGCGCCTGAGCGGCTACGGCGCGCGCAAGCCCAGCGAGTTGTCCGGCGGCCAGCAGCAGCGCGTGGCGCTGGCCCGCGCGCTGGTCAACAAGCCTACGGTGCTGTTGCTCGATGAACCTCTGGCGGCGCTGGATCGCAAATTGCGCAAGGAGATGCAATCCGAACTCCTGCGCCTGCAGCGTGAAGTCGGCATCACCTTCGTGCTGGTGACCCACGATCAGGAAGAGGCCTTGTCCATGAGCGACAGCATCAGCGTCATGCACAACGGCTCGATCGTGCAGACCGCCAGCCCCGAACAGCTCTACGAGGCGCCCGCCAGCCGCTACGTCGCCGACTTCATCGGCGAATCGAACCTGTTCGACGGCACCGTGCAACGCCTGCAGGGCGCTACCGCGGTGTTGCGCACCGCCCAGGGCCTGGAACTGAGCAGCCCGATGACGCCCAACGGCGTCGCCCTCAGCGCCCAGGCTCCCGGCTGCATCGCGGTGCGCCCCGAGTTGATCAGCATCGCCGCCCCGGGCAGCGGCCCGGCCCGTGATGTGGTGCTGGCGGGGCAGGTCGAGGATCGCATCTACCTGGGCAACAGCACTGAATACCGCGTCCGTACCGAGGCCTTCGGCGTGGTCTGCGTGCGGGTCGCGCGGGCACGGGAAAAGGACCTGGACACCTTCGCACATGGCGCCGTCGTCAGCGTTGGCTGGAACCATGCCAGTGGCCTGGCCATGGCGCACTGAAAACATTCACTCATGTGGTTATCGCAAATACGGGGAACGGCAATGGACCAGAAATCGTTTATCAAGACCTTGCGCAGCTGGCAGAACGGCTCCATCAGCCGCCGTGATTTTCTTGGCCGCACCGGCCTCGGGGTCGCGGCTGCGGTGGTCGCTACCAACATGCCGGGCTTGCTGACTTCTTCCGCCGAAGCTGCCGAACAAGGCAAGATCGGCGATCGCCTGTCGCTGGCCACCTGGCCCAACTACCACAGCCCGGAAAACCTCGAGAATTTCGCCAAGACCACCGGCGCGCGGGTGTCCATGAGTGTGTTCGGCTCCAACGAGGAAATGCTCGCCAAACTGCAAGCCGGCGGCAGCGGCTGGGACGTGCTGGTACCGACCAACTACGCCATCAGCACCTATGTAAAGCTGGGACTCATCGAACCGCTGGATTTGTCACGCATCCCCAACTTCGACGCCGCCGGCTTTCAGCAGAAGTTCATGGCCCAGGGCACGGTGGACGGCAAGGTCTATGCCGTGCCGAAAAACTGGGGCACCACCGGGTGGGTCTATGACACCAGCAAGCTCAATGCACGGCCGACCACCTGGAAGGAGTTCTGGGCCTTGAGCCAGGGCGAGGCCAGCGGCCAGGTGATCGTCCACGACTACCAGTTGACCGCCATCGGCAACGCGCTCAAATCCTTCGGCTACGGCTTCAACTCCCTGGACCCTAAAGAGCTGGCCGATGCGGAAAAACTGCTGATCGAGGTCAAGCCTCACCTGTTTGCGATCAACTCCGATATTCAGCCCTCGATGCGCAGCGGCGACGCCACCATGGCCATGTCGTGGACCGGTGACGCTTCGCAGTTGCACCGCGACAACCCCAGCATGCAATACACCCTGGGCAAGGAGGGTGGCGAGCTCTGGAGCGATTTCTTCGCCATTCCGAAAAGCTCGGAACATAAGGACGCGGCCTACGCCTTCATCAACTACCTGCTCGATCCACAGCACAACAAGCTGGAGGTGTTGAGCCACGGTTACCCCAGTGGCGACAAGCGGGTCGATGCATTGCTGCCCGCGGCCATGCTCGACGATCCGATCATGTACCCCGCAGCCGAAGCGCTCAGCCCGCTGGAGTTCGGCGCGGCGGCCACACTCACCAGCCCGTTGCGCGCCGAGTTGATGGCCCGCTTCAAGTCGGCCTGATCCCGTCCCCATGCACCTTAAGGAGAAAGCCATGAGTGCAGCCGCCTCGCTTCGAACCCTGCCGGCGGCCAGCGCTGGCGTCCAGGACCCGCAACGCCGGCGCAGCCTGGCGCGGCGGATCACCTGGCTGATGCTGCTGCCCTCGACCCTGTGGTTTCTGCTGCTGTTGCTGCTGCCGATGGTGATCATCCTGGTGTTCAGTTTCGGCCAGCGCAGTGCGGTGGGTGGCTATGCCGGCGGCTTCACCCTCGACAACTACCTGAACCTGGGGTCACGGGCCGCCGCCTTCGGCAATACCCTGACCCTGGCGCCGCTGGGCACGCTGGTGTGTCTGCTGGCGGCCTATCCGCTGGCGTATTTTCTCGCGGTGCGGGCCGGGCGCAATCGCTCGCTGTTGTTGACCCTGGTGATCGTGCCGTTCTGGACGAGTTTTCTGATTCGCACCTACGCCTGGATCTTCATCCTCAGCGGCAAAGGCATACCGGCGCTGCTGGCCAGCGTCGGGCTCGAAGGCGTGCGCCTGATCAATACGCCGTGGGCGGTGCTGATCGGCATCGTCTACGGCTACCTGCCGCTGATGGTGTTCCCCATCTACGTCAGCCTCGAAAAACTCGACAAGCGTCTGCTCGAAGCGTCGGCGGACCTGGGCGCCAGCGGTTTCGAAACCCTGCGGCGGATCACCCTGCCGCTGTCGGCGCCGGGGATCATCACCGGGGTGATGCTGGTGTTCATTCTGTTGATGGGCGAGTTTCTGATCCCTGCAGTGCTGGGCGGCGGCAAAGTGTTCTTCGTCGGCAACGCCCTGGTCGACCTGTTTCTGCAATCGCGCAACTGGCCCTTCGGCAGTGCGCTGGCGATGACCCTGGTGGCGATGATGCTGCTGATCATCGGTGTGTACCTCAAGCTGGTGGCGCGCTACGGCGGCCGCCCTGCCGATGGAGGCCTGTGACATGTGGCTGCGCAGCTATTCGACCTCGCTGTACCTGTTTCTCTATGCGCCCATCGCCCTGATCATGGTGTTTGCCTTCAATGCCGGACGCAGCGGGCTGGCCTTCCAGTGCTGCTCGGTGCAGTGGTTCGGCAGCGCCTTCGGCAACCCTTTCATCATGGAAGCGCTGGGCCACAGCGCGCTGATCGCCTTCACGTCGGCGATCATCGCCACACTGTTCGGCACCCTGGCGGTGTTCGGCCTGCGCCGCTGCGGCCCCAAGGTGCGCCTGCTGTTCGAGGCGTTCACCTATTGCGCGATCATCATCCCCGGCATCGTCATCGGCATCTCCACGCTGATCGCGTTCATCAGCCTGTTCGACCTGATCAACCCGTTGCTGGCGCAATGGCTGCCGCAGTTGCCACGGCTGGAGATGGGCTTCGCCACGGTGATCGCCGCGCATTCGCTGTTCACCATGGCGCTGGTGATGATCATCGTGCGCAGCCGCGTCGATGCCCTTGATCCGGCCTTGCAGGAGGCGTCGGCGGATCTGTACGCACCGCCGCTGGACACCTTCCGGCGCGTGATCCTGCCGCAGATCACCCCGGCGATCATGGCCGGATTCCTGCTGGCGTTCACCTTCAGCTTCGACGATTTCATCATCGCGTTCTTCGTCGCCGGCCCGCAGACCACCTTGCCGATCTATATCTTTTCTTCGATCCGCCGCGGTGTAACGCCGGAGATCAATGCCCTGTCGACGGTGATCATCTGCGTCTCAATGGCCTTGCTGTTCACCTCCCGTTATCTGCAAAACCGCCGCGCTGGCGCCTAGGAGTCTGGTATGCGTGACCAGTTGTATATCAATGGAGAGTGGGTGGGCCCGGACCTGGGCGGCTACATGGAGGTGATCGACCCGGCCACCGAGCAGGTGTTGCAACGGGTGGCGGCCGGCACGGAAGAAGACATCGACCATGCCGTGCGCGCGGCGCGCCGAGCGTTCGATGCGGGTTGGTCGCAGACCACCGGGGCGCAGCGTGGGGATTGGCTCGAGGCCTTGGCCAACGAGCTGGAAAGCAGCCAGGGCGCTCTGGCCGAACTGGAAGTGCGCGACAACGGCAAACCGCTGCCCGAGGCGCAGTGGGATATCGGCGATGCGGTGGGCTGTTTTCGCTATTACGCCGGGCTCGCCCGGGAACTCGATGAGCGCCAGGACCAACCCGTGGCATTGCCGGACGAGCGCTTTCGCTGCCGCACGCGGCTGGAGCCCATCGGCGTCGCCGGACAGATCATCCCGTGGAATTACCCGCTGCTGATGGCGGCCTGGAAAGTCGCTCCGGCGCTGGCCGCTGGCGCCACCATGGTGCTCAAACCGTCGGAGCTCACGCCCCTGACAGCGCTGGAACTGGCCGGCGCCGCCGATCGCATCGGCTTGCCGGCCGGGGTCCTCAATGTCGTCACCGGGGGCGGCGCCGAGGCGGGGGCGGCGCTGGCCGAGCACGCCGGGGTCGACAAGCTGGCGTTCACCGGCAGCGTGCCCACCGGATCGAAAATCATGACGGCGGCCGCCGCCGACATCAAGAACATCAGCCTGGAGCTGGGCGGCAAATCCGCCTTCATCGTGTTCGACGACGCCGATATCGAAGCGGCGGTGGAGTGGATCCTGTTCGGTATTTTCTGGAACCAGGGCCAGGTGTGCAGCGCTACTTCGCGCCTGCTGGTTCAGGAGAGCATCGCCCCACGCCTGTTGGAGCGGCTGGTGCAGGCCGCCCGAGCGATCACCATCGGGCCGGGGCTCGAACCGGGCGTCTTGCTGGGGCCACTGGTCAGCCAGGCTCAGCACGCCAAGGTGCAGGACTTCATCGCCCAGGGGCTGGCCAGCGGCGCACGGCTCCTGACCGGTGGCAAACGCCCGGCGCATCTGGACCGCGGTTTTTTCATGGAGCCGACGATTTTCGATGAGCCGGATGCCGACAGCCTGATCTGGCGTGAAGAAGTGTTCGGGCCCTTGCTCTGCGTCAAGCGCTTCACCTCCGAGGCCCAGGCGGTGCAGATGGCCAACGCCAGCCGCTTCGGCCTGGCGGCGGCGGTGATGAGCCAGGACCCGCAACGGGCCACCCGTATCGCCAACCAGCTGCGTGCCGGGATCATCTGGGTCAATTGCTCGCAGCCGACCTTCGTCGAAGCGCCCTGGGGCGGCATGAAGCAGAGCGGGATCGGCCGCGAACTGGGGCACTGGGGCCTGGAGAACTACCTGGAGGTCAAGCAGGTCACCGAGTACGTCGGCACCGAGCCGTGGGCATGGTATCTGAAGTAGCTGCGGTCGCTACGGCCTTTGCTGCTAGCTTCGAGCGTCAGTCGAGGGAGAACTTCAGCACCGTCGTATGCGCATAGACCTCGCCCGGATCCAGCCGGGTGCTGGGGAAGCCCGGCTGATTGGGGGCGTCAGGGAAATGCTCGGCCTCCAGGGCAAAGGCCCCCCAATGCCCATAGATTTTGCCGTCTTTGCCGCGGATGCTGCCGTCGAGCAGGTTGGCGGTGTAGAGCTGCACCGCCGGTTGCGTGGTAAACAGTTGCAAACGTCGGCCCGACCCCGGATCGAACACCTCGACCGCCGGCCTGCTCAGGTCGCCATCGGTATCCAGCACATAGTTGAAGTCGAAGCCACCTTGGCTGGGCTCGGCGAACTTGAGCTGTGGATGGTCAGCGTGGATGTGCCTGCCGAAAGGGGTGGGTGTGAGGAAATCCATAGGCGTATCGGCAACCGGTGCGAGTTCGCCGGTCGGGATGAGCTTGGCCGACACCGGGGTGTAGTGGCTGGCGTGCAGCGTGGCGACCTGATCGAGGATGGTGCCGTTGCCGGCGCCCGCCAGGTTGTAATAGCCATGGTTGGTCAGGTTCACCACCGTGGCTTTGGTGGTGGTGGCGTGGAAGTGGATGCGCAGCTCGTTGTGGTCGTTGAGGCTGTAGGTCACGCGGGTCTGCAGTTCGCCCGGGAAGCCCATTTCGCCGTCCGGGCTGGTGTAGCTGAGCGTCACGCCTACCGAGCCTGCCCCCTGAAACGGTGCGGCTGTCCACAATCGCGTGTCGAAGCCCTGCGGGCCGCCATGGATAGCGTTGGCGCCGTCGTTGAGCGGGATGCGGTGGGCGACGCCATCGAGCACGAAACGGCCATCGGCGATGCGGTTGCCATAGCGGCCGATGGTTGCGCCGAAGTGCGGATCGGCGTGGGTCTGATAGCTCTGAACGTCATCGAAGCCGAGCAGCACGTCGTCGCTGTGGCCGTGCCGATCGGGGACGATCACCGACTGCAGCACTGCCCCATAGGTGATCACGCTGACTTGCATGCCGTGGCTGTTGCTCAGGGTGTATCGGTCGATGGCGGTACCGTCGGCCAGCGTGCCGAACGGGCGCTTGTGCTGGGTGAGGCCGGACGCGGTGGCGGGCGATGCAGGGGTGGGCATGGATCGATCCTTGGGTATGAACGGCGGCGGATGAATGCGGGTTTCAGACTAGCGCAGATGGGCTTGTTCACTCTGGCAAGATGACAGCAACGGCTATTTCGCGTTCAACGCCGTGAGCGTGGGTATCCACTCCTGTCGCGTCGATTCCTGGCATGTCGATACTCTGTTCTGACGCAGGATTTTTTAGCCGTACCGCCTGTGCTAAGGTGTCACCCGCTAACAACTATCTGGCATTGATTCCAGATTCTTCGATACGGCAAGCAAAATCATGGCAAGCGAGACTTAGGAATGCGGCGAGACACAGAAGTTGTATCGGTATATGTCGATAACTTTAAATCGCTGGTGGATTTCAATCTGGATCTGGCCGAGTTTACTTGCCTGGTGGGTTTCAACGGTGCAGGAAAGAGCACTATTCTTCAGGTGTTCGATTTTATTGCCAGCCTTTTTCAGGGCTCCACGGAGCGCTGGCTTAAAGCACGTAATTGGAAAAACACTGACCTGACTTTCAAACCTGGGCGCAAGCAGTCAATTACCCTCAGGCTCGTATTTCGCATTGGAGATGAGCACTATTTTTGGGGCGCGCGATTCAATCGTACCAAGATGACATGCTCCGTTGAGCATATTAGTCGTATATCTGGCGTCACTCCTGTAAACCTTTTCGAAGCCACTGAGAAAAGTTACAAGCTGTTCGAGAGAGATACTCGTTCGGTCGATTTTAATTATGCGGGTTCGGTTTTTTCGCACATCAAGCCTGAAATACTGGGTTCAGAACTTTCTGCTATCAGAGACTTCGTCAGTGGGTTTCGTTCGCTCGACCTTCTGGCGCCCAATCTGATACGAGAAAGATCTCGAGCCGGCTCGCTGCCGGATATCGGCCTGGGTGGTGAAAAACTGTCAGCGTTCCTCCATGGCCTTGCCGCCACCGAGCGTCAGCTAATAGTCACAGACTTGCGCCGCTATTACCCCCAGCTTCTAGCCATCCACACCGCCTCGGTAGCCGGCGGTTGGATCAAAATCGAAATCGAAGAATCGATCCATAATGGAGAAACCTTCAAGACCGAAGCCAAGCACATCAACGACGGCTTCATGAGGCTATTGGCCATTTCTGCCCAACGTTTCAGCTCGAATTCGTTCTTGCTGTACGACGAGATCGAGAATGGCGTCAACTCCGAAGTTACTCAGCTACTCGTCGATGCATTGGTCGAGTCCCCCAAGCAAAACCTCGTCACTACCCATTCCCCGGTGGTGCTGAACTTCCTGACGGATGAACTGGCTCGTGAAGCTGTCGTGTTCGTGTACAAACGCGACGATGGCGTAACCCGCGCCATACGACTTTTCGACGTGCCCTCGGCATCCACCAAGCTGGACTTTCTTTCACCAGGCGAGGTCATGGTTGATATTTCTCAGGCGGTCATAGCTCAGGAAGCTGAGGAAATATTGCTGGGCAGGGCCGAGTCGAACAAATGATTCGAGCTATTGCCGTGAGTGGAGAGGGCGTCACCGACCTGGGAGCATCTCGACGAGACCTCGCGGTAAGTGAGGGTGAGGATATTGAGGTGGGCCCCGCCCTTTTACTGATTTACAAGCTCATTCATTTGTATGCACCCGACTGGTATCGGGACCTGTACGACTGGACGCAAGATGTTCCTATCCCTACCTACGTGATCAGTCGTGGCGAACGATCCAGGGTGACCAAGACCCTCAAACCCAACTTGTTTCAAACGCATAACAGCGGCCGCGGTGGTCTTGAACATGCGAAGGGCGCTTGGGCGCTAGGACAAATCGCCATGGAGCGCGGCGCCGACCTTTGTGTTTATTTTCATGACACCGATGGCACCCAAGCCTTGTTACGCAAGACCCCACATCTGCAGAACATCATCGTAGAAGGTGCCTCCAGAGGCTTTGAAATACAGAAAATCACCGGCGTGGCCATGGTCCCGAAACCTACGTCGGAAGCCTGGTTCATCTGCCATGCTGGTACGCCGCCTTATCAACATTGTCATCTGTTGGAAACCAGCCTGGCTGGAAACCAGGACTCTCAAGCAAGGTCCCCGAAAGACCACCTGGCCAGATTGCTCGGCACCGATGAAGTGGTGCGGGACGAGCTCCTGATGCTAGCGCGTGACGTGGACGTAGAACGACTGGATATGCCCAGTTTCAATCAGTTCAAGCAGCATGTTCGTCTGGCGGTGGAATCAATTTTTGGTGTACGAGCTCGCTAAGTTGAAACCGGTGTAATAACCCCCTTTAAGCTCATTGACCGTCAACGTCTCGTGATCAAACGTGAAAGTGACTCGGGGCAAATAAAAAGCCGCTGGTCAGCGGCTTTGGGGAGGGCGAGTCGCGCCTGCTCGCCGCAGGCGCGAGATGATGGCGATCAGGCCAGCGCGGAGCGGCGCGCGTACCAGCCATAGGACGCGATGACCGCGTAGCAGACTGCCGGCACTGCCAGCGACAGGCCCAGGGTGCTGAGGTCGGCAGCCAGGCCGGTCAGCGGCGGCACGATGGCGCCGCCGACGATGGCGCAGCAGATCAGCCCCGAGCCCTCGGCGGCGCGTTTGCCCAGCCCTTCGCACGCCAAGGCGAAGATGGTCGGGAACATCACCGAGTTGAACAGGCCGATGGCCAGGATCGACCAGCCGGCCACGGCGCCGTGGTTGGTGGCGGCGCTGGCGATCAGGGCGATGGCGACTACGGCGGCGCAGGCCAGCACCTTGCCCGGTGCGAACGCGCGCAGCAGGCCGGCGCCGATGAAGCGCCCGACCATGGCGCCGCCCCAGTAGTAGGCGACGTGCTTGCCGGCCAGTTCGGCGTTGAAGCCGAAGGTCGAATCCTGCATCAGGAAGTTGGTCAGCAGGCTGCCGATGGATACTTCAGCGCCGACGTAGCAGAAGATGCAGGCCGCGCCGAAGGCGAAGCGCGGTTGCTTGAGCAGGCTCAAGGCCGAGAGCGGATTGGCGTTGCCGCTGGTGAGCGTGGAGGGCAGGTGCTTGCGTTGCTGCCAGACCAGCAAGGCCACCACTATCAGCGCCACCGCCAGGCCCGCGTAGGTGTTGCTGATGACCTTGGCTTCTTCGGCCAGGTAGGTCGCCAGGGCGGAGCCGCTCAGGGTGGCCGGGTCGACCTGGCTGAGCGAACCGAGGATCAGCATGGCCCCCAGGTACGGCGCAACGGTGGTGCCCAGCGAGTTGAACGCCTGGGCGAAGGTCACGCGGCTGTGGGAGGTCTGTTGCGGGCCCAGCAGCGAGATCAGTGGATTCGACACCACCTGCACCACGGTGACCCCGATGGCGAGCACGAACAGCGCGATCAGAAAGGCGCCGAACAGGCCCACCAGCGCGGCGGGAATGAACAACGCGCAACCTACGGCCATGGTCACCAGGCCGATGGCCGCAGGGCGCATGTAGCCGATGCGGCTGATCAGCAGGCTGGCGGGGATCGAAGCCAGCGCATAAGCGAGGAAGAACGCCGACTGCACCAGCATCGCTTCGGCATAGCTGAGGCTGAACAGACTTTTGAGTTTGGGGATCAGGATGTCATTGAGGCTGGTGATGCCGCCAAAAATGAAAAACAGCGCGAAAACGAACAAGCTCAGTCGCTGGACGTTGGCAATAGGTGGGTTTTGTTCCAAGGGTGCTGCAACGGTGTTATCCGTCATGGCCACGGTCCTGTTTTCTGTCGGGGGTATTGGTTCATTGTTGTGTCTCGACGTCTGTCACGGTCACTGCTGGCATTTTCATACCAAGGCCGGAACATCTCAGGATGAACTGAAACCTCGCCAGCAGGAAAGTTCATACATCGACATGAAGAAACAGCTCTGGATCGCAGGTTTGCGACTGAGTACGCAGGGCTCGCGATCAGAGATCGTGTGTGACGCTGGCGAGCAGCGATAAGGCACTTATCGATGCAGGCCGACGTCAGGAGGCTTGGGGTCTGATGAGTCAGCGGCCCGTCAACGTCGAGTTCAGTCGCTGAAGGGCCGGCCGGAAGGCTTCAATCGATGCGCGGATGCTGCTGGACCAGCTCCTCACGCTTGGCCTGCAACTCGGCGATTTTGGCGTCGATGTCTTCGATTTTCTCTTCGATATTGTCGTGATGCTCCTGCAGCAGCTCCTTCGCCTCGTCCAGATCGGACGCCGTCGGCGCCGCCCCGCGCAGGGGCTTGTTGGCGGTTTCTTTCATGGTCACGCCGGTGGCCAGGCCGATGAGGGCGATCACCATCAGGTAGTAGGCCGGCATGTACAGGTTCTGCGTGGTTTCCACCAGCCACGCGGCCAGGGTCGGGGTGACGCCGGCGATCAGCACCGAGATGTTGAAGGCGCTGGCCAGTGCGCTGTAGCGGATGTGGGTGGGGAACATCGCCGGCAGCGTCGAGGCCATGACGCCAATGAAGAAGTTGAGCAATACCGCCAGGACCAGCAAGCCGGAGAAGATCAGGCCGACCTTGCCGCTGATGATCAGCATGAAGGCGGGAATGGCCAGGCAGAACAAGCCGACGCTGCCGCAGATGATGAACGGCCGACGCCCGAACCTGTCGCTCAACCGGCCGATCAGCGGCTGCACGAACAGCATGCCGACCATGATCGCGATGATGATCAGCACGCCGCGGTTCTCGCTGTAGTGCAAGTTATGCGACAGGTAGCTCGGCATGTAGGTGAGCAGCATGTAATAGGTGACGTTGGTGGAGACCACCACGCCGACGCAGGTCACCAGGCTGCGCCAGTGCTTGGTGACCACTTCCTTGAACGACACCTGTGGGCCGGTCGCCAGGCCTTCGCGGTCGCCTTGCTCAAGTTTTTCGACGTGCTGCTGAAAGGCCGGGGTCTCTTCCAGCGCGTTACGCAGATACAGCCCGAGCATGCCCAGGGGCAGGGCAAGGAAGAACGGCAGGCGCCAGCCCCACTCCTGGAATTTTTCATCGCCCAGCACTGCGGAGATCAGCACCACCAGGCCTGCGCCGAACACGAAGCCGGCAATGGAGCCGAAATCCAGCCAGCTGCCGAGGAAGCCGCGTTTGCGGTCCGGGGCGTATTCGGCGACGAAGATAGAAGCGCCGGTGTATTCGCCGCCCACCGAAAAGCCCTGGGCCATCTTGGCCAGCAACAGCAGCACCGGTGCCCAGATGCCGATCGAGGCGTAGGAGGGGATCAAGCCGATGGCGAAGGTGCTCAAGGACATGATGACGATGGTCGCCGCCAGCACTTTCTGTCGCCCGTAGCGGTCGCCCAGGGCGCCGAAGAACAACCCGCCCAGCGGGCGAATCAAGAAGGGCACCGAGAAGGTCGCCAGCGCGGCAATCATCTGCACGCTGGGGTCGGCACTGGGGAAGAACACCTTGCCCAGTACGTAGGCGACGAAGCCATAGACGCCAAAGTCGAACCATTCCATGGCGTTGCCCAGGGCGGCGGCGGTGATCGCCTTGCGCATCTTGGCATCGTCGACGATGGTGATGTCTTTCAATCCGAAGGGTTTTACGCGTTTCTTGCCTAGCTTCATGGGGTTTACTCAGGATCTTGTAGACGCTTGCTCCTCCCAGGTCAGGCGTGGGAGGAACCTCAGTCGCCTGGTGCGCACGACGATGCGTCGCGCTCCAGCTCTCCTGCATCAGAGATAACGGCGCACAAAATAATTCACTGCAGGGGGCTGTTTTCGTGCTGTCAAAGGGCCTTTTGTGCAAATTTGCGCGGGGCTGTTTGATAAACTTCGCGCATTCTTTTGCGAGCAGTGTCCATGCCCTCCACGTTGCAACGCCGTCATCTGCTTATCATTCTGCTTGTTGTGCTCGGGCTTTCGCTGGCCGTGGCGAGTCATTACCAACGCCTGTTCGGCCGAGCCTGGTTCAATATGCGCCATGCCTTCGGTGTTTCTCACGGCCAATCAATGGGGTTGGCCGACTACCGCGCGGTCATTCAAGGCAAGGTTATCGGTGGCTTGGCCAACGTATCCGCACTTACGTTCGATCCCGAGCGCAATTCGTTGTTTACCGTGACTAACAAGCAGTCCGAACTGGTGGAGCTTTCTCTGGACGGTGACATTGAACGGCGTATCGAGTTGGTAGGCTTCGGCGATCCCGAGGGCGTGGAATATATTCGCCCGGGCACCTTCGTTATCAGTGACGAAGGCGACCAGCGTTTATTGGTCGTGAACATCGATGACCACACCACCACGCTGAATGCGGACGACGCCGAACAGATCGTTTTGGCGCTGGGCGGCAGGAGGAATCGCGGATTCGAAGGGCTTGCCTATGATCGTGTTCAGGAGCGCTTGTTCGTCGCCAACGAACAGTCGCCGATGTCGATCTTCGAGATCAGCGGGTTCGCCGAAGGGGACGGCGCCGAACCCATCACGATTACCCGCGACGACGATTTGTTCGTCACCGATCTTTCAAGCCTGGAATATGATCAGCGCCATGACCATCTGCTGGCGTTGTCTGACCAATCCAAGTTGTTACTGGAATTGGGCCAACATCACAAACCCGTCGGGACACTCTCGTTACGCCAGGGCTTTAATGGCTTGAAACGCTCGGTGCCTCAGGCTGAAGGGGTGGCGCTGGACAACGACGGCACGATCTATCTGGTGAGCGAACCGAACCTGTTCTACGTTTTCAAGAAGCCTGTCGCGTCCGAGTGAGTGGAGCCACCAGGCGCGTCATGTCGAGGATGCCGCTTGACGCCAAGCATGAAGCAGCGCCATTCGCCGCCATACCTGCTCGCGGATTGCCCGGTGGCTCAATAGGCCTTGACCTGGCCCGCCCAGATGACCGCCTGGGCAACGATCACCTGCTGGCCATTGAAGGTCAGGGCCGGTGAGCCATGCAGCGTGTAGCCCAGTTCCAGCGCAGCGCTGACTCGCTGGCAGAAGGCGGCGTCATCGGGGCCGGTCAGTACGCGGTAGATGGGCAGGTTGTCGGGGGGCTGACGGCTCATGATCGGGTTCCTGGTGGGTCATTGCTGCGAATTGGAGTGCGCACGCCGGGAGGGCGGGGGCGTTTGCTGGGCGGCTGTGCGGGCCAGGTAAGCGTCGGTGATGCGTTTGATCGTACCGTCGTTGCGCAATGTGTCGATGGCTTTTCGCAAGTCATGGACCATCGTCTCGTCACAGATTTTCGAGCACGCCAGGTAGAGGTCCGATGTCATCAGCGCGGGGCTCATCCGCAGCGGGCGATCAGAGACTTGCGGCCAGAAATAGCGGGTTTCCGGAACCCCGTTGAACCAGGCGTCGACGCGGCCCTTGAGCAGCATCTGCGCCGGGTTTTCACCAATTTTCAGTGAGTAGATCTGCTCATTGGCAAAGCCCTCGTCGCGCAGCATCTGTTCCTGCGCGCTGCCCATGCCGACGGCGACTCGTGCGAACGTCTTGCGCGCCTGTTCGAAGGTTTCCACCTGTTTGTCGAGGCTGAAAAACGCCCGGTCCATGGTCATCACCGGGGCGATCCAGGTGTATTGGTCTTCTCGATCCGGGGTGCGGGACAGAGGAATGATCAGCTGGTTTTCCCCCGCCTGGACGATCCGTTGCGACCGCGCCCAGGGCAATGCCTGGGGGTGCAGATCGTAGCCGGCCAGGGCGGCGGCCTTGGCGGTGACCTCGCCGACGATGCCGGTGATGCCGTTATTGCCATTCTGGTCGGTCGGCTCGAGCACCGACAGCGGCGGCGACTGGGAGAGGTACAGATCGACTGCAGGGACGCCCCCTGCGACAGCCGAGCCTGCCGACAAGACGAGCCATGTGGCGCAGCACAGCAATCCTTTGCGGGTAAAGCGAAACGGCCTGGTCAAATGACCCATAAAAAAGCACCCAATAAAGCGAGTGGTTGCCCACTTCTGATGCACAAGAATAGGCACAAATGGCGTCGTCAGGATGACAAAGTTTCGATCGGTAGCAAATCGCCATCCCGTCCGAGGCGATATGGCTGCACATCCGCCGCCAGAATCAATCGCCCCGAGTAGTGCGCTGCTGCTTGTGCGCGGACATCGTCGATGCAAGGACTGCGCTGCGAGTTGTTCTGATAGCGCGCGCTGAAATGAGTGAGGACCAGGTTCGGCACCCCTGCGGCTCTCGCGAAGCGTGCCACTGCGGCGGCGGTGCTATGGCCGCAGCGCCCATCGCGGGTGGTGCCGCAGACCGCAAGGCCTGCGGCACCGTCCGCGCAGGCTGGCTACGCGATCACTCGAGCGCTTGTTCGAACACCGCACCAGATGCCCGTTTCGAGCGCCAGCTCAAGGTCAGCACCATCACCAGCCCAAGCGCGGCCATTCCGGCACCGGCCAAGGCAATGGCGGGATAACCCAGCCCGGCATTGATCACCGCGCCACCCAGCACCGCACCGATGGCGTTGCCGAAGTTGAACGCGCCGATGTTCACCGCGGACGCCAGGTTGGGTGCGTCCTTGGCGGCTTCCATGACACGCATCTGCAGCGGTGGCACCAAGGCAAAACTGGCGGCGCCCCAGATCAGGATCGCCGCCGCCGCCGGCAGCGGCCAGCGCATCAGCACCGAGAACGCCAGCAGCACGATGATCAAGGCGCTCAACGACAGCACCAGCGTGCGGTCGACCGAGCGGTCCGCCGCCTTGCCGCCCCATACGTTGCCAAGGGTCAAGCCGATACCGAAGAGCATCAGCATGCCGGTGATAAAGGTCGTCGAGGCATGGGTGGCATCGCGCAGGATCGGTGCGATGTAGGTGAACACGGTGAACATGGCGCTCGAGCCCACCACGGTCAGGGCCAGCGCGGCCAATACCGGCTTGCGCGCCAATACGCGGATCTCGGCCAGCATGCCTTCGCCCTTTGCTGTGGGTACATCGGGCAGCGCCCACCACAAGGCGGCCATGGCGATCGCGCCCAGGCTGGCGATGCCCCAGAACGCGGTTCGCCAGCCGAACGACTCACCGAACCAGGTGGCCAGGGGCACGCCGCCGATGGTCGCGATCGTCAGGCCCATGAACATCGCCGCCACGGCGCCAGCGCGCTTGTCCGGTGCCACCAGGCTGGCCGCGACAATAGAGCCGATACCGAAGAAGGCACCGTGATTGAGCGAGGTCACCACGCGGGCGATCATCAGTGTCTGGTAGTTGGTCGCCAGCGCCGAGAGCAGATTGCCCAGCGTGAAAATCGCCATCAGGCCGATCAACAGCCAGCGCCGGGGGATCCTCGCGGTCGTCAGCGTCATCAGCGGCGCGCCGATCAACACGCCCATGGCGTAGGCGCTGACCAGCAGCCCGGCGGAGGGAATCGATACGCCCAGATCGGCGGCGATGCCGGGCAACATGCCCATGGGGGCGAACTCGGTGACGCCGATGCCGAAGGCGCCTATGGAGAGTGCTACAAGGGGTGGGTTGATACGCATGGTGGGTGACTCCTCATCTGTGTGCCAGATGCTACAATCCGCCCCCGCAAGGCGGTAGCCCCGCAAAATCACTAACACCTTTGCGCTGGAGGCACGAATGGATATCGCGGGTCGTTCAGGGGAGATGGCGATTTTCGCCCTGGTCGCCCAAGAGGGCAGCCTGTCGGGTGCAGCACGGGTGCTGGGCCTGACGCCCTCGGCGATCAGCCGCGTCATTGCCCGCACCGAGCAGCGCATCGGCACGCGCTTGCTGATCCGTACCACCCGCGCCATCACCTTGACGGCCGAGGGCGAGGCGTATCTGCGTGGCGCGCGGCGGATTCTGGCGGACATGGCGGAGGTCGAAGACGCCATCGCCGATCAGGGCGTACCGCGCGGGCGGCTGCGGGTCAGCGCCTCGTTGGCCCATGGGCGGTTGTCGATCGTGCCCCTGGTAGCGGCGTTCAGCGCTCGTTATCCGGCGATTCTGGTCGATCTCGCGTTGGGCGACGAGGTGGTCGATATCCTCGGCGGTCAGGCCGACGTCGCGATCCGCTTCGGGCTGCTGGCCGACAGCCCCTTGACCGCGCGGCGCCTCGGCGAGACCCGGCAGATCATCGTCGCATCCCCGGACTACCTGGCGCGCCATGGCGTGCCGTTGCAGCCGGAGGATCTGCTGCAGCACAACTGCTTGCGCTTCAACTTTCGCCGGGCCGCGTCGGACTGGCCGTTCCGTCGCGACGGTGTGGAGTTCTCCTTGAAGGTGACGGGTACGGTCGAAGGCAACAGCGGGGAGGTCCTGGCGCAGTTCGCGCGGCTGGGGACAGGCATCGTCCGCGTAGGCGCTTTCAGCGTGGCGCAGGATGTGCAAAACGGCGCGTTGGTGCCGTTGCTGGAGGCGTTCAACCCGGATGACCGGGAGCCGATCCATGCAGTGTTCGTGGGTGGCGCGGCGATGCCGGCAAGGGTGAGGGCGTTCGTGGATTTTCTGCTGGAGCGCCACCGCGCGTGATGCTCCAGGCAGGCGCCGCATCAGCTGGCCAGCTGTACCGCTTCGCCTGACGCCGAACGTTTCGACATCAATACCAGCGCCAGGGCCAACAGCGCCAGCACGCCGCCGACCGGGGCGATCGAGGTGTAACCCAGGCCCAGGCTGAGGGCCGCGCCGCCCGCGGCGGCGCCCAGGGCATTGCCCAGGTTGAAGGCGCCAATGTTGACCGACGAGGCCAAGGCCGGTGCGTCGTGAGCTTCCTGCATGACCCGCGTCTGCACCGGCGCCGAGACGCCGAAGGTCGCCGCGCCCCACAGCAACAGGGCAATGGTCGCGCCCGGCCCGGTAGTGGCGATCAACGGAAACACGAAGCTGATGACCGCGAGCAGGCTGAGAAAGCCGATCAGTGTGCCTTTGAGCGAGCGGTCGGCCAGTTTGCCGCTGATCGCGTTGCCCAGGGTGAAGCCGACGCCGATGGTCACCAGCATGGCGGTGACGAAGGCGGGACTCGCATGGGTGATGTTTTGCAGCACGGCGGCGACGTAGGTATACAGCGTGAACATGGAGCCTGCGGCGAACGCGGTGGTCATCAGGGCGTTGAGCACCGCTGGCTTGACCAGCACCCGCAGTTCGTTGCCCACGTGCGGGCGTGGATGGGACTCGCCACGGGGCAGCGTCAGGAACAGGGAAAGACCGGCGATCACACCCAGCACCGAAATCGCCACGAACGCCATGCGCCAGCCGATGGCATGGCCCAGCCAGGTTGCCGCCGGTACGCCGCCGATATTGGCCACGGTGAGCCCCATGAACATCATCGATACCGCCGAGGCGCGTTTTTCCTTCGGCACCAGGCTCGCGGCAACGATGGCGCCCAGGCCGAAGAAGGCGCCGTGGGAGAGGCTGGTGATCACCCGCGCGGCCAGCAAGGTGTAGTAACCCGGCGCGATCGCCGACAGCAGGTTGCCCGCGGTGAACAGCACCATCAGGCCCACCAACGCCGAACGCCGGCGCGCCGAACTGAGCAGCAGGGTGATCAAGGGGGCGCCAACCATCACACCCATGGCATAGGCGCTGATCAGCATGCCGGTGGCCGGGATCGAGGCATCGACGCCCTGGGCGATGGAGGGCAGCAAGCCCATGGGCGCGAATTCGGTGACGCCGATCGCGAAGGCTCCCGCCGACAGGGCGAGCAGTTGTGATTTCATCGGAAACCTATTGACGAGTAAGTTATTGCTCTCAGAGTACTCGTCAGTAACCTTAGTTTCAAATAGCTTTTAAATCAGCTCCAGCCTTTCAACCGCGCTGCCACAAGCCGTCGCAGAGCAGCAAGGCGCAGCCGCGAGCGACCACGGCGCGCTCCTGCGCAGTCATCGGGTCCCTGGCCATCTGTTCGATCATGCCGACGAAGCATTTGCCGATCTGCGTGGAGGAGATGTCCGAGCGGAACAGGCCGATGGCTTGCTCCTTGGCGATATTACTGGCGATCCAGGAAGCGAGTCCGGCCTTGGTTTCGGTGCAGCCCGGTGGCTGGAAGAAGCCGATGTGGGTGAGGTCGGCGTCTTCGGCGAGGAAGTCGAGAAACTTCATAAAGCTGCCACCGACGCTTTCCAGCAGGTCCTGCTGGCTCATGGAGGTTTCGATCAACAAAGTCTTGGTCAGCGCTTCGAGGCGTTTGCGGAACTCTCCCACCAGTTCTTCGTAGGCCGCCTCCTTGCTCTCGAAATAGTTGTAGAAGGTCGGCTGGCTGAGGCCGCTGGCGAGCACGATGTCGCTCACCTTGGTGTCGTGAAAGCCCCGCTTGGCGAACTCGGACGCAGCGACGGCGCGCAGGCGCAGATGAGTCTTCTCACCCTTGGTCAAGGGTTGTGCGGTTTTTTGTTGTTGTTGTTTTTGCATGGGGTTACCTATGCCTTGGTGGCGGCGCTGCAGACGAGGTGAACGGAACGTACTGGCGAGTAATGTTGCCTGCTCAGGCTGTGGGTGGCAAATGCGAGGAGGCGTCGCTACGCGGTTGCGCCTGAAGCGACAGATCCACTCCGGGCGCCACGCTCTTCAGCAAACACTGGGTAAATGCCTCGACGACCGGCTGCACGGTCGTCGGCAGGCGCAGGCAGATGGCGAATGCCGGAAGTGCCGGGAGCCCGGCATCGGTCGAGAGCACCCGCAGGTCATCGGGCACGGTGGACGCCAGCCAGGCCGAGACCGCAAGCCCGACGCGAACAGTTGCAGCCGTAGCCTCGAAACTGCCATTTTCGAACACTGTCCGCCAGGGTATCGCCTCTTTCGCCAACGCCCCCAGCACCAGTGGGCGAAACGCGCAGCGTTCATCCACCAGAGATAGCGGCAGCGGGCGGGTTTTCCATACCTCGCTGCCGGGGCTGCCTACCCAGACCAGCGGCTCGACGCGGATGACGGTCCCCCGGGCGTCACTGGCCAGGTACTCGATGATCGCGACATCCAGCTGACCCTGATCGACCGCAGCGTCCAGTTCCGGTGACGGCGCGCAGCTCAGGGACAGTTCGACCTGCGGGCAGGCCTCGCAGAAGGCTTTCATGGCCGGAGCCAGCGAGGTGATCAGGTCGGGCGGCGCGCCGAGTCGCAAGTGTCCACGCACCGGGCCATCGACCGTGTCGGCCCAAATCTCATCGTTCAATTGCAGCAGCTGACGTGCCTTTGCCAGAAACATCTCACCTTGTTGCGATAGCTCCAGCTGGCGTGGCCTACGGATGAACAACTGGTGATCGAGCACCTCTTCGAGTCGTTTGATCTGCTGGCTGACGGCGCCCTGAGTCATGAACAGCAGGTTGGCAGCGGCGGTCATGCTGCCGTGGTCGGCGACGGCGATGAAAGTGCGGATAAGGCTGAGGTCGAGGTTTCTGTTCATGTTCGAATTACGATATGTAATGCCGGGAATTAAATATATTCGGTTTTCTAATCCTAGGGCCATCAGTAGGTTGTCTGCATTCAATCTCCGGATGTCGTACCGATGACACTGTTGCCGCTGTTCCTGTTTGTCGCTGCCTCGACTTTTTCGCCCGGTGGCGCCACCTCACTGGCCACGGCGTCAGGGGCGCGATTCGGTTTGGGGCGATCCTTGCCATTGATTGCCGGTATCGCCGTGAGCCTGGCGTTCGTGGCGGCAATCACCGCGTTCGGGCTGGTCAACCTGATCTCGCAACAGCCGAGGCTGGAGCTGGCGGTCAAGCTGCTCGGCTCTGCCTATCTGCTGTGGCTCGCCTGGCGCATCGCCCGCAGCGGCGCTCCCACATCGGGTGCGCCATTGGGCCAGCCGTTAGGGCTGGTCAAGGCGATACCGCTGCTCTTGCTGAACCCCAAAAGCTGGGCCATGACGGTCAGCGCTGCCGCAGCCTTCACGCCGGTCGCCACCAGCCCGGGCGCGCTTGCGATGCTGCTGGGCGTGTCATTCGGTATCGCCGCCTCGGTGTCGCTGACGCTGTGGTGTGCGCTGGGCGTCTTGTTAGCGCGATTGTTGCGTACTGATCGTCATTGGCTGTGGTTCAACCTGCTCATGGCGGCGCTGCTGGTGCTGTCGATCGTTCCGACTTGGCAATAAGTGTCAAGGTGCCCATTCAGAGTGTTCACACCCACCAGTGCAGCCAGTCAAGTGGTGATGCTGGCGCTCATGTCGAGAGACTGGATTTATACAGCATGACTGTATAAATTGCCTGCTGACGATTTCTACCGAATCTGGAGTCAGCCCATGTCAGCCGTGAACAAAGCCATCGCCCGCACTTTCAACCATCAGGTCATCGAGCAATGCAGCCGCGAGGCCTTCGAGGCGCTGGTGGCCGAGGATTTCGTCAACCACAGCGCAGCGCCCGGCCAGCCCCAAGGACGCGAAAGCCTGTGGCATACGTTCAGCAATGTGCTGCATCCGGGCTTGTCCGACCTCAAGGTGGTGGTGTTGGATCAGGTGGCCGAGGACGACAAGGTAACGACCCGCAAGCGCATTACTGGCGTGCACTCCGGGGCGCTTCTGGGGATCGCGGCGACTGGCCGGGAGGTGCAGATCGAGGTAATCGACATCGTGCGGATCCGCGAGGGGCAGTACGTCGAGCATTGGGGCATCAATTCTCTGGCAAGCGTGCTCGCCGCGCTGCGCTCAGCCTGACTGCCCGCGCTCGTCGTCCGTCACCAGTTGCTCGAGAATTTCCACGGCGGCCACCAAGGTGTCGAGCTGCGTGGCGGTGGCTTTTTGTCTGAGCTGACTGGCCAGCCAGTCACTGCGCAGGGTGCGACCCTGCGCAAGGGCTGCGTGCCCGGCGGCGGTCAAGGTGATGAGTTGCTTGCGGCCATCAATGGGATCCGGCGCGCGCTCGACCAGTTGTTGCTGCTCCAGCTGAGCGATCACCAGCCGCATGCTTTGATGCTTGACGTGGCGGTGCGCGGCCATTTCACTGACGCTGGCAGGGCCGTTGCGCTCGATGAAGCCGAGCGTTTCGGACTGGGCGCTGGAAGGCGTCTGCGCTTCGCTACGGACCTTGCGCACCAGATTGCCGATCACTCGCCGCAGTTGCTCGGCAACCTGATCGGCCTCGGGCGGAAGTGGTGGATGTGAAGACAAAATGATTCCTCTGGGCGGGTCAACGACCGGCCAAATCGTCGAACCGTGCGGATCAGCCTTCAGTGGGAGCGATGGTTTGCGGATCGGCCTCGGCAGCCAGCTTCAATCGGTCCGCTTTGCTGATGTAGGTGTTCTTCTTCGCTGGTGCCAGTTTGGCACTGGCCTTTTTGGCTTTGGCCTTGAATAACTGCTGTAACTTTTTTTGCCGGTTCATGGCTGGAATGCTCGGGTGGTCAGTGTTCGGGACGACGGGTGATTCAGGAGGTGGATGTTGATGGCAGGAGGCGCCATCGCGCAAGCGAAAAGCAGCAACGAGGCGGCTGCGACTCGACGTCTGAGTCTTCGACCGCCTTGTCGCAGGCAAAACCCCGATCAGTGCGCGTAGGTCCCGACCACGCTCTGCCCAGCCAGGCCGTGGCCCTTGAGCCGCAGCAGCAGCTCCTCGTGGCTGAGGCCGGCGGGCAGGGCGCCGGGGGCGAGGTCGGTGGCGATCACCGTCAGCACGTAGTGATGAGGATGCTCCCCTGCCGGTGGGCACAGGCCCTTATAGGCGGGCGCCCCGGCCACGTTGTTGCCCACGGTGAGGCCGGTAGCGCTCCCAGCGGCCTCGCCCTGGCGAATCTGCCCCCGCGCCGGGTCGACGTTGTAGACCACCCAGTGGGCGACGCCCAGGCCCTTGGCGCCGTCCGGATCGTACAGCAACACCGCGATCGAGCGCGTACCCGTCGGCACGTTGGCCCAGCTGACTTGCGGGGTGCTGGCCTGGCCGCTGCCGCAGTTGGCCTCGGCGCCGATATAGGTCAGCGGTATGGGCTTGCCATCGGCCAGTGATGTCGAGCTGATCGACAATGAAGCGGCCTCGGCGCTGGTGGCCGCGGCCAGTGACAACAATGCGGTGGCCGCGTATCGGCGCAGGTTGAGTTTCATCTCGGCAAATCTCCAATGGCGGGATAGTCATGTGCTAGGACCGGCCGCTTGGCGTTTGGTGCGACAGGTCAGCCCAAGTCCTGCGGCAGGCGGATGAAACCCTGGCGCCATCCCCCAGTCCCATGGCTAACGTCCCGGAGTGTTCGCGCCGGTCATTCCAGGCAGGATCGCCCCATGAAAAGCCTCAAGATCGCCACGTTCAACATCAACGGCATTCGTGCCCGACTCCCCAACCTGCTGGCATGGCTGGAGCGCGAGCGCCCCGACGTGGTGTGCCTGCAAGAGCTCAAGGCACCTGACAGCGCCTTCCCGGCCGCCGCGCTGGAAGCTGCCGGATACGGCTGCCTGCACCTGGGCCAGACGTCGTGGAACGGTGTGGCGATCCTGGCCCGCGACAGTGAGCCGCTGTGCATTCGCAAGGGGCTGCCGGGCATGGAAGCCGATACTCACGCGCGCTACCTGGAGGCGGCGGTGCAAGGCACGGTGATCGCCTGCCTCTATCTGCCTAATGGCAACCCGCAGCCGGGGCCGAAGTTCGACTACAAGCTGGCCTGGTTCGAGGCGCTGATCGCGCATGCGCAAACGCTGCAAGGCAGTGAGCATCCGGTGGTACTGGCGGGGGACTTCAACGTCGTGCCCACGGATTTCGATATCTACAACCCGCGCTCGTGGCAAAAGGATGCCTTGCTGCAGCCCGAGAGCCGCGAGTGTTTCAACCGCTTGCTGGGGCAAGGCTGGACCGACGCCGTGCGCCATTTGTATCCGGACGAGCAGGTGTTTACCTTCTGGGATTACTTCCGCCAGCACTGGCAGAAGAACTCCGGCCTGCGCATCGATCATCTGCTGCTCAACCCCGTTGCGGCGCGGTTCCTCAAGAACGCCGGGGTCGACGCCTGGGTGCGCAATGAGGAGCACGCCAGCGATCATGCGCCGACGTGGATACAGCTGGGCGGGCGAACCAAGGCCTAGATGGGTCCGGCGCCGAGTCTCAGGTCAGAAAGTGCCAAAGCAGTAAAGTCCCCACCAGGCCCACCACCGAGACGATGGTCTGCAGCACCGACCACACCCAGATCGTCTCCTTGAGTTGCAGGCCGAAGTACTCGCGCACCATCCAGAAGCCGGCATCGTTGACGTGGCAGAAGAACACCGATCCGGCGCCAATGGCCAGGGCCACCAGCGAGCTTTGGGTCGCGGCCAGGCCGGCCATCATCGGTGCCAGGATGCCCGCGGTGGTGGTGGTCGCCACCGTCGCCGATCCGGTCGCCTGGCGTAGCGCCACGGCAATCAGCCAGGCCAGCAGGATATAGGGCAGATGAGCACCTTCCGCCGCCTTGCTGATGGTATGGCTGACCCCCGCGTCGAGCAGTGTCTGTTTCAGGCCGCCGCCGGCGCCGATGGTCAGCAGCAGCACCGCGACCGGCGCAATGGCCTTGCGCAGGATGCCGCCGACCTGATCACGGGCCATGCCGTTGCCCCAGCCCAGAAAGACCACCGCCGCCACGACCGCCAGGCCCAGCGCGATCAGCGGCTCACCGAGGAACTTCAGGGTTTGTGCCAGACCGCTCTCGGGCGCCATGCTGACCTTCGCCAGGGTGCTGCCGAGCATCAGGATGACCGGCAGCAGAATGATCAGCAGCGAGATACCGAAGCCGGGTTGCCGGGCAGTTTCGGTACGCTGATTGAACAGCGCGTCCATCTCTGCCGGGGCCTCGATGTGCAGGCGCCGCGACAGCCAGTTGCCGTACAGCGGGCCGGCGAGAATCACCGCCGGCACCGCGATGCAAAAGCCCAGCAGCATGGTCAGGCCGAGGTCGGCGTGCAGCGCGCTGACCGCGATCAACGGCCCGGGGTGGGGTGGCATCAGGGCGTGCAGGGTGGTCATGCCGGCCAGTGCCGGGATGGCGATCTTCAGCAGCGGTAGATTGGAGCGCCGCGCCATGACGAAAATGATCGGCACCATCATCACCAGCCCGACCTCGAAGAACAGCGGCAGGCCGATGACCATTGCCACCAGCGCCATCACCCAGGGCAGCGACTTGCCCTTGCCCAGCCCCAGCAAGGTCGAGGCGATACGGTCGGCAGCGCCGGATTCGGCCATCAGCGCGCCGAGCATCGAGCCCAGGGCGATGATGATCCCGGCTTCACCGAGAATCGCTCCGGCACCCTTGCCAAAGGCCTTGGCCACCTCTTCCGGCGCCAGGCCGGCACCGACTCCGGCCACGAAGGTGCCGATCAGAATGGACAGAAACGGCGGCAGCCGGGTCGCGCTGATCAGCACGATGATCGCTGCGATAGCAGCCAGGCAGCACACAATCAAGCGGGTGTCATGGGACACCCAGGCGACAGCAGAAACATCCACCGGGGGTACTCCTTATCATTATCGGGATTTGTAACCAGATGTTGCAAATCCCTGCCAGCATACCGCAAAGGCCCTGGTTTGAGCATTTGCTGGGTCCGATGGGGTGATCAGGAAGGGGGAGGACAATGGCGTGTAGCGATGCAGCATGGCGCACTGCGGTCTGAACCGCGCTGCGCAATGCTGTGGTATGGCAGCGCCTCAAGCGCGCTTGGGCAGTTTCCAGTTCGGTCGGATGAAGTGGCAGGTGTAGCCGTTGGGGAGACGCTCCAGGTAATCCTGATGCTCAGGCTCCGCTTCCCAGAACGGCCCGGCGGGTTCGATTTCAGTCACCACGGGGCCCGGCCACAGTTTCGAGGCGTCGACATCGGCGGCGGTGTCTTCAGCGATGTCGCGTTGTTGCTCGCTGAGGTAATAGATCGCCGAGCGATAGCTGGGGCCCAGGTCGTTGCCCTGGCGGTTGGGCGTGCTCGGGTCGTGGATCTGGAAGAAGAACTCGAGGATCTGCCGGTAGCTGATGACGGCCGGATCGAAGACGATTTCGATGGCTTCGGCGTGGTTGCCGTGATTGCGGTAGGTGGCATTCGGCACTTCGCCGCCGGTGTAGCCGACGCGCGTGGTCAGCACGCCGGGATAGCGCCGTATCAGGTCCTGCATGCCCCAGAAGCAGCCGCCTGCAAGGATGGCGGTTTCGGTTTGGCTGGTCATGGTCTGTCCTTCCCCTCAGGGACGTTGAATATAGGCAGTGTTATGAGGGCGCTCAGGCCAATTCCAAGGTCGTGCGGTGTAAATAAGGCGGTTCGCCGGCGCGCGCCTGAAGATGATCCCAGGCGCCTGGCCATGAGCACCGGTCTGTGCACCCGCTCGATCAGGCCGTTTGCGCCACCGGGTTATTACTGACGTTGCGCCCCAGCACCAGTACCGTGACGAAACCGCAGCCCACCAGGGCCGTGGCCAGACTCATCAGCACCGAGGTGCCCAGGTGGTCGACGATCTGCCCGCCGAAGAACGAGCCCAACGCGATGATCACCTGAAACAGGCCGACGAACATGGGCATGCCGCGTTCGACATCCTTGGGCGCTACGACGAACATCCAGATGCTGGAGCAGGCCGGGAAGGCACCAAAGGCGAAGCCCCAGAGCGCGATCAGCATCGCGGCGCCGGTGAGGCCGGTGGCGAAGTAGGGAAACAGAATGGTGCTGGTGCCGATCAGCAGGGCGACCAGCAACAGGGTGTGCCGCACGCTGCGATTGGCGGCGAAACCCGCGAACACATTGCCCACCACCCCAGCAACGCCATAGAGCAGCAACAGCGAACTGATGGTTGCCCCGTCGAAGCCGGAACTGTGTTTGAAGAAGGGCGCCACATAGGTGTACGCGGCAAAGTGCGCCAGGCCGATCAGCAAGACCGCGATCAAGCCGACGCGCGCCTGCGGATTGATGAACAGGGCCGGCAGGTCATTGATGCGAATGGCCTTCTCCGGGTTGAGCCGCGGCAGCAGGAATATCTGCGCCAGCAGCACCGGTACGCCCAGCAGCGCGGTGACCAGAAAAGTCATGCGCCAGCCCATCAGCCCACTCAGCCAGGTGCCGACCGGCACGCCCAGCACGGTGGCCAGGGTCACCCCGACCATGATGATCGAGGTCGCCTGCGCGACGCCCACCCCCCTCGGCGCGAGGCGGCCACTCAAGGCAATGGCGGTGGCCCAGAAGCCACCGATGCTGATGCCCAGCAAGACGCGGCCGAACAACAGCAGGCTGAAGTCGCTGGCATAGGCCACGACCGAGTTGGCGATGATCATGATCAGCGTCAGGCCGATCAGCAGATAGCGGCGGTCCAGGGCACCGATGCCCACCGACAGCAAGGGCGCGGCGAGAGCGGCGGCGATGCCGGGCAGGGTCACCATCAGGCCGGCGTGGCCGGCGCTGATGCCCAGGTCGCTGGCGACGTCGTTGAGTACGCCCACCGGCAGAAACTCGCTGGTCACCAGGGCAAAAGCACCTACGGCGACGGAGAGAATCGCCAGCCACTGCTGCTTGACGCTCTGTTGATCATGTTCGGGAAGGCCGCTGGGGGCCTGGCGTGCGCTTGGCATGGTACTGGGTTCCAAGGGGGAATGTCGCCTGCAGGCAGGCGCGGGGAGCGGGGAGAAATCGGAGGCCATTATAGAAGTCGGTTTTGCCAACTCGACAGGCGCTCCTTTCGATAGTAATCATCAGTGTCATCGATAAGATGCGCTGGATAGAGGGGCTGCCGTCACCCATGGAAGGTATGTGACTGGCCACGAGCGGCGAGGATGAGGCGCTGCAGGCGCACTCACGGAACTGCCAGGCCCGGATCGCGCTCTGATCCCTGAGCAAACCAGGGCCCAGGCGCAATCGCTCCCACAACCCAGCCACCGACACTGACAGAGGTAAACGATTGACCGAGCTCAAACGCATCGCGCTGTTGCTGGCCTTGCTGATCCTTGCCGCCTGTAGCCAGCAGCAACAGCCATCAGGGCCCAGCCCCGAGCAGGTGCGTGCCAGCGTCGAGCGCTTGTTGCCGCCCTCTGCCAACAACCGCCAGGGCTGGGCCACGGACATTCAGGCAGCCTTCGAGGCCCAGGCGCTGGCGCCCACTACCGAGAACCTGTGCTCGGTCATCGCCGTCATCGAGCAAGAGTCCAACTTCCAGGCCGACCCGCAGGTGCCGGGATTGGGCCGTATCGCGCGCCAGGAAATCGATCGCCGCGCCGGGCGCCTGCATGTGCCGGGCTTCGTTGTCGATGCCGCCTTGGGCCTCAAGTCCCGCACCGGCAAGACCTACGCCCAGCGCATCAACAGCGTGCGCTCGGAGCGCGAGCTGAGTGATGTGTTCGACGATTTCATCAGCATGGCGCCGCTGGGCCAGCAGCTGTTCGGCAACTTCAACCCGGTGCACACCGGCGGCCCCATGCAGGTGGCGGTGGCCTTCGCCGAGCAGAACGCCAAGGGCTATCCCTATCCCCATGACGGCTCGATTCGCCAAGAGGTGTTCAGCCGCCGCGGCGGGGTCTATTACGGCAGCATGCACTTGCTCGGCTACCCGACCCACTACCCACAATCCCTGTACCGCTTCGCCGATTTCAACGCCGGTCACTACGCCAGCCGCAACGCCGCCTTTCAGGCCGCCCTCAACCGATTGGTCAAGACTCGGCTGGCGCTCGATGGCGATCTGATCAACTACGACTCCAGCGCTGCGGGCCAGACTGAATTGGCGGTGCGCTCGCTGGGTTCGCGGCTGAACATGAGCAACAACCAGATCTTTCTGGCACTGAAGAAGGGCGAGCAACTGGACTTCGAAGACACCGAGCTCTATCGCCGCGTATTCGAACTGGCGGACCAGGTGGCCGGCCAGCCGCTGCCGCGGGCGATCCTGCCGGGCATCACTCTGGAGAGCCCGAAGATCACCCGCCATCTGACCACCGCCTGGTTCGCCCAGCGCGTCGATGAACGCCGGGCGCGTTGCGTTGCCCGCAATTGAAAACGCCGGGTTGTGCCTTGAACGGGTAGCCAGCAGCCACTCATCGGGTGCCATCACGCGCAGTCTTCGCCGCGCTCTAGACTGGGACTCAGCTGAGTTTGCCTCGACACGCCATGTACTACCGGCAAGGAACCTGTCGAGGCTGTATTTGTATCCACGAGGGATTCATAGATGTCCAGCCTGCTCGATACCGCCACAGATCTGTCCGCTCCCAGCAACGCCTATACACGCCTCGACAGTTTCCGCCATCTGTACGATCGCGGCGACGGCACGGTCAACGGTCATCCTTCCTACAGCGTCGATGAGGCGGCGTTGCAGATCGATCGCTACGACCTGGCGTTTTACGATACCAATCACGATGGCAAGGTCTCGCTGACCTACAGCTTCCTCCAGGCGGCCCCGGCCAATTTCGACCCCAGCTGGGGCGACTTCATTGCCTTCAACGCGCAACAGCAAGCGCAGACGCGTCTGGCCCTGCAGTCTTGGTCGGACGTCGCCAACCTGACGTTCACCGAGTCCGGCAAAGCCGCCGAAGGGCACTTGTCGATGGCTAGCTACTCGGTCTCCCACGGCGAGGCGGCCTTCGCCTATTACCCCTATGGCGGGCAGTCCTGGTACTGGGTGAGCGATGCCTATCGCGAAAACGCCAACCCCACCCTCGACAGCTACGGGCGCCAGACACTGGTCCACGAGATCGGCCACAACCTGGGCCTGGCGCACCCCAGTGACTACAGCGCCTGGAACGGCGTGCCCAGTTATCAGGACAACGCCGTATATGCCCAGGACTCGCGCGGCTACAGCGTGATGAGCTACTGGAGCGAGCTCAACACCGATCAATACAACGGCGGCAACTACGCCTCGGCGCCGCTGATGGACGATATCGCCGCCATTCAGTTGCTCTACGGCGCCAACGAGTCGACCCGCAGCGGCGGCACCATCTATGGCTTCAACTCCAACAGCCACCGCGAAGAAATGACCGCCGTGGACGCCCACACGCCGCTGATCTTCAGCATCTGGGATGCCGGCGGTGTCGATACGCTGGACTTCTCCGGCTACAGCGCCGAGCAACATATCAACCTCGAGCAGGCCAGCTTCTCCGATGTCGGTGGTCTGGTCGGCAACGTCTCTATCGCCCAAGGCGTGGATATCGAAAAAGCCATCGGCGGCTCCGGCTCGGATCTGATCCTTGGCAATGCCTTGAACAACGATATCCGCGGCAACGCCGGCGACGATGTGATCGCCGGCGGCGGCGGCGCCGACAAGCTGTACGGCGGTGCGGGGGCAGATACCTTCGTGTATTTCGCTGCCAGTGATTCCAGGATCGGCGCGGCGGATCGGCTGATGGATTTCGTCAGCGGCCAGGACCACATCGATCTGTCCGGCTTGCCCTTGGGGGCCGACGATCACTTGCACTTCGTCCAGGCGTTCAACGGCGACGACGGTGCCATGCGCCTGCGCGATGCCAGCTATGGCACGGCCTTGATGGTGGATTTCGACGGCGACCGCGCTGCCGATTTCGAGATCCGCATCATCGGCCAGGCGCACCAGGGCGATTTTCTTGTCTAGGCCCCTGGTCGCCATGCTGCTGGCCCTCGGTCTCGGCGGTTTGGCGAGGGAGGCGCTCGGGGAGTCGCAGAAGCTGCCGGATGCCTCGCAGGTGGCGGGGCACTGGCAGATCAGGTCCGACGATCCGGCCGATGCGAGTTGCGCGTTTGAACTCCAGGAAAAAGACCGCGCCGTGCTCGACCCGCAGCATTGCCTGAAGCCGATCCTGGGGTTCGTCGCGACCTCATGGCTGGTGCAGCCGGACGGCATCGTGGTCGCCGGCAAGGGCCTGGCGATGCCGATGCTGTTCAGCCGTCGTGACGCTGGGCGCTACAGCGCTCGGGGTAGGGCGGGGGGCACGTTGTGGATCGAGCGCGGTAGCGATTGAGCAGACGGCGCTTGGACGGCTACCCATGACCCGCTGTTGTCCCGCCTCCGCGCTTGCGGCGCCTGGAATCGCCGCTTATCGAGAATGATTTTTGATCATCGCGCCTCACTATGAAATAGTACCCGCCGTTTTTACGCGCCCGTCTGCTACGGGCCTTTCAACGCTGGGGTCATGTCATGCGTATTTCCCGTTTCATTCAGGGCCTGATGGCTTGTCTGCTCATTGCGTGTTCGACCCTGCTGAGCGCTGCCCCGATCGAGGTAAACGACGGCCAGCACAGCGTCCACTTGGCCGCCGCGCCGCAGCGTGTGGTGGTGCTGGAGTTTTCTTTTCTGGACAGCCTGGCCGCAGTGGGCGTTACCCCGGTAGGGGCTGCCGACGATGGCGATGCCAAGCGCGTGCTGCCGCGGGTGCGCCAGGCCATCGGCCAATGGCGCTCGGTGGGGCTGCGCTCGCAACCCAGCATCGAGGAGATCGCGCGCCTCAAGCCTGACCTGATCATCGCCGACCTGAACCGCCACCAGGCCCTGTACAAGGACCTGTCGAGCATCGCGCCCACCCTGCTGCTGCCTTCTCGTGGCGAAGACTACGAAGGCAGCCTGGCTTCTGCCGAATTGATCGGCAAGGCGCTGGGCAAGCCTGAGCAGATGGCGGCGCGAATCGCCCAGAACCGCGCTCACCTCAAGGCCATCGCCCAGCAGATTCCCGGCGGCGCCGTGGTGCTGTTCGGCGTTGCCCGAGAGGACAGCTTCTCCGTGCACGGGCCGCATTCCTACGCCGGCAGTGTGCTCCAGGCGATCGGCCTGAAGGTTCCCGAAGTCCGCGCCAATGCCGCGCCCACCGAGTTCGTCAGCCTCGAGCAACTGCTGGCGCTGAATCCGGCCTGGCTGTTGGTGGGGCATTACCGGCATCCAAGCATCGTCGATGGCTGGAGCAAGCAACCGCTGTGGCAAGTCTTGAGTGCGGTGCAGCGCCAGCAGGTCGCCGAAGTGGATGGTGACACCTGGGCCCGCAACCGCGGCGTCATGGCCTCCGAGCAGATCGCGGAGGATACGGTGGCGATCCTCAAGGGCGGCAAAGCCGTGCAGAGCCAGTAACTATGCGGCGTGTGTATTGGACAGCGCTGGCCGTGCTGATCGGCGCGGGGCTGTTCTGGCTATCGCTGTACAGCTGGTCGCCGTTCCCGGTCACCCAGACCGACGCCTGGAATGGCCTGATGCACCAAGGCAAGGTGGGCGGCAACATGGCCTATATCGTGGCGCAACTGCGGGTGCCCCGCGCCTTGTGTGCGGCGCTGGTGGGCGGCTGCCTGGGGCTGGCCGGAGCCTTGATGCAGGGCATCACGCGTAACCGTCTGGCGTCGCCGTCACTGTTCGGCGTGACCGCCGGCGCGGCGCTGGGGCTGGCGTTGTTTTCCACCGGGCTGGTGGCGCTGCCATTTGCCGGTGGCGCGCTGATCATGACCTGCCTGGGCGGTGCGCTGGCCTGGGTAACGGTGTTCAGCCTCGGCGGCGCCTGGTCGTCGGCTGCCGCGCAGGGGCGGCTGGTGCTCGCCGGGGTGGCGGTGGCGGCCTTGTGCGCGGCCTTGACGCGCTTGACGGTCATCCTGGTGGAGGCCCAGGCGCAGAGCGTGCTCAACTGGCTCGCCGGGTCGCTGGCCAATGTCGGCCAGGCACAGCTGCAGTTGCTCTGGCCATGCACCTTGATCGGCGCCGCGTGGGCGGTTTACTGCTCGCCGAAACTCAACCTCGTCAACCTCGGTGAAGATGCCGCGCGCTCGCTGGGCGTAGGGATCACCGGTCTGCGCCTGCAGGTGTTCGTGGTCAGCCTGTTGCTGGTCGGTGCCAGCGTTTGCGCGGTCGGCCCGATCGGTTTTGTCGGCCTGATCGCGCCGAACATCGCGCGCCAGGGACTGGGCAACGACTACCGCTGGTTGATCCCGCTGAGTGCGATCCTCGGTGCCGTCATCGTGCTGGCGGCCGACCTGATCAGCCGCGCCGTGGCCTTCCCGGTGGAAACGCCGGCCGGTGTGGTCACGGCGTTGATCGGCGCGCCGTTTTTCCTGTTTCTGGCCCGGCGCGCACTATGAACCATCCCCGTCCGCGATTGCTTGCACTGCTGGTATTGGTGCTGCTCGCCACCTGGCTCAGCCTCAGCGCGGGGACCTCCTGGTTGACGCCCGAGACGGTGCTGCGGCGGCTCTTGGCCCACGATGCGCTGGACTTCGAAGTCTGGAACCACCGCCTGCCGCGCAGCCTGATCGCCTTGTTGGTGGGCAGTGCCTTCGGCCTGGCAGGCGCGATCGTCCAGGGCGTCATCCGCAACCCACTGGCCTCGCCGGAAATCCTTGGCGTCACGCAAGGCGCGGGGCTGGCGCTGACCGTGGCGATCATCACCTGGCCGCAGCTGCCGCTGGCCGGGCTGCCCTGGATCGCCTGCCTGGGCGGCGCTGGCGGCGCGGTGCTGCTCGCGCTGTACAACACGGGGCTGAGTTTTTCCGGCGCGCGTTTCGCGCTCTCGGGTGTCGCGATCGCGGTCACCCTGTCCAGCGTGACCGAGTTTTTGATTCTTTCTCATCCGCTGGACATCAACACCGCGTTGCTGGCCTTGACCGGCAGCCTGTGGAGCCGCAGCTGGCATCACGTCGCTCTGGCGTTGCCGTTTCTGCTGTTGCTGCCGGCCGGCCTGTGCCTGGCCAAACCGCTGAACCTGATCGCCCTCGGGGACGAATCGGCGCACAGCCTGGGCACTGCGCTGGGTCCGACCCGCCTGGCGGCGATGATCTGCGCGGTGCTGCTGACCAGCCTCGGCGTCGGCATCATCGGCCCGATCGGCTTCATCGGCCTGGTAGCGCCGCACATGGCGCGGCGGCTGGTGGGCGGCCACCATCAGTTTCTGCTGCCCGGTGCCATGTTGATCGGCGCCTTGCTGCTGGTGCTGGCCGACACCCTGGGCCGCAGCTTGATTGCGCCCAGCGAGATTCCCGCTGGCATCCTCACCGCAGTGATTGGTGCGCCGTATTTCCTCTGGCTGCTGGCCAGGTTCAAGGGTTGATGAAATGAGCATTATCCAGGCACGACGGCTTGATATCGGCTATGGCGCCACGCCCGTCATCAAGGGGCTTTCGTTTACACCGCCAGCCGGGCAGGTGACTGCGCTGATCGGCCCCAACGGCTGTGGCAAGTCGACCTTGCTGAAGACCTTTGCGCGCATCCTCAAACCCGCCAAGGGCGAGTTGACCCTCGATGGGCAAGCGTACGCCAGCCTCTCGGCGCGGGACCTGGCCCGCAAGGTCGCGTTCCTGCCGCAGGTGCTGCCGATTCCCGAGGGCGTCAGCGTGCGGCAACTGGTGGCCTACGGCCGCAGCCCGCACAACTCGCTGTGGGGACGGCTGAGCGGCGCCGATCAGTCATGGGTCGTCAAGGCGATGCAGCGCATGGAGCTGGACGCCCTGGCGGATCGCGCCTTGGCCGACCTCTCCGGTGGTCAGCGCCAGCGGGTGTGGCTGGCGATGGTGCTGGCCCAGGATGCTGCCGTGGTACTGCTGGACGAGCCCACGACGTACCTGGACATCAGCCATCAGGTCGAGCTGCTGGACTTGATGCGCGAACTGGCTGGGCAAGGCAAAACGGTGATCACCGTGCTGCACGACATCAATCAGGCCTGCCGCTACGCCGATCACCTGGCCGTCATGCAAGGCGGCAAGCTGGTGGCCGATGGCGCGCCGCGAGGGGTGATCGATGTCGATCTGGTGCGGCAGGTGTTCGATGTGCAGGTGCAGATCCTGCGCGAGCCGGTGGCGGGGACGCCGATGTGCGTGGTCGAAAGGAGCACGCGTGGCCACGCATCTTCAGGAAGCTAGGGCATGACGCCCTAGCGGACAGCTAGTATCACTTCTTCTTTTTTGCGGACTTTTCGGTCTTGTCGGACTTCTTGTCCTTTTCCGGCTTGCTATCCGCTTTCTTGGCGGATTTCTTCAGCTCGGGTTCTTTTTTCTTGTCCTTCTTCTCGGACACTTTCGACAGCGCTGAAGCAGCCGCGGATTTCTTGGCCGGTGATGCCTTTTTGTCTTTCAACTCTTTGCTGGCTTTCGGCGCATCGCTCTTGCTTTTCTTGTCATCTTTAGCCACGTCAACCACCTCTCGAGGTTCGCCAGTATTGGCATCTTGCCCCTGAAATCGGTCAGGGGCTGATCATTAGGCGGATGCGTCCAAGGGCGGTTCAAATTTTTTTCGATAGGCCGAATCGGCGTGGGGATCTTGCATCGATAGCGTGTTGTCTTTGACCAGGACGTCGCTGCCGTACTCCGCTTGCTGGATCACTTCGGCAATGAAATGACGCAGCCACAGGTGATGGGCATCGGTATGGCGGGCGTTATCCCATACCAGAAAGCACCGATACGAGGGCACGGGGAGCGGCACCTGGCTGACCTTGAACCCCATCATCGCCGCGTACGTATTGGCGGCGAAAGTAGGCAGAGTGGCGATGGCGCCACTGGAGGCCAGGGTCGACAGTGCACCGGAAAAGTGGCTGAACGAGGCAATGACCTTGCGCGCATACCCAGCGCTTTCAAAGATATCGTCGATGAAACCTCGACGTCCGTCATATGAGATCCGCACGTGGTCGGCATTGAAGTAGTCCGCGATCCCCATGCACTCGCTGGCGCCCGGCCGTGGCCGAAACAGGCAGGAGTAAGACGACGAGAACAGTACCTGTGAGGAGAATCGCGTATTGAAGTCCTTAGGTTCACAGCAGATCACCAGGTCCATGTCGGTATCCTGCAGTGCGGTTTTCCACAGCGTGCTATTGGTTTGATGAAAAGCGAAACTGACCCCCAGCCCATCTTGGGCCGCGGCATTGATCAGCAATGGCGCCAGATAGCTTTCGATGTCATCTGACAAGCCGATATTGAATACGTGTTGGGACTGCTCGGGACAGAACTCCAGCTCTCCGGTCAGCAGGCCCGAGATCGCTGTCAACGCTTCGCTGATCCTCGGTGCCAACAACATTGCCTTGCGCGTGGGTTGCATGCCTGACGCGGTGCGCAGGAACAATTCGTCGTCGAAGTGCTCTCTCAGGCGCTTGAGCGCTGAACTCACGGCGCCCTGAGTGACGTGCAGCACGGTCGAGGCCCGGGTCGCGCTGCGCTCGGTCATCAAGCAGTGGAATGTGAGCAACAGGTTCATGTCGATGCGGGCGATATTACGTACGTTAATCCGGCTCATCTTTTCTAATCGTTTGCTAGGCGGGCTTCATCGTTCCTAGTCTATTCCCCATTAACTGCATAGCACTGGGGATAGGGCATTGGACACGACACAACATCTGGCAGATCGAGGCAAGATTCATTCCAGCCACGACCTGGACATGCGCAAGCGGGCCATTGCGGTGGGCATCGGCAACTTCATGGAGTGGTTCGATTTCGCCATCTACGGTTATTTCGCCGCCATCATCGGCGCGCTGTTCTTTCCATCCAGCGCCCCTGGGGTCTCACTGCTATCGTCGCTGGCGGTGTTTGCGGTCGGGTTCATTTCCCGGCCTTTCGGCGCGCTGATTCTGGGGCCTGTCGGCGATCGCCTGGGGCGCCGAGCGGTGCTGATCGTCACCGTATTCGGCATGGGTATCTGCACTACCCTGATCGGCTTGCTGCCAACCTATGACGCCATCGGCATCCTGGCACCTGCGCTGCTGATCGGGCTGCGTTTCGTGCAAGGCATGATGGTGGGCGGTGAATGGTCGAGCGCTGGTATCTACATCGTCGAAAGCGCTCCGCGCCATCGCCGCGCCACGGCGGCCAGCGTCATCACGGGGACGGCAGGCTGTGCCTTTCTGTTCGGTACCTTCACGGCGGCGCTGCTGTCGAACCTGTTGAGCGATGCACAACTCAGCGCCTGGGGCTGGCGCTTGCCGTTTGTCGCATCGATCGTCATGACCGCCGTCGCGGTGTACATCCGCCGCAAGCTGGGCGATACGCCGGTCTATGAAGAGATGGTGCGCCAGCGTGGCACCAATCAGGTGCAGGCGCCTTCCAAGGCGGTCAAGCGCCAGGCGTTCATCACCACCTTCGCCTTCTCGGCCTTGTTCGGCGTATCGCTGTACTTCTTCATCACCTATGCCAACAACCATCTGGTGACCACCGTCGGCCTGCCGAAGAGTACGGCGCTGTGGCTGTGCAGTCTGTCGCTGGTGGTGTATTGCGTGACCCATCCACTTATCGGTCGGTTCAGCGATGCCTTCGGTCGCCGCCGCTTGTTGCTGGGGGCGGCGGCAGCGCTGACCCTGCTGGCCTATCCCATTTTTCTGCTACTCAACACCGGCAGTCTGCTGGCGATCGTGTTTGCGCTGACCCTATTGGGCGTGCTGGTGGCCGTTACTGCGGTCATGGACGTGGTGCTGCTGGTGGAGGTATTTCCCGCTTCCATACGCTCTACCGGAGCTGCCTTGGGGCACAACCTGGCGCTGGCGATCCTGGCGGGCCCCGGCCCCTTCGTTGCCGCGGCGCTGGTCCGCGAGTTTGGCAACCCCGACTTGCCCGCAGGGTATCTGGCGCTGGTTTCGCTGGTCTGCCTGCTGGTGCTGTGGCGCAACCTTCCCGAAACCAAAGACAAAGACATCAGCCAATACTAGGAGCGATACCATGCGAGTGGCAGTTATTCAGGCAGCCTCGATTCCCGACGACGCGGCCGCCAGCGTAGACAAAGCCTGTGAAATCCTGCATCGTGTGGCCGGGCAGGGCGCCCGGCTGGCCGTATTCCCCGAGGCGTTCATCGGCGGGTACCCCAAGGGGCAGAGCTTCGGCAGTGTGGTGGGCAACCGCAGCATGGCGGGGCGGGAGCAATATCATGATTACGTCGAGGCGGCGGTCAGCCTCGATGGCCAGCAATTGCGCACTTTGGCCGCAGGCGTCGATGAAACCGGCGTGACCTGCGTGGTCGGTATCATCGAGCGCTTTGGCCGAACGCTGTATTGCACCGCGGTCACTCTGGTGCCGGGCCAAGGCATCGCCGGTTATCACCGCAAGCTGATGCCCACCGGGCAAGAGCGCATCATCTGGGGCTTCGGCGATGGCTCGACGCTTGACGCCGTGCCTACTGAACTGGGCGTGCTGGGCAGCGTCATCTGCTGGGAAAACTACATGCCCGCGTTGCGTCAGGCCATGTACGCGCAAGGGGTTCAGTTGTACTGTGCGCCCACCGCCGACGACCGACCCTCGTGGCCTGGCTCCATGGTGCACATCGCGCTGGAAGGCCGGGTGTTCGTGTTGTCTGCGTGCCAGGCGATCAAGCTTGAGGCTTACGGCGAAGCGCACCAGCGCGCGTTCGGTCTGGATTTCAAACCCGACGACTACATCATGCGCGGTGGCAGCATGATCGTCAGCCCCTTGGGCGAGGTACTGGCCGGCCCCAGCTATGAGTGCGAAACCGAACTCTATGCCGATCTGGACATGAGCCTGCTGAGCAAGGGCAATCAGGATTTCGATGTCTGCGGGCACTATGCTCGGCCGGATATCTTCGAGCTGAAAGTGAATGTGCAGCCGATGAAAGCCGTGACGTTCAGCTGAGCGGGATGACCGTCTGCCGGCATGGCAGTGTGAAGGCTGGGCGCCGTTCAGACGCCCAGATGGGCAAAGGGCCGAGGCTGATATCCTGCCAGCGCCTTCACCACCTTCGTCCCTGCGCTGGAGCCGGCCGATGATCAACCGTGACCAACAGATACGCCTGTTTCTCGAAATTGCCCGGCATCGCTCGCTGTCCAAGGCGGCCGATGCGTTGGGCCTGACTCAGTCGGGCGTCAGCAGACAGCTCAGGAGCCTGGAGGCCCATGTCGGCCAGAGCTTGTTCATCCGGCATGGCAGAGGCGTCACGCTGTCCGATGCCGGTGCGCGGCTGCAAGTCGTTGCCGAGCCCGCGTTCGATGCGCTGGACAACACCTTGATGCTGCTGCGCGAGCAACAGGGTGTGACCGAAGGCAGCGTGCGCATCGCAACGATCCACACCCTGAGCTATTACTTCGTGGCCGATGTCATGGCGCGCTTTCTACAAGTGCGGCCACGGGTCGCCCTGTCAATGCTGGGCCGAAGCTCGCCGGATGTCGTGGAGATGGTCGAGAACGGTCAAGCCGACATCGGTTTCGTGTATGACACCGCAGTGGTGTCCGATGCGGTGCTCATCACCCCTCTGTTCGAAGAGACCATGGCGTTGTTCGTCCATGATCAATCGCCACTGGCTGACCTGGAAGAGATCGACCTGCGCAGCCAGCCGCTGCCGCTTATCGTGTTTCCGCCCCCCTATGCCTTGCGCCGCATGCTGCACGCCGAAGGCTTGGAGGTACAGGTTGCCGCCGAGGTCGATACCGCCGATGCCATGCTCAAACTGGCGTCCCTGACCGCAGGCCAGTGCGTATTGCCACAGAGCATGCCGGCCCAGCTACTGCACGGCTACGGGCTCAAGCGGTTGCGTATCAAGGAGCCGCGTATCAGTCGGCGCATTGTCGCGATCACCCGTCGTGCAAAGGTGCCTACCGCACTTACGCAACTGATGCTGGACATCGCTTTGCAGATCCCCCGTTAGTGCCCGGTCATAGCTTGTATGAGCGCGGCTGCATAGCTGCCCCGTGGTGGCTGCATCGATACTGAGTCCACCCTGAAACAGGGCGTGATGATTGACGATCAGGCCCACTATCAAAGGCAGCCCCAGGTGAACAGTACATTCGAATTAGATAAAGCCAGCTTGATGCAGCAGTCCAACCAGCTGATGGACAAGCATTTCGATGAAGGCACCTACACGCTCGAACAAAAGCTCGCCTTGACCTGCAGAATCCTCTACGACAACGGTCACGACTCCGGCCTGGCGGGTCAGATAACGGCCCGTGCCGAACAGCCCGGCACCTATTTCACCCAGCGCCTGGGTTTGGGTTTCGACGAGATAACCGCCGAGAACCTGCTGGTCGTGGATGAAGACCTCAATGTGTTGCGCGGCGCCGGCATGGCCAACCCTGCTAATCGCTTTCACTCCTGGGTGTATCGGGCGCGTCCTGACGTGCAGTGCATCATTCACACGCATTCGTTGCATACCGCGGCACTGAGCATGCTGGAGGTGCCGCTGCAGGTGTCGCACATGGACAACTGCTTGCTGTATGACGACGTGGCCTTCGCCAACGCCTGGCCCGGAGTGCCGGTGGGCAACGAGGAAGGCGTATTCATGGTCGAGGCACTAGGCGACAAGCACGCATTGTTGCTGGCCCACCACGGTTTGCTGATCGCCGGGAGAACCGTCGAAGAGGCCTGCGTATTGGCCTTGGCGTTCGAGCGCACGGCGAAGATGCAACTGGTCGCGATGGCTGCCGGCGAGATCCGCCCGGTGGATCCGCTGTTGGGGCGCGAGGCCCGAGACTGGACCCGCAGGCCCAAGAGAAATTACGCGGCATTCGCTTATTACGCCCGGCGCGCGCTGCGCCAGGGTGCCGACTGTCTCTGACGGCCCACGCCGTCGACCGAAGCGGACGCCAGAGCCGCTCGGGCTACCAGAACAACAACGACCGTCCCTCCTTTTGCTGCTACTGCCGCGTTACGGGCTTTCAGCCATCGCTCGCCTTTTTTTCGGTTCTCTGCAAAGCGCAGCGGTGGCCTGGAAGCAGACTTCTCGTCTCCTTCAGCAGGGTTTGGTCATGGAACAGTTCGTCAGTAATACATCCCTTCATTGCGGGGAAACCACTCCGGACCGTATGGACAAGGAGCGGCGGCGGGTGCTGATCGCCAGTGTCATCGGCTCGGTGTTCGAATGGTACGACTTCGTGGTGTACGGGATCGCCTCGGCATTGGTGTTCAACACGCTGTTCTTTCCGGCCGGCAGCGCCCTGGCCGGCACTATCGCGGCTTTCGGCACCTATGCCGTCGGCTATGTGGCACGGCCTGTGGGAGGCATCGTCTTCGGTCATTTCGGTGATCGGGTCGGGCGCAAGGCGATGCTCTCGCTGACCCTGCTGATCATGGGATCAGGTACCTTTCTGATCGGCTGCCTGCCGACCTTTGCGCAGATCGGACTCTGGGCTCCAGCGCTGTTGATACTGCTGCGTTTCCTGCAGGGCCTGGGCATCGGCGGCGAGTGGGCAGGCTCGGTGCTGATGGCAGTGGAGCATGCCCCGCAAAATCGCCGTGGGTTGTACGGCAGCCTGGTGCAGTTAGGCTATCCGATCGGCGTTATCGGCTCGACCAGCGCCTTCTCGCTGGTATCGACCCTGGCACCCGAGGACTTCATGAGCTGGGGCTGGAGGCTACCGTTTCTGGTGAGTGTCATCTTCGCCGGGGCAGGTCTCTACATTCGTCACAAGATCGCTGAAAGCCCTGTCTTCCAGAGGGCCGCGCGGGGGCCCAAGCCGGAAAAAATACCCTTGCTGGAGATACTGACTCAGCATCGGCGCAGTTTCTTCATTGCCATTGGCCTGAAAGTATCGGAAATCGCCTGGGTCAGCGTGGCGACCATCGTCAGCATCAGTTACGTGACCACCCACTTGGGGTTGCCAAAAAGCGTGATTCTGAATGGACTGTTGTGCGCCGCCGCCCTGGAGTTGATCACCATTCCACTGTTCGGTTGGCTGTCCGATCTCTTCGGTCGGCGCAGGATGTTCATCATTGGCTGCGTGTTTTCGATTCTGTTCGCGTTTCCGATGTTCCAGTTACTGGACACTCGCGATCCGCTGATCATCGCCTTGACCGTTGCCATCGCGGTGAGCTTCGGCCAAGGCATCATGTTCGGCCCGGAAGCCGCGTGGATGTCCGAGCTGTTCCAGACGCGGCTTCGCTACAGCGGCGCCTCCCTGGGGTGCCAGTTGGGTGGCGCGATCTCGGGAGGGCTAACGCCGCTGGTAGCGGCGGTGTTGATGAACTGGTCAGGCGGGCTGACCTGGCCGGTCTCGTGCTTTCTGATCGGCGCCGCCTGCCTGACGCTGACAGCCGCGTGGCTGGCACCGGAGACGGCGGGCAGGGCGTTGAAGCAGTGACGGCCAATGCCCTGCGCAGCGGTTTGGCATCCCTTGCATCAATACGCCGCCACTAGCCCATCCTTGCGCGGATCGGTCCCGCCCACATAGCCGTGGGCAGTGCGCTGAATGATCTGCGCGCCACCAAAGGCGAACACGCCGCTGGGCTCTTCCACCTCGATGTCGTGCCCTTTGGCCTTGAGCGCCGCCACCACCGCCGGGTCGAAGGCGCGCTCGACCGCCACCTTGAGCCCGGCCTCCAGGCGCCAGCGGGGTGCATCGGCGGCGGCTTGCGGATTTTGCCTGTAGCGCAGGATGCGCATCATCATCTGCAGGTGACCTTGGGCCTGCATCGGTCCGCCCATCAGGCCGAAGGACATCAGCGGTGTGCCGTCGGCGTTCATCACGAAGCCCGGGATGATGGTGTGGAACGGCCGTTTGCCCGGGGCCACGGTGTTGACGTGATCGGGGTCGAGGGTGAAGCCCGCGCCTCGGTTCTGCAGGCTGATCCCGGTGCCCGGCACCACCACGCCCGAGCCGAAGCCCATGTAGTTGGACTGGATGAACGAGACCATCATGCCGCTTTCGTCGGCCGCCGACAGGTACACCGTGCCGCCCGCCTTGGGCGAGCCGTGCCCCGGATTGGCCGCCTGGTCGCCGACCAGCGAGGCGCGCTCCGTCAGGTAGGCGGGGTCCAGCAACTGCGGCGAGCGCAGGCGCATGTGGTCTTCATCGGCGACGTGCTCGTCGAGGTCGGCCAGGGCCAGCTTCATCGCCTCGAGCACCGGGTGCACGGTCTCGACGCTGTCCACCGGATGCTCGCCCACGCCCAGCGCTTCGAGCATCGTCAGGCCGGAGAGGGTGGCGATGCCCTGGCCGTTGGGCGGCAGTTCATGGACCACCGCGCCGGCATAGGGCACCGACAGGGTGTCGATCCAGTCGACGCTGTGGCTGGCCAGGTCGTCCAGCGTCATGACGCTGCCGTTGGCCTGGGCGTGGTCGATGATGGTCTTGGCCAAGTCGCCACGGTAGAACGACTCGCCCTTGCTGGCGGCGATCGCTTGCAAGGTGGTGGCGTGGTCCTTGAGGGTGATTTTCTCGCCGGCCTGCGGCGCCTTGCCGCCCTGCAGGAAGCACTCGGCGAAGCCCGGTTGGTCCTTGAGCAATTGCGCGCCACGGCGCCACAGCTCGGCGATGATCGGTGTCACCTGGTAACCGTCGCGGGCGTAGCCGATGGCAGGCTCGGCGAGGGTGGCGAACGGCAGCTTGCCGTAACGTTCGGACAGCGCCACCCAGGCCGATACCGCGCCGGGCACGGTCACGGCGCCCCAGCCGCGCTGCGGCATCTGTTTGTGCCCGGCGAAATGCGCTGGCGTCCAGCCCTTGGGCGAGCGTCCGGAGGCGTTCAGGCCTTGCAGGGTCTTGCCGTCCCAGACGATGGCGAAGGCGTCGCTGCCGATGCCGCAGCCGGTGGGCTCGACCACGGTCAGCACCATGGCCGCGGCGATGGCGGCGTCCACGGCATTGCCGCCCTTGTGCAGCATGGCCAGGCCGGCCTGGGCCGCCAGTGGCTGGGAGCAGGCGACCATGTTGTTGCCCATCACCGGTGAACGGGCGGAGGCGTAGGGTTGGCTGTAGTCCAGATCATCATGCATGAAGGCGGTCTCTTTGGCAGTGATACTCAAGGGATGAGGGGTGAAGGTGGATCGATCAGCTTTTGGGGTCGAGGGCGTCACGCAGCCCATCGCCCAGCAGGTTGAAACACAGCACCGTCAGGTAGATCGCCACACCCGGCGCAATCGACATCCACGGTGCCTGCTCCATGAAATTCTTCGCGGTGTTGAGCATCGAGCCCCAGGACGGCGAGGGCGGTTGCTGGCCCAGGCCCAGGAACGACAGGCTCGCTTCGGCGAGAATAGCCGAAGCGATGGTCAGCGTAGCCTGTACCACCAGCGGCGACAGCACGTTGGGCAGCACGTAGCGCAGGATGATCCAGCGGTCCGGCAGACCGATGGCGCGGGCGCCTTCGAGGTAGTCTTCGTGCCGGATCGCCAGCACCTGACCGCGGGTCAGGCGCGAGAAGATCGGCATCGCCGACAGGCCGATGGCGATCATGGCGTTGCTCAGGCTCGGCCCCAAGAAGGCCCCGAGAGCAATGGCCAGTACCAGAAACGGGCACGACAGCAGCGCCTCCATCACCCGTGAAATGAGCGCATCGAGCTTGCCGCCGAAATAACCGGCGATCAAACCCAGCGGCACGCCGATGGCCATGGCGATCGCCACTGATACCGCGCCCGCCAGCAACGAACTGCGCGCGCCCCATAGCAGACGGGAAAACAGATCTCGGCCCAGTTCGTCGGTGCCCAGCCAGTGCGCCAGCGACGGCGCTTTGCGCACCAGCAGGAAGTTGGCCTTGAGCGGGTCGTACGGCGCGATCCAGGGTGCCAGCAGCGCGGCGACGATGAACAGCAACAGCACTGCGCTACCGATGACTGCGCCTTTGTTGCCAAGAAACTTGCGCACGAACGGCGAGCGGCTGCGCGGTTTGAGGCTCAGGTCGGCCGAGGCTGAAACGGTCGGGGCGATAGCGGTCATCAGGCCGTCCTCAAGCGTGGATTGATCAGGCGGTAGAGCACATCGGCCAGCAGGTTGAGCAGCACAAAACCGATGGCGACGCACAGCACCACGCCTTGCACCACCGCGTAGTCGCGGTTGAACACGGCGTCGACGATCATCTTGCCGAACCCCGGAATGCTGAACACCTGTTCGGTCAGCACCGCGCCGCCCAGCAGTTCGCCGAACAGCAGGGTGGTCAGGGTGACGATGGGCATCAAGGCGTTGCGCAGGGCGTGCTTGAGGATCACCGTGCGCGGGAACAGGCCCTTGGCCCGCGCCGTGCGCACGTAGTCGGCGCGCAGCACTTCGAGCATGGCGCTGCGGGTGTGGCGCATGAGCACGCCGGACAGCCCGGCACCGAGGACGAAGGCCGGCAGAATCAGGGTCTTGAGGTTCTGCCCGAGATCCTCGCCCAGCGGCACGAAGCCCGAGGCGGGCAGCCATTGCAGCTTCACGGCGAAGATCATGATCAGCACGATCCCCAGCCAGAAGTGCGGGATCGAGATACCCGACAAGGCGAAGACATTGGCGCCGTAATCCACTGCGGTGCCCTTGCGTACCGCAGATATCACCCCGGTCGGGATACCGATCAGCAGCGCGATGATCAACGCCACCACTGCCAGCTCGATGGTCACGGGCAGCTTGGAGGCCAGCAGGGTGGTCACCGGTTGCTCGGTGCGCAGCGAGGTACCGAAGTCACCGTGCAGCACGTTGCCGACCCAGTGCAGGTACTGCAGCGGCAGCGGATCGTTGAGCCGGTATTTGTCGCGCAGATACGCCATCACCGCCGGGTCGCGTTCCTCGCCGGCCATGGCCAGCACCGGATCTCCCGGCAGCAGTTTCTGCAGGGTGAAGACGAACAGCGACACCAGTATCAGCGTCGGGATGGCGCTGAGCAGGCGGCGCAGGATGAACGTCAGCATGCACGCTCCTCGGCGGGTGCCTTGATCATTTGAAGGCGACGCCGGTCAGGCGGATCAGCCCGTCCGGACTCGGCACGAAACCGCTCAGTTTGCTGGTCATGGCGATGATGCGCGGGTCGAAGTACAGGTAGGTACCCGGCACGTCCACGGCCATCAGCCGCAGGGCCTCGGCGTACAGCGCCTGGCGCTGGGCCTGGTCATTGGTGGTGCGCGCCTTGTTGAGCAGATCGTCGAGTTTGGGGTCGCAGAAATGGCCGTCGTTCTGGCCGCCCTTGCAGGTGACGAACTGATGGATGTTGCCATCCGGATCGGGCCGCCCGGACCAGGCCGTCATGCCGATCTGGAAGTTGCCCGCCTGCTGCTCGCTGAGCAGGGTGGCGTATTCGGTGGCGACCAGATTGACCTTGAAACCGGCCTCATCGGCCATGGCCTGGACGATCTGGCCCACTTGCTGGGCGATGGGATTGTTGGCGACTTTCAGCTCCACCTCCAGGGGCAACTTGACCCCGGCTTCGGCCAGCAGTTTTTTGCTTTGCTCCACGTCGCGCGCCGGGATCGGCAGGCTCTTGTCGTAGTACGGGCTGCTGGTTGGGAAGGGCTGGGCGCTGGGGGCGTACAAGCCTTCGAACACCACCTGGTTGATGGCGTCGCGGTCGATGGCCAGATCGAAAGCCTTGCGCACGCGCGGGTCCTGACCGATCGGGGTTTTCGCCCGCTCACCGTTGTTGGTGTTGTACATCAGCTGCATGTAGCCCAGGCCCGGTGTATTGAACACCTGCAGGGTGCTGTCGGCCTTGGCGGTCTTCACGTCGGTGGGCGCTACCCTCTCGATGATGTCCAGGTCGCCGGCGCGCAGGTTGGCCAGGCGCACCGAGGTGTCCGGGATGGGCAAGAAGATCACCTTGTCGAAGTGATAGGCCTGCTTGTTCCAGTAGTTATCGAAACGCTCCAGCACAATGCGATCCTGCTGTACGCGCTGGACGAATTTGTACGGCCCCGAGCAGATCGGCCTGGCACCGACCTCGGTGGCCGAGGCCTTGGGCGCGAGCATCATGCCGGCGCGGTCGGAGAGTTGCGAAATCAGCGTGGCGTCCGGCTGCTTGAGCTTGATCGCGACGGTTTTCCCATCGATGACCTCGACGCTGTCCACCGAGGCCAGCTCGCTCTTGCGCAGCGAGTCGGGCAGGGTGCGGGCACGGTCGAGGTTGAACTTCACCGCTGCGGCGTCGAATGTTTCGCCGTCATGGAAGGTCACGCCGTCGCGCAGGGTCAGGGTCAGCGTCTTGCCGTCCTCGCTCCAGTGCCAGGCGGTCGCCAACTGCGGTACGTAGGTGAGGTGCGGGTCGATGTCCACCAGCTTGTCGCACAGCGCGGTGTAGACCAGTCGGCCTGAGTAGGTGCGCGAGCGGTGCGGGTCGAGGACGTCAGGGTCATCCTGAATGCCGATGCGCAGGGTAGTTTCGGCGAAGGCAGCGTTGGCAGCGAGCAGTAGCAGCGTTCCGGTCATGAGGCGGGCGAACTTCATGGCTGACTCTCCAGAGATAAGGCCTGATGGCTTTTGAATAGGTCCAGGCGCCGGCTGTAGGCGGCGCTGGGTGTCGGGACGACCAGGGATCCGGCCCCCGCGTTGGCGATGTCGCGCCAGTAATGGCAAGCCACCTGCCGCTCGCCCTCGACGTTTTCGAACAGCGGTTTGACCTCGCGGCACAGCGGTCTGACGTGGGGGCAGCGGGTGTGAAAACGGCAACCCGAGGGCGGCTTGCTGGGGCTCGGCATGTCGCCACCGAGTACCGCGCGCGGGTGGCGCAGATCGGGATGGCTGACCGGTACCGCGCTCATCAGCGCCTGGGTGTAGGGGTGCAGGGGCGTTTCGAAGAGGGCATCGACGGGCGCTAGCTCGACGATCTCGCCCAGATACATCACCGCCACGCGATCGCTCATGTGGCGTATCACCGCCAGGCCGTGGGCGACGATGACCAGGGTCAGGCCGAACTGCTGCTTGAGATCTTCGAGCAGGTTGACCACTTGGGCCTGGACCGAAACATCCAGCGCCGACACCGGTTCATCGCCCAGTATCAAGCGCGGTTCGGAAGCCAGGGCGCGGGCGATGCCGATACGTTGGCGCTGGCCGCCGGAAAACTCATGGGGGTAGCGGCTGCCGTGTTCCGGCGCCAGGCCCACGGTGCGCAACAGTTCAGCGACCTTGTCCTGCCTGGCGCTGCGGCTGTCGTCGCGGTGCAGCCAGATCGGCTCACCGACGATGGCGTCGACGCTCATGCGCGGGTTCAGCGAGGCGAAGGGGTCCTGGAAGATGATCTGCAGGTCGCGGCGCACCTGGCGCAGTTTGTCCGGGGCCAGATTGGCCAGGTTGCGGCCCTCGTAGATGACATCGCCGGCGGTGGGCTTGAGCAGGTTCAGCAGAACTCGGCCCAGGGTCGACTTGCCGGATCCGGATTCCCCCACCAGCGCCAGGGTTTCGCCTTTGCGCACGGCCAGCGACACCTCATTGACCGCCTGCACCGGTGGCTTTTTGCGCTGGAACAGGCCCGCTTCGCTGCTGAAATGCTTGCTGACGGCGATGCTTTCGAGAATCGGCTGGTCAGGATCGGGGCTTAGCGCGTTGTCGAGTTCGGGCTTCATGCGCTGACCCCCACGTGCTGTTCCAGTGGCACCCGGATGCACGCGGCGAAGTGCCCGGCCGACACCTCGAGCAACGGCGGACGCGCCTCGCGGCAGGCACCGATGACGAACGGACAGCGCCCGGCGAAGCGGCAACCGCTGGGCATCTCTGCAGGCGTCGGCACCCGGCCGTTGATGGTCGCCAGGCGTCCTTCACGCGGGCCGATCGAGGGCATCGAGCCCATCAGGCCGATGGTGTAAGGATGCTGCGGATCGTCGAACAGTGTCTTGACCGTACCGCTTTCCACCACTTGGCCGGCGTACATCACCATCACCTCGTCGGCCACCTCGGCGACCACGCCCAGGTCATGGGTGATGAGGATCATCGAGGTGCCGGTTTCGGCCTGCAGCGTGGCCACCAGTGCGAGGATCTGCGCCTGGATGGTCACGTCCAGCGCGGTGGTGGGCTCGTCGGCGATGATCAGCGCCGGATCGTTGGCCAGCGCCATGGCGATCATCGCGCGCTGGCGCATGCCGCCCGACAACTGATGCGGATAGGCGTCCAGGCGTTGCGCGGCATCGGGCACGCGAACTTTTTCCAGCATCTGCAAGGCGCGCTGGCGGGCCTCTTGGCGGGACAGGCCTTGATGGCGCATCACGCTTTCGCCGATCTGGTCGCCCAGGGTGAACACCGGATTGAGCGAGGTCATGGGCTCCTGGAAAATCATCGCCAGGCGATTGCCGCGTACGTTCAACAAGCGCTGCGCGGGCATGCCCAGCAAGGGTTCGCCCAACAGGCTGGAGGCGCTGGCGTTGACTGTGGCGGTGTCCGGCAGCAGGCCCATCAGCGCCATGGAGGTGACGCTTTTGCCGCAGCCGGACTCGCCGACGATGGCCAGGGTCTTGCCGGGCTGCACCGCGAAGGACACGCCATCGACCACGTTGGCCGGGGCGCCCTTGAAGCGCACGGTGAGGTGCTCGACGCTCAACACTGGGGCTTGCGGATTCATAGACTCGCCTCGAGGTCCTGATGAATGACGTTGTCGAGCGCCTGTTGCAACGCGCGCAGGTGACCGCGCATGGCGGTGGCCGCCTTGACCGGGTCGCGGCGTTCGATGGCGTCGACGATGTCGTCGTGGTCGTGGCTGTAGGTGCTCAGCCGATCGCTGTTGCGGGCGCGCTGGCGCAAGTCGCGCCAGGCCGGGTCGAGGCGGATGGCGTCGAGCATTTCGAAGATGTCCAGCATCAGCCGATTGCCGGCCGCTTCGGCGATGCCGCGGTGCAGGGCGCTGTCCCAGAGCTCCAGGCCTTCGGCGTCGACTGCCTCGGCGCCCTGTTGGCGGGTGGTGCGTTCGGTGAGGCGGCGCAGGATCGCCATCTGCTCGCCGCTGGCGCGCACTGCCGCCAGGGAGGCCAGCGCCGGTTCCAGATGCAGGCGGGCTTCCATGACCTCACTGAAATTGGTTCGGCTCGACAGCCTGGCGAAACTCAGGGAGGCGCTGGGCGGGGTCGGGCCGACAAAGGTGCCTTTGCCCTGGCGGCGCCAGATCAGGCCTTCGGCTTCGAGCACCGCCAGCGCCCGCCGGATCGCCCGGCGGCTTACGCCGAACAATATCGCCAGTTCCCGCTCGGTAGGCAGCGCCCGCTGGGGGAACGCGGCGTGTTGCGCCACGGTTTGCCGCAGCGCGTCGAGGGCCAGCCTGGAAGCGTTGTCGTGGGCCGCGTCAGTCTCGAACCTTTCCATGATGGTTTCTCGTGACAAGCTCAATAGGGCGGTCGCCGCCGTTCAGTGCGGCGACTGACGATAGTCAGGCGGTTGCAATAGCGATGCCAATGGAAATTGGTTCGGGCTGGCGGAGGGTTGTCAAAGCGGGTTGGGCGGGAGAGCGAGAGGGGAGCGGGCCAATGCCATATTGGTTCAAGGGCTGGTTCGCAGCGTTGCGCGGATTGGTTCGCCGTGAAGCGAACCAATTTTCTACGCTGCGATTTGGGTGTGCGATGTTGAGGCGCGTTGCATCGTTAGTGGGCGCTGCTGGTGCTGCTGCCTTCGAGTCAACAGCGTTGGGGGGCTTCTGCAGGTCTCAAGCGCGCAAAATTGTGTCCGTCAACTATCAGATCTGGGAGTATCTGCTCACTTTCAGCTTAGGTACTATTTTTTTCTTGGGGTAATGCGTTACTGGAGAGTTGTAGTTTAATCGATCAATTCAAAAGTGCTCTTGAATCGGGTACTGATGAAAGGCGCAAGTTGTCATCAGTAACTAAATCTAACGATGCTTCGGCAGAAATCTGGAGAACGATCATGGCAGTCATTACGAAGATTTACCCAGGTGTTATTTATCACCGGCCTGGCGAGAAAATTGTCATTGAGGGTAGGGAGTTTACGAATGTCAGCCGAGTTTTTCTGTTGGACATGAATTCGAAGGAGGTACCGGCTGCAAGTTTTGTAGTGGATAATTCGAGTCAGATTACGATGACAACCTCTTATACACCTACTGGGCGTTATTATGTAATGGTCGAGGGTAATGGCGAACTGGCTTCGATACCGCAGGTAGCAAGCACTGACCCTGACGGAGATACCGCACCAAACGGGACTGGTGGGAGCACACTGGTATGGCGTGACGGCGACGAAAATAAACTTACCGTGGTGGCTTATCAAGGGGAGGGGAGATATACAGTTATAAGGCCGGATGGCACACATCGAGGCTAGTCAAGCTCGCATGCGCCTTTGATTTAGGCAGGCCATAATGGGCATGGTGCTTTTATAGGCGTAGGGGCTGAAGACAATTTCGGCCCTTATCCATCGCCTTATCCATAGCTCTACTCCGGTACCGGCGTAGGCAACGGGCTTTGCCGGTCCCAAGCTTGCAGGTTAGCCATCACCAGATCGGACATCGCCCGGCGGGTATCAAGGGTGGCGCTGGCCATGTGCGGGGTCAGTAATACATTCTCCAGCCCGAGCAAACCTGGGTGCGGGCGCGGCTCGTCCTCGTAGACATCCAGTGCCGCCCCCGCCAGCCGACCCTCGGCTAGCGCCTGTGCCAGCGCTTGCTCATCGACCACGCTGCCGCGCCCGACATTGATCAGATAGCCCTGCGGCCCCAGCGCCTGCAGCACCTGCTCATCCACCAGGTGATAACTGCCGGCGCCGCCGCCCACCGCCACCACGAGAAAATCCACCGCAGCGGCGAGCTCGACCACCGAGGCGTAATAGCTGTGTTCGACCGCTTGCGGATGACGCCCGGTGTAGGCGATCGACATGTCGAACGCCTGGGCCCGGCGGGCGATAGCCTTGCCAATGCGACCGAGGCCGATGATGCCCAGGCGCGCGCCGCTGACTTTGCGACTGAACGCGAAAGGCCCGTCGGCCCAGGCGCCGGAGCGCGTGAACTGATCGGCCACTCGCGTGTTGCGGGCGATGCCGAGCAGCAGCGCCATGGCGAAGTCGGCCACGTCATCGGTCAATACATCAGGGGTATGAGTGACCTGAATGCCACGCTCTCGGGCCGCCACGACGTCGACACCGTCATAGCCCACGCCCAGCACGGCGATGATTTCCAGTGCCGGCAATTGCTCCAGCAGTTGCCGGGTGACGGTGGATTCGCCATTGGCGACCAGCGCGCGGATATCGGCGGTCGCCGCGCTCACGCCGGTACCATCCTGATGGGCCTCGACGATTTCGTACGTCCCGTGCAGGGCTTCATCGAGCATGGGCGGCAGTTTGGCGATCTTAAGGACTCTTGGCTTCATCGAAACCTCGCGAAGGGTTGACGGGTAAAGGAGGTGCCGCACGGCGGGGACGGCCCAGATACAGCCCCAGCACGCCGCCTGCCAGCAGCGCTGCGGACACCAGCAGCAGGGCGTAGTCGTAACTCTGGGTGACGTCCTTGATCAGGCCCATGACCGGCGGCAGGCCGAGGCCGGCGATATTGGCAATGGAGTTGATCAGCGCAATCGAGGCCGCCGCCGCAGCGCCGGAAAGGTACTCGGTGGTGGTCGCCCAGAACACCGGCGTCGCCGCCCAGTTCAAACCGACGGCGACCACCAGCAACCCGTAGGCCAGCCATGGGTTGCTGGTCGCCACCGCCAACGCCAGCAGCACGCCGGCCAGCACCAGCGGCAGGCACAGGTGCCAACCACGCTCACGCTTGCGGTCCGAGTGGGTGCCGTTGAGGTACATGAACACGCAAGCGAACAGAAAGGGCACTGCCGACAGCACGCTGACGGTGAAGGATTCCTGCCCTGACACCGACTTGACGATCAAGGGCAGGAACAGCGTGATGCCGATGGTGCCGAACGCCTGCAGCAACCAGAACAGACTCAGCAACCACACCTGGCGGCTGCGAAAGGCCGTCTGCCAGGCGGCATGGTGGGAGATCGGCGTCTTGGCCTGCTCGCTGGCAATGGTGCGGCTCAGCCAGTCCTTTTGCTCGGGCTGCAGCCAGTGGGTGCTTTGCGGGGTATCTGGCAGATAGCGCAGTACCACGATCCCCAGCACCACCGCCGGCAGGCCTTCCATCAGAAACAGCCAGCGCCAGCCGCTGACCCCGAAGTAACCATCCAGATGCAGAAATGCGCCCGACAGCGGCAGGCCGATCACCGAGGCCAGCGCCGCACCGATGTAGAAGAACGACATGGCCTTGGCTCGATCGCTGCGCGGATACCACTGAGACAGGTAGTAGATGATCCCCGGCGTGAACCCCGCCTCGGCGGCGCCCAGCAGCAAGCGCATGCCATACAGCTGGTTGGCGCTCTGCACCAGGCTCATGCCCGCGGCGACGATGCCCCAGGTGATCATGATGCGTGCAATCCAACGGCGCGCACCGACCTTGGTCAGGATCACGCTGCTGGGCACTTCCAGGAGGATATAGGTGAGGAAGAACAGACCGACACCCAAGCCGTACATCTGCGCGGTCAGGCCCAGCTCCGCGTTCATCTGCAAGGCGGCGACGGAAATGTTCGATTTGTCGATGTAGGCGACCATGTACAGCAGCATCAGGAAGGGGATCAACTTGAGGTTGAGGCGCTTCATGGTACTGGCGTGCAGGCCCGAATCCAGGGATGGCTGGTGCATGTGGCCTCTCTATTGTTGTTATGAGAGCAAGCGACGGGTATATGAGCCCTACCATAGACGAGATTGGGGGTTAGCTCAATATATGATTTGCTGTCCCATATATAGGGATATGGCAATTCGACTGCGCAGGGGGGCATCCGGCACAAAGCTGCGGGGTCACTGTGTGGCCACGGGCGGAGCATACTTTTGCATGATCCGCTCCAGCGCTCCCGTATGACGCAATCGATCCAGCGCGCGAGACCAGGCGGCGACCACCTTGTCGTCGCAGTCCAGGCTGAAGGCGATGTACAGCGCGGAGTGGAACAGCTCGACCGGCACCTGACGCAAGGTGCCCGGTGCGATGTTCAATTGGCGGCTGTGGTAAGCGACCCCGGCAGCGGTGTCGCCGACGATCAGATCGGTACGCTTGGCCATCAGCATGCGGTACAGCTGCTGGTTGCCGCTGGCGCTTCTGTCGAGGTTGGTGAAGCCCTGTGCCGTAAGGGTTTCGGGAATCAGGCCGGCCTGGCGGGTGGTGATCTGTGGCGCGCGCCGCAGTTGTTCCAGGTTATCGATCGGCTGCGGCGCATTCGCCAGCTGATAGGGGTAGATGGACTCTTCGACGATCGGCCCGACCCACTTGTACAGGTGCTCGCGTTCCGGGGTGCGAAATAGCGAATACATGATCGTCTTCGGCCGGTTGTTCAAGGTATAGGTGCTGCGCATGCTGGGCAGCAGGATCATCTCGAAGTGATCGCCGGTCAACGCCATGATGGCTCGGACGATCTCGGTGGTCATGCCGGTGAGCTGGTTGTTCTCCTCATAGTTGTATGGCGCCCAGGCTTCGGTCACGACTTGATAGTCGTCGGCCCTGACCGGCGGGCCAGAGATGCCGAGCAACAGGCAGAACAGCGCTAGGGTGGGTATCGACTGTTTCACGTGGCCTGCCTGGTGGGCTGAGCGGTGTCGAGGACTGGAAGGGATTCCAACGGCAATCTGAGTATAGGTACAGACGTTGCCAGGCACATGAAATCCGCAGTCTTCGCGTCGGCGTCCACGCGGGCAGCGACATGATCCATTCCACAGTGGCAGGGGCGGGCAGGACAGCGGCACTTCGCCGGCCGCTGTCCTTCAGGGTCAAGGCATGCCCAGCCACTTGGGCAGCGCCAGCGAGATGATCGGCACGTAGGTGATCAGGATCAGGAACATCAGCAGGATCGACAGCCACGGCAGCGCCGCGCGGATGGTCTGCCCCAGCGTCAGCCCGGTCACCGCCGAGGTCACGAACAGGTTCAGGCCCACCGGCGGATGCACCAGGCCGATCTCCATGTTCACCACCATGACGATGCCCAGGTGGATCGGATCGATGCCCAGTTTCGTGGCGATCGGGAAGAAGATCGGCGCCAGAATCAGGATGATCGCCGACGGCTCCATGAAACTGCCGGCCACCAGCAAGACGATGTTGACCATGATCAGGAAGCCGATTGGCGTCAGCCCCTCGGACACCACCCAGTTGGTGATCTGCTGGGGAATCTGTTCGGTGGTCAGCACGTGAGCGAACAGCATCGCATTGGCGATGATGAACAGCAGCATGATGGTCAGCCGGCCAGACTCGAGCAGCACCTTGGGGCAGTCCCTGAAGCTCATGTCCTTGTACACGAACAGCGCGATAAAGGCCGAGTACACCGCTGCCACCGCCGCGGCTTCGGTGGGCGTGAACATGCCGCTGTAGATGCCGCCGAGGATGATCACCAGCAACAGCAGGCCCCAGAATGCCCGGCGCGCCGTGGCCAGCCATTCGCGCAGGCTCACCCGCGGTTGGGCCGGCAGCTTCTTGATGCGGGCGACGATGTAGATCACCACCATCAGCACCACGCCCAGCAGGATGCCCGGTACCACCCCGGCCATGAACAGCTTGCCCACCGAAGTTTCAGTGGCGGCCGAATACACCACCATCACGATCGACGGCGGAATCAGGATGCCCAGGGTGCCGGCGTTGCAGATGATGCCCGCGCCGAATTCCTTGGGGTAGCCGGAGCGCACCATGCCGGCGACCGCGATCGAACCGACCGCCGCCACGGTAGCCGGTGAAGAGCCGGACAACGCCGCGAACAGCATGCACGCCAGCACCGCCGCGATGGCCAGGCCGCCGCGGATATGGCCGACGCAGGCGTTGGCGAAGTCGATCAGACGCTTGGCCACGCCACCGGTGGTCATGAACGCGCCGGACAGCAGGAAGAAGGGGATGGCCAGGAAGGTGTAGCTGTCGGACGTCTCGAACAGCTTGATCGCCAGCGAGCTCAGGGAGTCGTGGCTGAACAGCAGGATCGACACCGCGCCCGACAGGCCCAGCGAGATGGCAATCGGCACCCCCAGGAACATGAACACGAAGAGCAGCAGGAACAGGCAGATCACCGTCATCAGTGTTGCTCCTCGCTCGGATTGGCCAGCTTGGTCGCTTCGGCGGCTTCGTCCGCCAGGCCCAGGCCGGTCTGGCGATGGGTGTAGAGGCGATAGAAGATTTCCAGGTAGCGGGCGATGATCAGGGCAAAGCCGAACGGCACGATAGCGGCGATGTAGCCGACCTTGACGCCGTAGCGGTCCAGGTCTTCAGCACCGACCCCGGCCACCAGTAGCGCCGAAACCCATTTGTAGCTTGCCGCCAGGAACAATCCTGCGTAGGCCATGCAGCAGGCGCAGGCGAGCATCGACAGCAGCCGCTGCACCGGCTTGCTGGTTTTTTTCACCAATACGTCGACGCCAAGATGGCCGGCGGTGCGCACGCCGTAGCTGATGCCGAAGAAGATCAGCCAGCCGAACAACGCCTTGGTCAGGGCCACGCTCCAGGTCATCTGTTGGGCGTAGGTCATCAGGTGATCGCCGACGCCGGCGAGCAGGTCGCTGGCGAACGGCAGTTTGTCGCTGAGGGTGTAGAACAGTGTGTAGAGGTTGTTGAGCGCCACGTAGGTGAAGGTCACCAGGGTCATGGCGGCCAGCAGGAAGGCGATCATGCCTTCCTCGAAGCGCTCCCAGAAGTGTCTGAGTGATTGCATCGGTATTCTCCGAACAGGGCATGCGCGGCGCCGCTGAGGGCGCGCAAACAGGGGCTGAGAAGGCACGACTTTAGGGCCCTTTCGCGGGCAAGCCTCGCTCCCACAGTGCAGGCAGTTCCAGAGCCGTACACCTGTGGGATCAGGGCTTTCGCGGGCAAGCCTCGCTCCCACAGTGCAGGCAGTTCCAGAGGCGTACACCTGTGGGATCAGGGCTTTCGCGGGCAAGCCTCGCTCCCACAGTGCAAACAGTTCCAGAGGCGTACACCTGTGGGAGCGAGGCTTGCCCGCGAAGAGGCCCGACCTTACGGCGCCTTGTTCGAGTCATCCGCAGCCTTGATCAGATCGGCGCCAATTTCATCGGAGAACTTGTCCCACACCGGGCGCATCGCCTCACGCCATTGCTGGCGTTGCTCGGCGGTGAGCGGGTCGATTTCGCTGGTCTTGGCGTCGATGATCTTTTGCCTGGCGGTGTTGTTCAGGGCTTCAGCCTGCTTGTTCACCTCGACGGTCACCTGATCCATGATCTTTTGCAGTTCGGTGCGGACATCGTCCGGCAGACCGTTCCAGAACTTGGCATTGGTGATGACCATGTAATCGATCAAGCCATGGTTGGTTTCGGTGAAATAGGGCTGTACTTCGTTGACCTTCTGGCTCTCGTAATTGGACCAGGTGTTCTCGGTGCCATTCACGGTGCCGGTCTGCAGGCCTTGATAGACCTCGGCGAAACTCATCTTGCGCGGATTGGCGTGGATGGCGATGAATTGCGCTTCGAGCACGCTGGAGGCCTGGACGCGGAATTTCAGGCCACGGGCGTCCTTGGGCAGGATGACTTTCTTGTTGGCCGACAGCTGCTTGAGGCCGTTGTGCCAATAGGCCAGGCCGTGGATGCCCTTGTCGTCCATCGAGGTCAGCAGCGCCTTGCCCTGCGGGCCTTGTTGAAAGCGGTCGACCGCGGCCAGGTCATCGAAGAGGAAGGGCAGATCGTAAATCTGCAGTTGCTTGGTGTATTGCTCGAACTTGGCCAGTGACGGCGCGAGGATCTGTACATCGCCCAGCAGCAAGGCCTCCATTTCCTTGCCATCGCCGAACAGCGAGGAGTTGGGGTACACCTCGATCCTGACCTTGTCCTTGAGCTGCGGGTCGGCGGCCACCAGCTTCTGGAACATCAGCGCGCCTTGGCCTTTGGGGGTGTTATCGGCGACCACATGGGCGAACTTGATGACGATGGGGTCGGCTGCCTGAGCGAGGCCCGCCATGGACACTGCGGCGGCGCAGAACAGCGCCTTGGTCAACTTCAGCATGAAATGCTCCTTTTTTATTGTTGTATGAGAGGTCTCTATGGGCCTCTGTCTCCAACCGGACCGCGATCGGCATCAGCCTAAGATGGGTCAATCCATCGCGTGCTGAGAATCAGCTTTTCGATAACCCAGCGTTCGCTTGAGCCGAACGCTGGTGCTGAAGCATAGCTGTTGATTCGCGCATAGTCGGATACGTTGCGCAGCCAGCATGTTTTTGCGCGGTCGGTGGAATCGCTGGAGGCGCTGCTAGGAGCGTTGCGGGTTGAGGGTTGATGCTGCTGCGCTGGAGCGCTGCCCAGCTGTTTCAACCGTCAGCCCTGGCACTGTTGCTATTAGCGTTTATTCAAATACACCGCCATCTCGGCCTCAGGCACCATCCCGCCTCCCGTCGCCCAGATCAAATGGGTCGCGCCCGTGGGGATGCCGGCCGGCAAGCCCAACCGCAGCCCGTACCCTTGGCGCTCCTGGAGCACCCGCGCGAAGCCCGGCGCTCCGGCCAGGGACGAGGGCTCCAGGCGCAGGCCTTCGGTGCGGTCGAGCAGTTGCAGCAGGCTGAACAGTTCGGCATCGGTGACCGTGTAGAAGCCATCGAGCATGCGCTGCATCGAGCGACCGACGAACCCCGAAGGTCGGCCCACCGCCAGGCCATCGGCGGCAGTGTAGTTGGAAATGCCGAAATCCTGCACCGCCAGGTCGTCGTGCAGGCCGGTGTACACTCCCATCAGCATGCACGGTGACTCGGTGGGCTCGGCGAAGATGCAGTGCACATGGTCGCCGAAGGCCAATTTCAGGCCGAAGGCGATGCCGCCAGGGCCGCCGCCCACACCGCAGGGCAGGTAGACGAACAAGGGGTGCTGAGCGTCGACCCGAATCTGCTGCTCGGCAAACTGCGCCTTCAGGCGCTCGCCGGCCACCGCGTAGCCAAGGAACAGCGTCTGCGAATTCTCGTCGTCGATGAAGTGGCAGGACGGGTCGGCCTGCGCCTGCTCTCGGCCTTGCTCGACGGCCTGGCCGTAGTCGCCGGCGTACTCGACCACGGTCACGCCGTGGGCGCGCAGTTTGTCCTTCTTCCACTGCCGGGCGTCGGCCGACATGTGCACCGTGGTGGCAAAGCCCAGGCGTGCGCCGGCGATGCCGATCGACATGCCAAGGTTGCCGGTGCTGCCGACCGCGATCTTGTGAGCGCGAAAAAGCGCCTGGCAGGGCGCTTCGGCCAGGCGTCGGTAGTCGTCTTGTTCGCTTAGCAGGCCGTGGCGAATGGCGAGTTGCTCGGCGTGGAACAGCACCTCATAGATGCCGCCGCGGGCTTTCACCGAGCCGGAGATAGGCAGGTGGCTGTCTTTCTTGAGCAGCAGGCGCACCGGCCCTTCGACGGCGTAGCGTTGACAAAGAGCGCGGGCGAAAGCCGGCACGCCGACCAGCTCCGATTCGATGATGCCCTGGCTGGCGGCAACTTCCGGGAAGGCCTGGGCCAGGAATGGCGCAAAGCGCTGCAGGCGCTCGCTGGCCTGGCGCACGTCGGCGGCGGTCAAGGCGATATCGCTGAGCGCGTCGGCGAGGGGGGCGATCTGCGGGTTGAACCAACTGACTTCTTCACCGGCCAGCAGTGGCTTGAACAGGGGGAATTCGGTGGTCCAGTCGGCGAGGCTTTTGCCATATACGGATGTGATCACAGCAGGGTCTCCAACGGCGGCGCACGGAGGCGCCGCTGGCTCAACGGGGTCAAACGGCCGGGCGGCCATCGGTGGCGGTGGCGTACTGGTCCGGGGCCAGCGGCGGATGGGTCACGGGCGTCCACAGGTCCACTTCGCTGCGGGCCAGGGCGGCCATGTCCGGGCGCGGGCGACGCAAGTCCTCGGTGGTTTGGCAATGGGCTTCGAGCGCCCGCGCCGCCATCAGCAACTCCAGGTCGCCGCGGAATCTGCCGATCACCTGCATGCCGAATGGCATGTCGAGGTGATCGACGCCCATGGGCATCGATAGCGCCGGGTTGGTGGCCAGGGTGACCACGTAGGTCAGCGCCAGCCAGCGGTAGTAGTTCTCCAGCGCCACGCCGTTCACGCTCTCGAGGTACGGCTGCTCCCAGGGGAAGGCCGACACCGGCGTGGTGGGCGAGAGAATCAGATCGTACCGGCTGAACAACTGCTGGAAGCGGCGGAAGATGCGGGTCTGCTCGGCGTTGGCCCACACGCAGTCCTTGAGTGACATGCGCGCGCCCATCTCGTAGTTGGCGCGGGGGTTGGGGCCGAGGGAGTCCGGGTCTTGCTCATAGGCGGCCTGCAGGCTGCCGACGAAGGCTTCGGCGCGGACCACGTCGAAGCAGCGGTGGGCGTGCTGCATGTCCACTTCGACCTCTTCGCAACTGGCGAACAGGCCCTTGAGGCTGGCGATCTTAGCGCGGAACACACGGCGGATATCGTCGTCGACGTCGCACACGCCGAAGTCTTCGGTGTAGCCCACGCGCAGGCGTGACAGGTCGACGCTGCCTTGCATGGCAGCGGGCATGCTGAAGTCATAGCTCAGCGGATCGTTCGGTGCGAGGCCGGCGGTGGCAGCCAGTTGCAGCCAGGTGTCGGCGACGTCGCGGCCCATGGGGCCGACCACCGAGATCGGAGTCCAGCCCAGCAGCTTGCGCTCGCTCGGCACCAGGCCCGGTGAGGTGCGCAGGCCGACGATGCCGCATTTGGCTGCAGGGATGCGCAGCGAGCCACCGGTGTCGGAGCCGCTGCACAGCGGCACCATGTTGGCGGCCAGCGCGGCGGCGGCGCCACCGGACGAGCCGCCGGCGTTCAGGCGCGGGTTGAACGGGTTGCCGGTGGCGCCCCACACCGGGTTGCGGGTGTTGGCGCCGGCACCCATTTCCGGCACGTTGGTCTTGCCGACCACGATCGCGCCGGCGGCGCGCAGGCGGCGTACCAACTGGTTGTCCTGGGCGGGCAGGTTGGCGCGGAACAGCGGCGAGCCGTAGGTGGTCAGCAGGCCTTGGGTTTCTTCCAGGTCCTTGATGCCGATCGGCAGGCCGCTGAGCAGCCCGCGCGGTTCGCCGCGGGCGATTGCCCGTTCAGTGGCGCGGGCTTCGTCGCGGGCGCGGTCGAAGGCGGTGGCGCAGAAGGCATTGATCTTCGGGTTGTAGGCTTCGATACGGGCGATGCAGGCCTCCAGCACTTCGACCGGCGACACCTGGCGCGAGTCGATCAGGGCCTTGAGTTCCACCGCGCCTTTGTCGGCCAATTCGTTCAGGGTGTGCATGGGGTCGATCCTGCGCAAATAAAACAAGAGAGTAAAAACACCGCCCGGCCGCCACAACCAACTTAATTCGAAGGCTGCCATGCTGTTTGCAGAAGGCTCACGCGGCGCACTGGAGCACATGCTTGAGGTGCTCGATAAAGCTTTCCATGGGCACCGAAAGTTGCCGCCGCGCCAAGGTCTGAATCTCGATGGAACGCGCGCCGTCGGCGATCTCCGGCACGTCCAGGGCCTTGAGTTGCTGACGCTTGAGGCGGTGGCGCACGAACAATTCGCCGGTGAAGGTCACCGCGCTGCCCGACATGGCGAACTGCACCAGGGTTTCCAGGCTGTCGGTGTCCATGATGCTTTTGTAGATCAGGCCTTCGCGGCTGCAATAGATGTCCAGCAGTTGGCGCAGGGTGGTGTTGGGGCCAGGCAGCGCCAAGGGATAGCTGACGATGTCCTTGAGCGACACATCCGTTTGCGCCGCCAGCGGATGGCTGGGCGCGACCAGTGCCAGTACCGGCGCCGGCTGGCTGTAGGCAACGTGAATGCCCTTGGCGGCGCCAAGGCTGAAGCACAGGCCGATGTCCACTTGGCCTTCGCGTACCAGGCGCGTCACTTCCTGGGCCGAGGCCACCTGAATCTGATAGCTGCTCTGTTGCCCCGCCAGGCGAAACTGGGCGATGGCGTCGGGCAGGAAGTGCGGCGCGAAGCCTTCGGTGCAGGCAATCTTGATCAGCGATTCCGATTGCTGGCGCAGCGCCTTGATCTCGTTGCTCACCAACTCGGCGTCCAGCAGGGTACGGCGTGCATAGCCGGCCAGCAGCTCGCCGGCACTGGTCAGGCTGACGCCCCGCGACTGGCGCTCGAACAACGGCGCATCCAGTTCACTTTCCAGGCGGCTGATTTGCCGACTGATGGCCGACGGCACGACGTGCAGGCGCAGGGCCGCTTCGCTGATGGAACCGCTGTTGACCACCTGCAGAAAGTAGCGGACGGCAGTCTCGCTGAGGATACGGGCGCTCATGGGGAACTGATTCTCTGGGGTGGGGAGGCGACATTTTAGCCCAGGCTCCTCACAAAACGCGGCTTGCAGCGGCAAGGCCATGGTTCAGGCCTCGTGAGCGTTGGCCAGCTGCACTTCGCGGATCTTCTGCGCGCTGATGCTGGTACTCACCAGCGCTGCTACCACCACGGCACCGAGCAGGAACAGAAAGGCCGAGTTGTAGCTGCCGGTGTATTGCACCAGAAAGCCGATGACCATGGGCGACACGAAGCCTGCCAGTTGCCCGCCGAAGTTGACCATGCCGATGCCGGTGCCCACCAACCGTTGCGAGAGGATCTTGGTGGGCAGGGCGAACGCGGTGGCGAACACGAACGATTTGAAGAAGTAGGCCACGGTCTGGAACACCATCACCTGGGTCGTGGTGTGCGCCTGGTACATGCCGTACACGAACACCCCGGTGAGCACGCAGCTGCCCATCATCAGGAACTTTTCCTTGCCGTCGAAGAAGCGCGTCATCAGCCAGCCACCCATGGCGGTGGCGATACTGGCCGAAATGAACGGCAGCAGCACCAGCATGCCGACGGTCTTGAGGTCCAGGCCGCGCACGGTCAGCAGGTACATCGGCATCCAGGCGTCCAGGCCTTTGTTGAGCAGGCTCAGGCAGAACCACACCACCACGATCTTCCAGATCAGCGGCATGCGCAGCAGCGCCTTGACGCTGACCTTGCTGGCGGCCTTGGGCAAGGTGGCTTCATCGAGCACGGCGACACTGCGGCGCACGGTGAGGGCATAGAACACCGCGAAGACGATGCCCGCCAGGCCAATGGCGAGGAACACGTCGCGCCAGCCGAGCCATAGAATCAGTGGGGCGATGATCAGCGGTGCGACGAAGCTGCCGGTGTAGTTGGACGAGATCATCAGCCCGGCCATTTTCGGCCGTTGTTCGCGAGGGTAGATTTCCGCCACGCCCTTCATCGCCGACGACGGATAGCCGCCTTCGCCCAGGCCGAACAGGAAGCGGATCACCAGTAGCGCGCTCAGCGACCAGGCCAGCCCGGTGAGCACGGTGAACAGCGACCAGAGGCCGATCGAGACCACCACCACGCGCTTGCTGCCGAACTTGTCGGCCAGCCAGCCACCGGGAATCTGCATCGCGGCATAGCCTAGGTAGAAGGCGCTGAGCACCACGCCCAGTTGCGCCGGGCCGACGTTGAAGTCCTTGCCGATATGCGCCAGAGCCAGGGAAATGGCCGCGCGGTCGACGTAGGAAATCATGTAGCCCAGGTACAGAAGCACGAATACAAACAGGGGGTTATGCAGGAATCTGGTGACCTTCATGGCGGCTGCCCTGGCGAATAAATGGCTGGAATACGGGCCATGGTGGGCAGCATCGAAGGGGGCAACAAGTGATAAAAAGAGAGTGCAGGTGTGTCCAATAATCACAGCACTTGCATGGTGCGCGAGCACTGTTGAGGGGCGCCCGCAGACGGCAAAAATCGGTAGAGATGCGTTGACTTGGTGCGTGCGCAGCGGGTTTTTCAGGCTCTTGCGGCAATCGGCGCCGGGCATATTTTTTTTCCGAAACGGACGAAAGCGCCGGCCATTGCCACCGAGAGTGGATTTTTCGTCAATATGAACAATGCTATAGGCACGAACCTGAAAGGAAACGCTCATGCTCTGCCGGCTTCTGCCCCTCATCGCTGCACTGCTCACCCTGGTATTCACGCCCGTCATGGCGGCCGACTCGGATTCGGTACTGGCCAAGGACAGAGGCCAATATCGTCCTTTGATCGTGATCGCGCGCAGTTCCTCGGATCCCTCCCTGCAGGCGCTGCAGAGGGATCTGGCCGACCCGGCCCTTCATAAAGGCTTTCAAGACCGCAAGATGGTGCTCTACACCGTCATCGGCACCCTGGGCCAGCGCGATGGCAAGAACCTCGAAACCCAGACCACCATGGGCATGATCCGTGAGCTCAATCCCGGCGTGAGCGACGCCATGAGGTTCATCCTGGTGGGCCTGGATGGCGAGAAGAAGATCGTCGACAAGGGCGATGTCGATCTGAAGAAGATCTTTGCCACCATCGATGCCATGCCCATGGCCGAGAAGGAGGCTGCGGCGCCGGTGCCGGCGCAGGCCCCTGCCAAGCCCGCGGGCAAAGCCGCCAAGGGCACCAAGCCGGGCAAGGCGGCACCGGCCGATGAGGCGCCGCCGGCCGGACTCGACGACTGAGTCGCCCGGCCGCGGTTTCAGCCCGGCTCGACAGCGCGCCTGAGGGTGATGCGGGTCAGTTCCGAAGGCACGCCCAGGCGTATGGCGAAACCAGGCCACAGGGCCGTGCCGTTGTTGACGTAGAGCCGCATGCCGTCGACGTCGTAGAAACCGGACACGAAACCCTCGTTGGCGCGGGCGATGATCAGGTCGAGCGGGCGGATCATGCCGCCATGGGTATGGCCGGACAGCTGCAACGCGACCCCTTGCCGGGCGGCCTGCCGCGCATTGCGCGGCTGGTGGTCGAGCAGGATGATCGGCGCATCGACGGGCGCCCCGGCCAGCGCCTGCTTCAAGTCGGGCCCGGGCAGGCCGACACGCGGCGCGCTCAGGTCGGTGACCCCAGCCAGCGTCAGGTGCGCGCCGTCACGCTCGATCAGCGCGTGGCTGTTGGCCAGGCGCTTCATCCCCAGCGAGACGAAATACTGCATCCACTCTTCGTTGTCGAAGAAGTACTCGTGGTTGCCCGGAATCACGTACACGCCATCGGGCGCATGCAGGTCGCGCAACGGCTCCACATCCTTGATGCGCGCGCTGAGCGGGCCGTCGATCAAGTCGCCGGTGATCACGATCAGGTTCACTCCCAGCGCATTCGAGCGGTCCACCACCGCGCGCGCCCATGGCTCGTTGAACAGCCGGGTGATGTGCATGTCGGTCAGTTGCAGCAGCGTATAGCCGTCGAATTGCGCTGGCAGGTTCTTGATGGCCACCTCGATATCCTTCACCGGCGGCACGCGCGTCGCTTGCTGCACGCCGATTGCCGCCAGCACCAGCGCTGCGGTCCCCACGGCATATCGCAGAGGGGCGGGGATGGTCAGCCATTGCTGGCGCGCCAGCATCGTCACCAGGGTGGCCAGGTCGATGACCAGTTGCAGCACCGCGATCAACAAGATCGCGCCAAATGCCCAGTTGAAGAACATCAGCACCGCGCGGGGAAACTCCGGCGAGAACACGCTGCCCGACGAGAACCGCGCATACAGGTGATATTGCGAGGCGAGCAGCAGCACCAGCGCAGCGGCCAACCTGGCGGGCAGCGGCCAGGGCATGGGCCAGATGAAGCGAACGATCACATACAGACATGGCGTGCTGAACATAGCGTGAAACATCAGGTGACTCCTGTGACCATGGTGGTTCTACCCGCCCGCGTCGCGAAACGGCGCTGAAAGTGTTGTGCCAGAGAGGTTGAGATCAATAGCCGCAACGATACGTTCATACCAGATCAGATTTTGCCTTGCTCGTTGTTGCCCCACTTCAGCCGCGCGCCGCCAACCCGCGCTGCACCCGCCGCACCAGAAACGCGGCAACCACCGTGGTAGCGACCAGGCAATAACCCACCACGTCGAAGTGCTGCAGCTTGCCGTCTGCGCCGATCATCACAATGTGCCCGGCCAACAGCGAGGCGAACCCGCCCGACAGCTGCTGGATGGCCGCACTCACGGCGTTGAACGCGCCGCGGTGGGAAGGTTGCGGGACGCCGGCGACCATCGCCTGAAAGGGAATCAGCCGAGAGAAGATCCCCACGAACAGCACGGCGTTGACCACAATGACCCAGAGCAACGGCACGTTGGACAGGTGGGTGTAGATCGTGACCATGACGATGGTCAAGGTGCTGCCGATATAGAACACCGGCAACTTGCCGAAGGCATCGCTGGCGCGGCCGATCAGCGGGCCGGTGACGATGGTGCACAGCCCGGTCAGCAGGTACACGGTCGGCAGGCTGGCGATGTCGATGCCCAGGTTGTTGACCGTGTAGGCACTGCTGAAGGGCATCAGCATATAGCCGCCGGTGGTCAGCAGCGCGGTGGCGGCGAACGCAGCCCAGTGCTGCGGGGTTGCCAGGGTGTTGAACAGATGCCGAAAGGCGCTGTGTTCCTGCGGCGCTTTAAGGTGATCGGCCACGGGGCGCATCACCAGCACAATCACCACGCCCCCGGCTGCGCCCATGGCCGCCAGCAGCAGGAACGGCGCATGCCAGCCCCAGTGATTGGCCAGGTACAGACCCACCGGCAAGCCGAGCACCTGGCTGGCGGCGAAGGCGGTCTGGATCACCCCCATGACCCGGCCGCGCGATTGCGGGGCGAACAGATCGGCGGCGATGGCCAGTACGATCGAGCCGATCACGCCGGCGAAGATGCCGGTGACCACCCGTGCCAGCAGCAAGGTCTCGAAACTGTTGGCCAGGCCGCACCAGAGGGTGCCGACGACGAATCCGCCGTAGAAGAACAACAGCAGTTTCTTGCGATCGAAGCGGTCGGCAAAGCCTGCGGTGATCAAGCCGCTGAACGCAGCGGCGAACGCATAGGTGCTGACCACCAGGCTGAACTGACTGGCCGACATGCTCAGCGCCGGCATGATCATCGCGCCCAGTGGCGCCATGAGCATGAAGTCGATGATGACCGCGAATTGCAGGGTGGCTAGCAGGCCGACAACGAACTTCTGATAGCGGCTGAAGGGCATCAAAGCGGGGACGTCGGAGGTCATCGATGGGCTCGGGCAGGTGTGGGCAAGCGGCCAATCATGGGGTAAAAGCGCCCGACAAAGAACCCTCGGCAGCGAATTAGGGTCATGCGGCTATGGAGCCCTCGGGCGCCAGGCACCTCTTCAAGCGCGGAGGTCGCGGGCGTTCTTTTTTTGCAGGATCATCGAGGCTTCGTTGAAGGCCTGCTGGAAGACGTCGCTGCTGATCCAGGCCACCGCGGCGTCTTCTTCGTCATCGTGGAAGATCTCGCGATAGACGATCAGCAGCCCCATCATGAAGTCGGTCGCCGGGTCTTGCGCTTCTTCGGCAACCACCAGTTCCAGCACCGGGTACTGCAGGAACACCAGACACATGGCCAACAGGCTGATGCCTTCGCCGACTTTCATCGCCTGGAACAGGTCGTCGAAATGCGCCGGGTCAAAACCGTGCTCTTCGATGTCCTTGAAGTCGAAGGTGGAGAGGTCGATTTCAACGTCATCGAAGGGTTCGTTGATCAGCGGGTTGGCCAGCACCGGGTGTACGACATTGGTCTTGGGCTTGCCGGCGCGGTTCTGCTTGGCCTTGGCTTTGGCCCGCTGGGCGCGTTTTTGCTGTTTGTCTGGAGAGGCCATGCTGGCGAGTTCCTTGTCCGGGGCAACCGTGTTCAGGATGCGGAATAATCAGGCGCGTATTGTAGGCAGTCTGGCGCAGTTCGTCGGCACAAGCGGGCATTTTTCTTTGCTGATGGTCTGACTTCAGTCGCCATCAGTCAGCGTCCGCAACAGCGCAACGCCTTGCTGGGTTGATGGCTTTGTCCCCCATAAATCCCTCAGAGCGCCGGTTAAATGGCAGAATTGCGCTCATTTGATCGTGACGGAGACCTCCATGCTTGGCGCATTTGAACGACGGCTCGACCCCTTTCCGCCCGACGAGGTGCCACCGCCACCCAATGGCCTGGCGCGGTTCCTGTGGGCCTGCTCGCGGGGCGCCCGGGGCTATATCCTGGCCCTTGCGCTGCTCAGCGCCGCAGTGTCCATCTATGAAGCCTGGCTGTTTTCCTTCCTCGGTCAGGTCGTGGACCTGCTCTCGACCTGGCAGGCCGGTGGCGATGCGGCGGGGCGGGAAAGCCATGTGTTGTGGGGCATGGGCATCGTCATGGTGGCCAGCGTCGGGCTGGTGGCCTTGCGCACCATGGTGCAGCACCAGATATTGGCGATCAACCTGCCGTTGCGGCTGCGCTGGGACTTCCATCGCTTGATGCTGCGCCAGAGCCTGTCGTTCTTTTCCGATGAATTCTCCGGCCGGGTCACTACCAAGGTGATGCAGACCGCGCTGGCCGTGCGCGACATCCTGTTCACCCTGATCGAAATCATCCCCGGCATCGGCGTGTATTTCGTGGCGATCATCGCCCTGGCCGGTGGCTTCGCGCTCAAGTTGATGCTGCCGTTCGTTGCCTGGATCGTCCTGTTCGCGCTGGCCATGCGTTACTTCGTGCCGCGTCTGGGCAAGGTCGGGCAGGAGCAGGCGAATGCGCGGTCGTCGATGACCGGGCGTATCTCGGACGCCTACACCAACATCACCACCGTGAAGCTGTTCTCCCACTCCAATCGCGAAGCGCACTTCGCCCGGGCGGCGATGGAGGATTTCAAGCAAACCGGTTTTCGCCAGATGCGTCTGGTCAGTCAGTTCGAGATCGTCAATCAGGCCCTGGTCGTCGCCTTGCTCATGGCCGCGGGTGGCTATGCCCTGTGGCTCTGGCACCTGGGGGATATCGGCACCGGTGCCGTGGCTGCGATCACCGCCATGGCGCTGCGGATCAATGGCATGTCGCACTGGATCATGTGGCAGATGACCTCGCTGTTCGAGAACATCGGCACGGTGCAGGACGGCATGGAGACCTTGACCCGGGGCGCCAAGGTGCAGGATGCGCCGCACGCAAGCACGCTGGTGACCCGCGGCGGGGCGGTCAGCTTCGACAACGTGAGCTTCAACTACAACGGCGAGCGCCAGGTGCTCGAGGGCATGAGCCTGAGCATCCGCGCCGGTGAGAAGATCGGCCTGGTCGGCCGCTCTGGCGCGGGCAAGTCCACGCTCATCAACCTGCTGCTGCGTTTCTATGATGTCGACAGCGGAACCATCCGCATCGACGGGCAGGACATCGCCCAGGTGACTCAGGACAGCCTGCGCAGCGCTATCGGCATGGTCACTCAGGATACCTCGCTGCTGCACCGCTCCATTCGCGACAACATCGCCTATGGCCGCCCCGATGCCACCGACGCGCAGATCCGCAGCGCCGCGGCCAATGCCCAGGCCGATGGTTTCATCAGCCAGTTGAGCGACCGCCAGGGCCACACCGGCTACGACACCCTGGTGGGCGAGCGCGGCATCAAGCTGTCGGGCGGCCAGCGCCAGCGCGTCGCGATTGCTCGGGTGATGCTCAAGAACGCGCCGATCCTGCTGCTTGACGAGGCCACCAGCGCGCTGGATTCGGAAGTCGAGGTGGCGATCCAGGAAAGCCTCGATGAAATGATGCAGGGCAAGACGGTGATCGCCATCGCCCATCGACTGTCGACCATCGCGGCCATGGACCGGCTCGTGGTCATGGACGACGGACGTATCATCGAACAGGGCACCCACGCCGAACTGCTCGGCAAGAACGGCATCTACGCGCGGCTCTGGCAGCACCAGAGCGGCGGGTTTCTGGGAGAGGACCAGGGCGTGGTCGAGGCCATGGATCGGGAGTAGGGGGGCTTTGATCGCCGGTCAGCCTGGCCCGCCCCCCGCCGCGTAGTTTGCCTAGACGGTTGGGTCCGCTGCCTTGCTCGGATCCTCGCTGATCAGCAGCATGCTTTGCGGCGTCGACAGGGCCACGCCGACGTCGCGCAAGCGGCCCAGCACGGTGAACAGCAGGTCGCTGCGGGTGCCGCCGACCGAGCGGGGGCTGTTGACGTAGCCGCTCACGCTGATGATCAGCCCGGTGGTGGTCAGGTCCTTGAAGGAGACGGAAGGCGCCGGCGTCTCGAGCACCGCCTCGTGCTCGGTGAAGGCGCCCAGCAGCAACTCGCGAATCTGCATGACGTCGGTGTCCAGTGGCAGGGTCAGGGTGATGCCGACGACCCCCAGGGCGTTGCCCATGGTCACGTTGCGCACGTTCTGGGTGATGAACTGCGAGTTGGGCACGATCACCGTGGAGCGGTCCGACATCTGGATCTCGGTGGCGCGCACGTTGATCCGGCGAATGTCGCCCTCGACCCCGGCCAGGCTGACCCAGTCGCCGACCTTGACCGGCCGCTCGGTGAGCAGGATCAACCCGGAGATGAAGTTCTGCACGATGGCCTGCAGGCCGAAGCCGATCCCGACCGACAGCGCACTGACCACCCAGGTCAGGTTGGTCAGGCTGATATGCAGGGTCGACATCACCACGCCGGCCAGCAACACCATGCCCACGTAGCCCACCAGCGTCACCAGCGAGGCACGCATGCCGGCATCTAGGTTGGTTTCCGGCAGCAGGCTCTCGCCCAGCCACTCCTTGAGCACGCGCAGGCACAGCAGACCGGCGCCCAGCAGCACCAGGGCCAGGAGGATGTCGCCCGGGAGGATGTTGAGGTTGCCCAGCGGTTTGTCGCTGAGGCCGATCTGGGTCAAACCCTCGAGCAACTCGCCCGGGCTGGAGCCCGACGGCAGGAAGGCCAGCAGCAACGCGGTACCCAGCAGCAAGGTGCGCCCGATACCCGCCAGCAGGGTGCTGGCCTGGGCCTGGTGGCGCTCGGACAAACCGAGCACGGAGCCCAGTGCCAGGCCGTCCGGCAGCTTGGGCGACAGCAGGGTTTCACAGAGGTCGCCAAAGAAGGCGATCAGCAGATAGGCCGTGGCCGCCACCGCGCTCATCCACAGCAGCTTGACCGCCAGGAAGTACGCCAGCGTCAGGTAGCCCCCCAGCAGCGCCAGCAGGCTGAACCCCACCCACACAGCCGCGACGAAGGGCAGCAGCCCGGCGACGCCCGCCGGTCGCTCCAGCTTGTGGCGTCGGCGGGTGCGGCGATAACGCAGCAGGCCGAAGAGGTACACCAGCGCGATGGCCAATGCCGTCAGGCCGTTGACCGCCACCGTCAGCGCCAGGGTGCTGGCGATGACACTGTTGATTCGCTCCTGGGTGCCGATGATCAGCAGCGCCAGGGCCAGCACGGTGGGGAAGTAGCCCAGCGCGGCGGCGATCGGGTCAGGGATATGCGGCAAGCGCCACGACGGGTACGCGACCATCAACAGCGCGCGGCCCAGGCCGACGATGAAGGCGCAGAAGATCACCAGGGTCTGCAACTGGTCGAGCAGGTTGACCACATCGGCGCTCAGCACCGCATTGTCGGTGACGCCCCAGCGCAACAGTGAAGTGGCCGCGGCGATGGTGACGATGGTCGACAGGCCCACGGCCAGCGCCAGCGCACTGCGGCGCAGCCGTCCCTCGGGCAGCCAGCGGATCATCGCCCAGATCAGCAGCCGCTCGAGCAAGCGACGGCCCGCGCCCCACAGCACCAGGGCAGTAATCACCACCGTGGCGAAAAACACCCGCTTGCCGGGTGCCAGCGCGGCGGCGAACACACCTCTGACGTCATCCATCAGCCCCTTGATGCGCCCCAGATCATCATCGGTCGGACGGATCAGGCTGGACCAGAACGCCGAACTCAGCGGGCTGGCCGAGCGGGTGCTGATCTGCGAGTCGAACAGGCTGCGCCGCAGACTGACGATCTGGGTCGCCAGATCACGGGCCGACTGGCTGAGGGTGGTGGTCTGGCTCTGATCCTTGACCAGCGCGGTCTTCTTCGCGGTCAGGGTCTTGCGCTGGGTGCTGAAAGCAGGGGTTTCATCGGGCTGCACCGGGCCGAGGATCTTCAGCTGGTCGTCCAGATGCTCGAGCTGCGTGGCTTGCCGGGCTGACAGGTCATCGACTTGCTTCTGCACCTGCAGCGCACCTTGGCGCAGGGTCGACAGCAGGTCGTCATTGGCGCTGACCGTGACTTTCTGGCGGATCTGATCCAGCTGGTCGCTGAGCGCATCGAGGGTCGGCCCCTCGTCCTGGTCGGTGGCATCGCTGGCACTGGCGGCGGCACTGACCGACGGCGCGGGGCTGTCTGCCTGGGCAATGATGGGCAGGGTAATGCACAGCAACATCAAGGCGAACAGCCCGGATGATAAACGGTTGAACATGCTGATTCTCTCTTCGGCGTTGAACGCGATGGCAGGTATAGAGACCATCCGGTGGCACCCTGGGGCGCAAGGGTACAGCAAAGCGCAGGGGGCGTGCCTGCATCGCCTTTGCCTTTTGGGGATCAAGGTGTCTACGCCGCTACGTGGCCGTTTGTCGCCTGGTGATTAGCTTGAGGAGGGGGGTGTTGTTTCGATTTTCTCTGGTGGCTGCTTTTGGCGGACGCTCGCCACATAGTTACCCAGCCGGTCACCTGCTGCTCTTGAAACTACTCGCCGTTCGCAAACACTTGGGAAATGTATTCTGCAAACGCGTAGACGATAACGGGCAGTTGTCTGCCTCTTAAGCTGGCCAGTACGAGTCTGCCTTTCGGAAACCCACTATCTTCTATTTCACGACTGATCAGTTGCCCTCCATCGGTCATGACACCGATCGCGATCTGAAACGACAAGGCCTGTTCGTAATAAAGATAACCCCGCAGGAAATCGAAACTATTGCTCTCGATGGCAGGGCGCAATTTTAGCGAGCGGCGCACGAGGTAATCATTAAGTAACTGACGTCCTGCCATTTCGCCCGACGGGAGCACCAAGGGGTATTCCGCACAATCACGCAAGCGAATCTTGCCGGGTTTGACTGCCAGTGGATGGTCCTTGTGCATCATCACGCATAACTGCTGCTCATGCTCGGATATCGCTTGGATATCATTTTCGGGAGCAAGATTAAATACCAGAGCAAGTTCGGTTTCGAACGTGCGCAGCGCGTTGAGCGCTTGGCGGTGACCGCCCACTTGAACCTGAAAGTCGACCATTGGGTGGAGTGAGCGGAAATGGGCGATGTGTCTAGGCAAGAAAACCGAAGCCACGGCCTGGCTCACGACGATCTTCACCGTACCTCGGCGCAGCCCTTGGAGATCTTCGATTTTTGATCTGACCTGAGCGAGGTCCGCCGCGCGAGTACGGATGTAACCAACGAAAAGCTCACCCGCTGCAGTAAGGCGCATGCCGCGGGGAAGCCGCTCGAAAATCGGCGTACCGAGTTCATCTTCCAGGTCTTGTATCCGTCGATTTACCGCTGACGGAGCGACGTGAAGACGTTCGGCGGCCTGACGTATCGAGCCCACGCGAGCCACCTCATCCAGATAATGCAAAAAGCGCAGATGGTTCACAGTAGGGTCCACGAGGCCGACAGTTGATCGGCGAGCCTGTCACAGGAATTTAACTACAGTCAACTTGCCCGCATCGCAACCTGTGCCGGATCAAGCTCTGCGTCTTTGCGCGACATTTTCGCTCACCTACGCACCATCTCGGCGCAATGCTCAAACGCCGTGCGGCCGCAGCAGGAGCTTTAGTGAGCAAGGTTCCTGGCGCCTGTTGGAAATCCTTTTCCATTCAGCAGGCGTAGGCCAGGGAAGAGTAATCGGCAAAGACCCGGATTCGCTCGCACGCATTGGTAATGTTGCCGTTCCGGCAACGGGGATGCCGTGAAAAGGCAGCTATTTGGCGCGCCGGCTGGCATGTGCAGTGCTTTGTATCTGGCATGAACATCAAATCGATCGACCTCATCCCCACTCACATCGAAAGCTCTGCCGACGACGTGAAGTTCGGCCCGGCCGAACACAACGCATGGTCTGTGACTGATGAAGCGGTGAGTCTTGTCCGTCAGCCGCTGCTTCCTAGAACATTGAAGTTTGCGTGCACTCCGAAGGATCTGGAAATCGATCTCACGCGCAGCGCCGTTATCGTCGTGGACATGCAAAACGACTTTTGTCACAAGGAGGGCTGGTTTGCCCAGAAGGGCGTGAGCCTGCGCGCCACCCGCAAGCCGATCCCGATGCTGAAAAAACTGCTGCCAGTCTGGCGAGACGCGGGTGGTCAAGTCGTCTGGTTGAACTGGGGTATTCGTGCCGACCGGATGAACCTGAGCCCCACCATTCACTTCAAGGGCAAGCGCACGTCGGCCGGCGTCGGCTATGCCGAGCGTTCTGCAATTGATCGTGGCTTGTCAGTGGTTACCGGCGAGTGGGGCGCTCAGGTGATCGATGAACTCAGGGTCGAGCCCTCGGACCTGGCCGTGGACAAGCATCGACTTAGCGGATTCTGGGACAACGAACTGGACTCAGTCCTGCGCATGCGCGGCATCACCACCCTGCTTTTTGTCGGCATCAATACAGATCGCTGTGTGTTTTCCACGCTTCAGGACGCTGCGTTCCTGGGTTACGACTGCATCCTGCTCAAAGACGCTTGCAGCACGCCGTCACCCGCCTACGTCACCCGCTCCATCCTGTTCATTGTCGAGCAATTACACGGATTCGTCGCCACGGCGCAATCACTCATCACCGCACTCGGATCACCTCGTTAGGAGTCGTCTCATGGCAATTTTCTTTTCCGGGCCTCAGGTCCGGTGGGCTCTCTCGGCCCGAATTCGGGCGATAGGCACTTTCGTCAGCTTGGGCGCAGCGTTGCTAGCATCCTCTGGCACTGCGTGGGCCGACACGCCGATCAAGCTGGTCATGTCTTGGAAGTACGAAGGTCCGCAGGCGTTCTACTACATTGCCCAAGACAAGGGCTACTTCAAGGCAGAGGGGCTAGACGTCAGCATTGATCAGGGCGAAGGCTCTTCTGCGTCGATCCCGAAGGTCGCCGCTGGTGCCTATGACGCTGGCGTGGGTGATACCAGCGCCTTGATTCAGTTGGCCGCACAGGAGCCCGCTCAAGCACCCAAGGCCGTTTTCATGATGTACAACACACCGCCTTTCGTGATCGCAGTGAAAGCTGACAGCCCGATCAAAACGCCCAAAGATCTGGAGGGCAAGACGGTCGGTGCGCCAGCGGGCGATGGTGCCTTGAAACTGTTCCCCGCACTGGCCAAACAGACCGGGATAGATCTGTCCAAGGTCACGCTGACCAACATGGCGCCTAATCTGCGTGAGCAATTGCTGATGCGCGGGCAGGTTGATGCGGTGTTCGGCTATCTCACCACTATCAGCTTCAGCGCCAAATCCATGGGCATCGACCCGGCCAGCCAACTGCGTTTCATACGCTACGGCGATTACGGGATGGACCTGTACTCCAACACCATCTTTTTCTCGCAGCCGTTCATCAATGCGCACCCTGAAGCGGTTCGTGGATTCCTGGCCGCATTGGACAAGGCAATCAAAGACGTCGTTGCCGACCCGGAGGCGGGAGTCGACGCGGTCATGAAGCGTGAGCCGCTGCTCAAACGCGACGTCGAGCTGGCCAAGCTCAAAAGCGCAATGGCCGTCGACATGAGCCACCCGGAGATCGCCCGAATCGGCTTGGGTGACGTCGATGAAGAGCGTCTCAAGAAAAATATCGCTGTGGTCGTCGAGACGAATGCATTGCCTGTCACCCCTACACCTGACGCGGTGTTTGATCGCCGCTTCCTGCCTGCGCGCGGCACTCGTCTGTCGTCGCTTTAACACCTTTCGGGAGAACCGACATGAATCTTCAACTGAGTGGGAAAGTGGTTGTGATTACAGGCCCTGCCAAAGGCATGGGCCGTGCTGTGAGCCTGGCGTTTGCCGCCGAGGGTGCACACCTGGTGCTTGCCGGTCGCGATACCGCAGCAATTGAACCGGTGGCTGAAGAGGTCCGTGCACTGGGCGCCAAAGCACTGATCGTCAAATGTGACATGACCCAGGCTTCCCAGGCTCAAGCGCTGGCTGAGGTGGCGCTGGCGGAGTTCGGTCAGATTGATGTTTTGGTCAACGTGGCTGGTGGTTCGGGGCCGATTGGCAAGACCGGGTGGGAGACGAGCCAGGAAGAGTTTGACGAGATCGTTCAGCTCAATATGACCGGATCCTTCAACACCATGCGTGCTGTCGTGCCGGGGATGATCAAGCGTCGGAGCGGCAAGATCGTCAACGTCGGCGGCACTTTCGGTATGCGTGGCCGCGCTGGACGCATGGCCTATTCCGCATCGAAATGGGGTCTGCGCGGAATCACTAAAAGCTTTGCGCTTGAGGTGGGCGAATTTGGCATCAACGTCAATTGTGTAGCGCCCGGCATGGTTGATGGCCCCCGTTTCCGCGACAAGGTCTGCGCCAACATGGCCAACAAGCTAGGAATCAGTCCCGAAGAAGCGGCGACCCGACACGCCGCCGATTACGCCCTGAAACGCGTATCCCTGGACAGCGATATCGCCAACGCCTGCCTGTTCCTGGCAAGCGATGTATCCCGCCAAATCACAGGTGTCGATCTGCCGGTAGACGGCGGATGGGCACTGCTTTAAGGAGAATTGAAATGCAAACAGTTGACCTGGTTATTCGTGGTGCAAAAGTGGTGTCGGCCGATCAGATCATCGAGGCCTGTGTGGCCATTGATGGCGAGCTGATCGTGGCGGTCGGACATGAGAGTCAGATGCCTTCGGCCAAGGAGGTGCTCGACGCAGATGGTATGTACCTGCTGCCCGGCGCCATCGACAGCCATGTGCATTTCCGTGACCCCGGCTACCCGAACAAGGAAACCTGGAAAACCGGCTCTGCGGCAGCTGCTTGTGGCGGCGTAACCACCGTATTTGAGATGCCGAATACAAACCCACCTACTGCCACCATTGAAGCGCTGCGCCTCAAGCAGAAGGCGGCTGAGTCCTCTTACGTGGACTTCGGCATTCATGGCCTGCTGGGTGACGCTACCGTAGGTCATCTCGAAGAGCTGCTCGACGCTGGCGTAACCAGCTTCAAGGCATTTGTCGGAAACACGTTCGGCAACCTGCCGTCACCCACCGATGGAGCTTTGCTCGAAGGTTTCGAAAAGCTTGCACCACTAGGGATTCGCACCGTCGTGCACGCTGAGAACTCGTCAATTCTGGCCCGCCGGCAGAAACGCATGCAGGCCGAAGGACGCATCGATGCGCATGCTCACTTGGCGGCTCGCCCAGTGGTGGCCGAGATCGAAGCCATTGGCCGCGTGCTGACCCTTGCAGAGTGGACGGGCGCTCGGGTGCACATTGCCCACCATAGTGCGGCGGATTCGCTGTTCGTCATCCGTGATGCCAAGCGTCGGGGCGTCGACGTCACTGTCGAAACCTGTCCTCAGTACGTGCTGCTCAATACGGATCTCACCGATCACCTGGGCGGCATCCTGCGCCTCAATCCCCCGATTCGGGAAGCGCGGCATAACCAGCCGCTTTGGGACGCTTTGCTCGACGGCACCATCGACATGATTGCCACCGACCATGCACCCCACGCGCCGGACGAGAAAACGCGGCCAAATATCTGGGAGTGCGATTGCGGATTCCCGGGCGTGGAAACCCAGATGGCGTTAATGCTCACCGAGGTCAATCGCGAGCGGGCCAGCCTGATGGACTACGTGCGCTGGAGTTCGGTCGCCCCGGCCAAAGCCTGGGGGATCTACGGTCCCAAAGGCGTCATCGCGGTCGGTGCTCATGCCGACATCGCCATCGTTGACATGAACAAGACCGGGATTCTTTCGCAGAACCAGCTTCAAAGCATCAGCAAGATTTCGCCCTGGCACGGTCGCTCAGTGAAGGGCTACCCGATCCACACTCTATTGCGTGGACGTTTCGTCATGCGCGACGGCAAGCTGGTGACCGAGGCTGCTGGTTGGGGGCGTTCCGTCAAATCAGTTCAGACAATGCCCAAAGCCAAACCGCTGAACACTGAACACTACATCAGCGCCATTCTGAAGACCCCTGAAGGCGTACGCCCGACCGCAGAGCCCCTGCGCGAGGATTGAGAGCCAGTCAACGATGCCGCGTCCTTGCCTCGTGAGGAGAGGGCGCGCGATCAGACTTTTTTGCGGGGCATGAACATGAATCAAGAAACAAATGCTTTTGCGCCACGACCGCTGATCAAGCTTTCTGCCGTCAGTGTGCAGTACGGCGGCGGCACCATTGCGCTGGACAGAACAGACTTGCAGATTGAGCAGGGCGAATTCGTAGCGCTTGTGGGACCGAGCGGGTGCGGTAAGTCGACCATTCTAAAACTGGTAGCTGGGCTATTGGGTCCAACCAATGGAGGGGTAATCGTTGGCGGCCGGGAGGTGGGCGCTGTAGGTACCCAGCAGCGCAAGCTCGGCCTGGCGTTCCAGAACCCGACCATGCTGCCGTGGCTGAGCATTCGCGATAACGTGATGATGCCTCTGAAAATCGTAGAGCCTTATCGTCAGCAGTATCGAAGCAAACGAAAGACCGAATTTCGTGAGCGTGCTGATTCGTTGCTTGAGCAAGTCGGGTTGCGTGGTTTTGGGGACAAGCGCCCTTGGCAATTGTCGGGTGGCATGTTGCAGCGCGCATCGTTATGTCGAGCGCTGATTCACGAGCCGGACATTCTGTTGCTGGATGAGCCTTTCGGTGCTCTGGATCAGTTCACGCGCGAGGAGCTGTGGGACACCATGCAGGCACTGTGGATTGCCAAGCGACCCACTGTTCTGCTGGTCACTCACGACTTGCGTGAATCGGCGTACCTGGCCAGCCGAATCTGCGTCATGAGTTCCCGACCGGGTCGCATCATCCAGGATACCCAAGTGGATTTCGCCAGACCCAGAACACTGGAGTCGAGCTACGCCCCTGAGTTTGGCGCGTTGGTGCATCAGTTACGCATGCGAATCGCTCAGGCGCGTTGCGAAGGCGATACGAAGGGCAGGGACAATGTCGATACACCTGCTCGCGCCATTGAAGAGGTTACGCCATGAGCACTTCACTCTCGCGGTTTCGTCGCAATCTGTTGTCGTTTATTGCACTGGTGAGCTTCTTCCTGATCTGGGAGTTTGCCTGTCGCGCATTGCATGTTTCCGATTTGGTCCTGCCCAAGCCGAGCCAGATCATTGTTGTACTGATCGAGAAAATGCCGATTCTTTGGCCCCACACCTTACAAACGCTGATGACGACTCTGGTGGGGTTCTTTTTCGGCGTCGTTGCTGGTCTGTTGATAGGCATGCTGATTGGTTCCTCGCGGTTGGCCTACGACATTGCTTATCCATTATTGGTGGGTTTTTCCAGTATTCCGAAAGTGGCCGTCGTGCCGATCTTCGTGGTGTGGTTCGGATCAGGAACTGTACCTGCGATTCTGACCTCGATGGTTATCAGCATCTTTCCCGTCGTGGTTAACGTGGCTACCGGCCTGGCCTCAACTGAGCCAGAGCTTGAAGATGTCCTTCGGGTTCTGGGCGCCAAGAAACGCGACATTCTCTGGAATGTCGGCCTGCCCAGGACGCTGCCGTATCTCTTCGCCTCTCTGAAAATCGCTATCACGCTGGCCTTCGTCGGCACGGTGCTGTCCGAGACCGTCGCCTCTAACAAGGGCATCGGTAACGTGATGATGATTGCAAGCGGCAACTTTGATGTCGCCCTCGTGTTCGCGGGGTTGTTTATTCTTGCCGTTCTGGGCGTAGCTCTTTATGCGGTTTCATCACTACTGGAGAGCCGCATGACTGGCTGGACACAGCGAAAAACTCACTCGGACATGACCTGATGACAACTCCGCAAAACATCCGCAGCGTCGCCGTATTTTCCGGCTCAAACTTTGGCGGCTCACCGGAGTACGCCGAAGCAGCGCGTGCCTTGGGCAGCGAAATCGCCCGCAGGGGCCTGACACTTATCTATGGCGGCACCGCGAAAGGTTTGATGGGTGTGGTAGCTGATGCTGCCTTGGCGGGAGGGGGTGAGGTCGTCGGCATTATCAATCAGCGATTGTTTGACCGTGGCCATTTGCACCAAGGTCTGAGCCGACACGAAGTGGCTACAGATATGCGCAGTCGCAAGGCACGGATGGGTGAACTTGCCGACGCTTCCATCGCGCTCCCCGGAGGCCTTGGCACGCTTGAAGAACTGTTTGAGGTCGCCACCCTGACTCAATTGGGGGATCACCTCAAGGCTGTGGGCTGCTTGAACGTGCGCGGCTTTTATGAGCCGGTGTATCAGTTGCTGGATCACGCGGTCCAGGAAGGTTTCATGAAGGCTGAGCATCGCGACATGTTGGTACTCAATGCCGCCCCTGACGCTTTGCTGGATCAATTGCAGCAATGGAGCGCACCCACCGTCACCAAGTGGATTGGCCAACCTGGTTCTTGAACTTCAACCATCGGAGAAAATGCATGACCACCATCAAGATTTCGGCTGGCGGATACGATTTCCTCGCCGAGACCCACCCCGATGCCCCGCAGACGGTCGCGGCATTTCTGGGCTTGTTGCCTTACACGCAGAAGCTGATTCATGTGCGCTGGAGCGGTGAGGGCTGCTGGGTGCCGTTAGGCGAGTATCGACTCTTGCTAAATGAAGAGCCAATTGGTTTCGAGAACCACACCAGCCATCCCTCAGTCGGCGACGTTCTGTTCTACCCCGGCCCATATAGCGAGACCGAAATCATCATGGCCTACGGTGCGTGCAGTTTCTCCAGCAAATTGGGACAACTGGCCGCAAACCATTTCCTGACCATCACTCACGGCAAGGAAAACCTGCGTGCGCTGGGGGTTAAAACCCTATGGGAAGGCGCGCAGGAGGTGCGCTTCGAACTGGCATGAAACGCTTCGCTGGCTGACTCGCTTCTAACGTCCAGCCAGTGACGCCGGCCGCTACCGTTCGCTGTAGGGGCTCAAGCCCTCACTCATTTTCAACTCCCTGCATTTCGCGGGGTGGATAAACTCGTCCTGGAAAAAGCTCAATGACAACGACCAAGAGGCTTCAAAGACTGTCGGCGCTGACCCTGCTCACTGCATGCGGGGCCAGTGCTTATGGCGCAATGGCCAGCGCGGCTGACGCGACGCAAGCCGACTCACTTACTCAAATGTTCACCCAAGGCAAAGTCTCCGGTTACCTGCGTTCGCTCTATTTCTCCAGCAACAACGCTTTTTATGTACCCGGCAAGGATCAGGACACGCTGAGTTACGGCGGTGAGCTGGGGTTCAGGTCCGCGACGTTCGAAGGTTTCTCCTTCGGCCTCAGTGCACTGGCGCAACGCGGTATTGGTCACGACGATAACCCGGATAAAGTTGATTCCTACCTTGGCCCAAACGTCACCTCAATTGGGGAGGCCTACTTGCAGTGGCAGCGGGAAAAACTGCGCATCACCGTGGGCAATCAGCGGTTTAGTGCTCCGTTCACGGGCACTTACGACTTCCGTATGCTGCCGCAGATGTACCAAGGGGTCTCTGCCTACTATGGTGACTCGGCCAACTTCCTGACCGCTTTTCGCATGTATCGCTTCAAATCAGTGATCGACGATCACTACAGTCGCCATACCAGCTACAACCCGCCAATTGACACCTCTGCTACTGGCGCACGCGATGAGGACACTGATGGTTTTTGGGGGCTGGGCGGTGGGCGTACTTGGGCAATGAAACCTGTGAGTATTGACGCTCAGGCGTGGTACTTCAAATACATCGATTACGCCGACATGACGTACCTGCAAGCGCGTGCAATTCGTGCCGAAGGTGTGCTCAAACCTTTCGTCGCCGTTCAGTACATTCATCAGGAAGACGACGGCAAAGCCATCCTCGGCAATGTGGACAGCAACGTGTACGGCATGCAGTTGGGGGTGAAGGTCAACTTAGTGACTGCGAGCCTGGGGTATGACTACATCAAGCCCAACGCCAATTCCTATTTGAACGGCGCACCGGTCATGCCTTACGGGCACAAACTTTCTTCGGGTGATTTTTTTGCTCAGCCGTTGTTGACCAGCACCATGGATCTGGGCGCCGGGAATGCCTACGCCATCAACGTCAATGGCTCACCCACCCAGGGCGTTGTATTGGGTGCCCGCTACAGCTTCATGGACCTTAAAAGCTCGCCGTCTGCCGAGAGCCTGAATCAGTCCGAGTACCTTGTTTATGGCAGCTACGCGTTTGGCGGGGCATTGAAGGGCGTGAAAATTACGGATTTTCTGGCTGTACAAAAGTCGCCGATCAAAGACGCCACGTTTCTCCAGAACCGATTGGCAATCGAATACGCATTCTGACAGCCGCGCTGCTTAACGAGTCGACCAGGCGCAGCCGCAGCAGCACAGGAGTGCGCTACGGTTAATTGTCGAAAGGATAATGGGTGTCCGCTCCTGGCCGACACCTGCCGCTGAGCGGCAGCGGCAGAAGTCGGCTCGCCTGATTCCAGCACGCGCCACCCACGACCCAAGAGAGAAGGGCAACTCTCTGCTCGCCTGGCCGGTGATTTTTGCCCTGGGGGTTGTGCCCAATGCCGGTATCGCTATAGTCACGGCGGTACCCGCTACTCTCACACCCCTTCAATCGATCATCGTGGCCTACAGATGCAGCGTTTGACCTCCCGCCTCATATTGCGTCCGCCAACTCTCAACGACCTTGCGCGCTTGTTTGAAATCTACGGCGATCCTGCCACAAACCGATTCAACCCCGCTGGGCCTCTGACTGATATCCGCCAAGCCAGCGCCTTGCTTGAACGATGGCTGAGCCATTGGGCGAATAGGGGTTATGGCCAATGGGCGATCAGCACTCGTGCCGAACCCGGTCATGTCATTGGTTTTGGGGGCATTGATACGCGTGCCTATCTGGATGTAGACCGTATGAACCTGGGCTATCGCTTCGGCGTTGAGGCCTGGGGTCATGGTTACGCCACGGAACTCAGTCGGGCGGCGCTTGCTTATGGGTTTGAACAGCTGCTTGCGCCCGAAATATTCGCTGTAGTCAGGCCGGCCCACGCAGCTTCCATTAGCGTCTTGCGCAAGGTTGGCATGGTCCACACCGATGAATTGGACGATGTACCAGGAGCAGCGCCAAGCCTGGTGTTCACTGCCCAGCCCGGCAAAGGCTAATGGAATGGCTGTTGGTCTGCGGCTGCTTCTGGGCGATAGCCGACGGTGTCGCCACATGACCCAGAATCCGGCCGACACCGCCAACGCCGGTCGCACCCACCCGGTCCATCCCTATCCAGGGGTGTAGCGGGGAGGGCGATGTGGGTCAGGCTAGCTCCCATCACAGAGTCGAGTTGCAGGACGTCGGCAACGTTTACCATTGGATGGGCAGCGATTTCTTCACACCGTACGTGTGCAGGGTGCTTTAGCGCGAGGCCAACAGCTTCTTCACGGTGAGCGCCAGCGGCACGGTGAACACGAAGTGCGACATGAAACCACCGATTATTACGGCCGGGTCGTAGTAATCGGGGTGGTTGTCCGAGGCGATGGAAATGGCCACGTGCATGGCGATCCACGCGATGATGGCGTAGAACAAGGCGATGAACGTCGCCTCGTAGCCGCGCCGGCGAAAGTACGGCCACACCAGCGCAAACAGCACGCCCCACGCGATAGCGAATACGAAGTGAATGGCGGTGCCGAGAAAGTAAGCACCCATGCCTAGCGCTTCCTGTACATCCTTCCCGAACACCAGCCCCGTTGCGTTGCGCGGTATGCCCGCCAGCGGCATCAAATGCTGAACACCCACCCAGACCAGCGCCTCGTAGATCCAGATGCAGATCGCCCCCGTGATACCGCCAAGGGTGCCTGCTCGAATCAACGCCCGCAGTGTGTGCTCGTTCGAGCGCACCGGCGAATGGCTGCCGAGGTCGCTGGAGCTCATGCTGAAATCTGTTTCGCTGCTCATGTTTAAACCCTTCTTATTGTTGTTGAGATTCCCGCAGCGCTACCTGCGAATACGGGCCTTGGAACCGGCCGCCGTCCAGCGGCTGGCTGACTATAGGACGCGGGTATCGACGGGCCGCTGGGAAATGTTTAAGGAGGTATCGGTTTTGCTGATCGGCTGAACCGTATGTTCAACAGGTTTTGGATACCGATATTCGACATACCTGCTATGTACCTGACGCCCTAAGGCCTGGTGCGTACCTCTTGCATACTTGCTCCCAGCCTGTCGCTTAATGCGGCGGCGTTCCAGATTCCAAAAACAACAGCGCTACAGCGCGATGGAGTGAGTATGCAGTCGTGGTACGGCAGTATGGCGCCCAGACAACGCAAGACCTTCTGGGCCTGTTTCATGGGATGGGCCCTGGATGCCATGGATGTACAGCTGTTTGCCTTCGTCATCCCGACCCTGCTGATAGTATGGGGCATGACCAAAGGCGAGGCCGGCATCATCGGCACCTCGGCGTTGATCGCTTCGGCACTCGGTGGTGTGATTGCCGGCGTGCTCGCCGACCGTATTGGCCGGGTCAAGGTGCTCAAGCTGGCGATCTTGTGGTTCTCGTTGTTCACCGGCCTGTCGGCCTTCACCGACTCCTTCCATACCCTGTTGTTGACGCGCAGCCTGCAGGGGTTGGGTTTCGGCGGTGAGTGGGCGGCGGGCGCGGTGTTGATCGGCGAAGTCGTCGACAAGCGTATCCGCGGGCGCGCCGTCGGTTCGGTGCAAGCAGGCTGGCCGGTCGGCTATGCCGCCGCAGCGCTGGCGTACTGGATCGCTTTCAGCCTGATGCCTGAGCACACCGCCTGGCGCGTGCTGTTCCTGATCGGTCTCTTGCCGGGTTTCCTGGTGCTGTGGATGCGCCGCAACATCGAGGAGTCCGCAGCCTTCGCAGCTGCCGCCGAGTACCGGGAGAAAACCGGCCTGTGGAAGAACTTCGCACTGGTGTTCTCGCCCAAGGTGTTGCCCCTGACGCTGATGGCCTCGTTGATGGCCGCCGGTGCGTTGGGCGGTAACTACACCATCCTGACCTGGCTGGTGACCTACCTGCGCGAAACCCAGGGCCTGACCGTGAGCATGACCGCCTTGTACCTGGCGGTGAACATCTTCGGTTCGTTCTGCGGCTACGTCGGCATGGCTTACCTCAGCGACTACCTGGGGCGCCGCACGACCTTCGCGCTGTCGGCCGCCGGTGCGACCCTGACCGTGCTGGTGTACACCCAACTGCATTTGCCGATGTGGAGCCTGTTGCTGCTCGGCTTCCCGCTGGGGCTGTTCCAGTCGGGCATCGTCTCGGGCATGGGCGCGTGCTTCACCGAGTTGTTCCCGGCCCAGATTCGCGCCAGCGCCGGGGGCTTTTCCTATAATTTTGGCCGGGGCATGGGCGCCCTGGTGCCGGCGGGCGTCGGTCTGACCAGCGCGACGTTCGGCCTGGCCGCTTCCATCGGAGTATGGGCGGCTTGCTCGTACGTATTGGTCTTTATCGTTGCGATCTTCCTGCCGGAAACCCGCAACAAGGAGCTCGAAATTCATGTCTGATTCCTGCAACAGCCGCCATGGCGGCGCGATCCTGGTCGAAGCGCTGCTGCGCAATGCGGTCGACACGTTGTATTGCGTGCCTGGCGAAAGCTACCTGCCGGTCCTCGATGCACTGCACGACACGCCTGCGATCAAGACCATCGTCACCCGTCACGAAGGCGCGGCCTCGAACATGGCCGATGCCTACGGCAAGCTGACCGGCCGCCCCGGCATCTGCTTCGTGACCCGCGGCCCGGGTGCGACGCATGCCAGCAACGGCGTGCACACTGCCAAGCAGGACTCGACGCCGATGATCCTGTTCGTCGGCCAGATCGAGAGCAGCTTCAAGGGCCGCGAAGCCTTCCAGGAGGTCGATTACCGGCAGATGTTCGGCGACCTGGCCAAGTGGGTCACCGAGATCGACAGCATCGAGCGTATCCCGGAAATCGTCAGCAAGGCGTTCAGCATCGCGATGTCGGGCCGGCCTGGGCCCGTGGTGATCGGTCTGCCGGAAGAGGTGCTGTTCGGCACCGCCGAGGTGGCCGACGTGCCCGCGGTGCGCATCGCCCGCGCTGCGCCCGAAGCCGCCGCCATGGAGGAGCTGCGTGAGCTGCTGAGTAATGCCAGCAAGCCCTTGGTGATCGTCGGTGGCAGCGGTTGGGATGAATGGTCCATCGCTGCGTTGCAGCATTTTGTGAACGCCAATGATCTGCCGGTAGCCGCTTCGTTTCGGCGCCAGGACCTTCTCGATAACCGCGATCCGCATTACGTCGGCCAGCTCGGCCTCGGTACTTCGCCCAAGCTGCTGGAGCGGGTGAAGGAGGCTGATCTGCTGCTGGTGGTAGGCTCGCGCTTGAGTGAAACGGTGTCCCAGGCCTACGCCCTGATAGCGCCGGGCAGGCCCGCGCAGAAAATGGTCCACGTGCATCCCGATCCCGAAGAGTTGAACCGCGTGTACCTCGCCGACCTGCCGATTCTCTCGGCGCTCGGCCCCTTTGCCCACGCCGCCGAAGCGCTGGAGCCAGTGGACAGCAGGAGCTGGGCCAACTGGACTGCCGCCGCCCGCGCCGACTATGTGCAACATTCGACGCCGCCGGCCGCCCATCCGCAGTTGGCGGGCGTCGACATGGGCGCGGTGATCGCCCATTTGAACGATGTGCTGCCCGACGACGCGGTGATCACCAACGGCGCCGGCAACTACACGGTATGGGTGCATCGCTTCTATCGCTATCGACGGCCGGCTACCGAGCTGGCACCCACCAACGGCGCCATGGGCTACGGCTTGCCGGCGGCCATTGCCGCCAAGTTGCACGCACCCCAGCGTGACGTGGTGTGTTTCGCCGGCGACGGCTGCTTCATGATGTACCCGCAGGAGCTGGCCACTGCCATGCAGTACGGCGCGCCGATCGTGGTGATCGTGGTCAACAACGGCATGCTGGCGACCATCCGCATGCACCAGGAACGCGAGTACCCGGGGCGCATCTCGGCCACGCAATTGGCGAACCCGGATTTCGTCGCTCTGGCCCAGGCCTTCGGCGCCCATGCCGAGTTCGTCGAGCGTACCGAGGACTTTGCCGCCGCCTTCGCCCGTGCGCGCCAGGCAGGGCGCGCCGCGCTGCTGGAACTGCGTGCCGATCCCAGGCAAATCACCCCGCAGGCGCGTCTTGAGGAATAGCGCCGGGGCGGGGCTCCAGCAACTGGGCGCCCGGCCACAGCCCGTGTTCGACCATCTCCACCGCGCGCTGGCGGATGATCTGCGTCACCGCCCACAGCCCATCGGCGGCGATGCGGTTTTTCGGCCAGACCATGGCGATGGTGCGCTGCACATCATGGCCGTCCAGCCGGTAGCTTTTCAGGCGGCCGGCATTCACTTCCTCGATCACCGCCGCCTCCGGCAGCACGGTGCAGCCGCAGTCTTCTAGGACCAAACGCTTGGTGATGGAAATCGAGCCGTCGCATTCCAGCGCGATGTTGCTGGAAAAGCCGTAACGGTTGGCCAGCGATTCCACCAGCAAGCGCAAGCCGTGGTGGGTGCTGGGCAGAATCAACGGAATCTCGCCCAGCTCGCGCACATCCACGCTATCGCCCGCCAGCGGGTAATCGGCGGGGGTGATCAAGTGCACGCCTTCGCGCAGCAGCGGGTCGTATTGCAAGGCGCCGGGATGCTCGGGCAGGTAGAGCAGGGCAATGTCGACGCTGCCTTCGCTGAGCCGCGCGAGGATGTCGGCGGCCAGGCCCTCGACGAAATGCACCTGGGTCAGCGGGTAGCGCGCCTTGAGCGCATGCCCCAGGCGGCCGAACAGAATGCGCGCGATGGTCGGCTGGGCGGCGATGCACAGTTTCGCTGGGCCTTGCTCGACGCTGTCGCGCATGGCGCGCTCGGCTTCTTGCAAGGTGGCGCTGAGGGTGGCCGCATAACTTAACAATTGCGTGCCACGCTCGGTGAGGCTGACGCCACGGCCGCTGCGATGGAACAGCCTCACCCCGAGCTCGGCCTCGAGCAGGCCGACGCGGCGGCTGATGGTCGACTGATCGGCACCCAGGGCAATGGCCGCGCGGGAAATGCTGGCGCTCTTGGCGACCTGGGCGAAGAGTTCGAGGTCATCCGAGTTCATGGGGGCTCCGTTGGAGAGGGAAACAGACCTGTGGCGGCGCGGTCGGCAGTATAGATCAGAGCAATTGTGCGGCAACGCGCCATGCGCCCTGTGCATGGCAGCTAGGGTGTGGACGCATGGCAGGCTTAATTCTGACGTAATAGCCGGTTGCAACGCTGGCTGTTTTTCAGAGGACCACTCATGTCACGAGTAAAGCTTTCATGCCTGGTCATTGCCTGCGTGCTTTCGCCGGCTCTGATCGTCATTAACGATGCACCGCAAGCCGGCTAGCCCGCGCATTGCAAAGATCGCAGTCCTCGATCCAGTGATAGAACCCCTTCCCGCCAGACGGGTCTGTTCCTGTATTACTTTCAGGAAAACAGCGATGTCACCGCGCCACAGCCTTATTGTTCTTGCACGCGCAGGGTACGCCGCTCGAGGAGTGCTTTACCTGATCATCGGCGTCTTCGCCTTGTTGGCGGCAAAGGATTCGACAGCCCCCAAAGACAGCCACAAGAGCCTGGAAGCCTTGTTGGCCCAGCCGTTCGGCTATTTTTTAGTGGCGGTTGTGGTGGTGGGTCTGCTGGTATTTGCGGCTTGGCGTGTCCTGCAAGCGACCCGCGATGTCGACCATCACGGCAAAAGTCTGAAGGGTCTGGTCATCCGCACCGGTCTGTTGGCGGGAGGTTTGGTCAATGGGGCTCTGGCATTTTTCGCCTCAGGCCTGCTCATCAGCGCGATGGGCAGCTCAAGCGGTTCAGGCGGGCAAACCAAAGACTGGCTGGCGCATCTGTTGTCCTGGGAGCATTCCAACTTATTGGTGTACCTGATCGCTGTGATTCCGCTGGGTGTTGGAATCGCTCACATCGTCAAGGGATGGAAGGCGTCGTTCGAGAAGTATTTCGAGGCCGACGAGGAGGTGATGCGCTACGTCCGCCCGGTGTCTCGATTTGGCCTGATTGCCCGTGGCATCGTTTTCATAGAGATTGCATTGCTGTTGGCCGTCAGCGGCTCTGCCTATCAAGCCATTGACCCGCCCGGTATGAAGGAAGCCCTCGACGCGCTGCAGCAACTGCCGGCCGGATGGCTGGTGCTGATGGTGATGGCCTTCGGGTTGATTGCGTTTTCGGTCTACAGCTTCTCTGAAGCCTTCTGGCGCAAGATAAATATGCAAGTACCCGGAGTTTCGGGAGCCTAGGGCAGCGCCGCAATGACAGCTCGTTCGCGGTCCGCTCGAACGCGACTGAACTGTTGCGCCCTGGCGGGGACTGAACTTGATACCCCCTGAAGGAGCCAGCCCCATGAACAGCGATCAATTCAATCAATACGACGCCGAGCGCCTGCACCAGCGAGTCGCGGCCGAACTGGGCATTACTGCCGAAGAACTGACGACCTGGATGATCAACGATATCGAGCGAGTGACCGAGGGCGGCAAGGACGTCGGGCACATGGTGGTGTTCCGTGAGTCGACCCCTACGGAAATTCTCGACCGGGTTCAGCACAAGCAGAGCCATTTCACGGCCATGACCGGGGTGATCGATCTACGCTAGGTGCGGCGCGGCTTTGCTGGCAAAGCCCGCAGCCCCGTTGGTCCGCCAGCCTCCGCTCTTGGGCGCTTGGACAGGTACGCTCGACAAAGGCCCTATCAATCCCGATCTGGGATCGCCAATGCCACCCTCGATATCGCTTGCTCAGACACTCAGCACGATTTTCCCCTGAATACTCCCCCGCGCCGCGCGCTCATGAGCCGCCGCCGCCTCAGCCAGCGCAAAAGTACTGTCGAGCACGATACGGACAGTACCGTCGTCCAGCAGGCGAGCGGCCTGGGCCAGTTGCTTGCCACTGGAGCGCACCTGCGTGGTGGACACGGTGATCCCGCGAAGGGCTGCTTCACTGGTTCCCGAAAAGCCCAACGGATTGACCAGAAACAGCGCACCGCCCGGCCTGATGACGCGCAGAAAACGCTCCATGGTCGCGCCGCCGACCGCATCCACCACTAAATCCACATCATGCTCAGCAGTGTCGACAGCGACCTGGGTGTAATCGATGAACTCGTCAGCGCCCACATCCCTAAGCATGCTCTCGTGCTTGCCCGAGGCCACCGCTATCACATGGGCGCCTTGCCATTTGGCCAGCTGGACCAGCAGATGCCCGACGCCACCGCCCGCGCCATTGACCACAACCGTCTTGCCGGCGAGCGCTACGGGGGTATGCGGGAACGCCTGAAACGGGTTCGGCACGTCATGCCCCAGGTCGATCAGAAACTGCCAGGCGGTGAGCAGCGACATGGGTGCACCCGCCGCCTGGAGGTGATCGATGCCCTGGGGTTTGAGCGCCAGCTCAGCGGCCGCAACGCAGACGTACTCGGCATAGGCGCCGCTGCCCGTGGCCATATCGGCCGGGAAGCGCAGCATTGCGAAGACTTCGTCACCGATGCTGAAGCCGTCCACCCCATCGCCGATCGCTACAACGACCCCCGATACATCAGTGCCCAGAATCAGCGGGAAGTTTGGGCTGGGCCGCCATTCGGGCGGCAGCGCCCGATATCCATCGCGCAGATAGAGATCGGGTGGGTTGAGGCTTGCCGCCATGACGCGCACCAGCACCTCACCGGTTTGCGCGATGGGCTTGGGCGCCTGTTCGTACCGCAACACCTGCGGGCCTCCGAATTCGTGCAATTGCACGGCTTTCATCATGTCGCTCATCACAACCTCGCACAGAGATCCATTGGGGTGCCTGATGTTAGAGGTGATCGGCAAGGTTGATAATGGCGCTTTATTTCGTTTCAATAGTGCCATGAAGGAACAAACAGGTTTTGACAGCCTCACCGGCTTGATCGCATTCGCCCGCGCAGGCTCTTTGGGCAGCTACACCGCTGCCGCTCGCTCGCTGTCGGTTTCGCCCTCTGCCATCAGCAAGAGCATTCAACGACTGGAGCGCCATTTCGGCATCGCGCTGTTTACCCGCACGACACGCTCACTGGCCCTGACCGCTGAGGGGCGCGACCTGCACGGGCGGGTGCTGGAACTGCTGCGCCAGGCGCAAGACATCGAGCAAGTGGCCAGGTCAGCCCGTTCCGAACCCGCGGGTACCTTGCGGATCGCCACCTCCCTGCCGATCGGGTTGCACATGATCGCGCCGGCCGTCACCCGGTTTCGTGCGCTCTACCCCAAGGTGACCATCGATCTGCGCCTCAGCGACCAGATCCTGGGACTGGCCGAAGAGGGCATCGATCTGGCGGTGCGGATCGGCGAGCTGGCGGATTCGTCGCTGTTGTCGCGCCGGCTCTCTGCCTACAGGCTCTGCTGCTACGCGTCGCCGGATTATCTGGCCAGGTGCGGCACCCCCATGCATCCCGATGAACTGCAGGGGCACGCAACGGTGAACCTGCGCTATCAGAACACCGGCCAGGCGTTTCGCTGGCCGTTCCGGATCGGCGACAGGGAAATCGAGCTACTGCCATCGTCGCCGGTCATCGTCGACGCAAGCGAGGCGGTGATGGCGCTGGTCGCTGCGGGCGCCGGTATTGGCATGGCCTCCAGCTTCATGGCCGCGCCATGGGTGAAGCGCCGGGAGTTGATCCCGATCTTGTCCGACTTTGCCGTGGATCGGCACAACATCACCGCCATATGGCCCGAAAGTCGCCGCAGCAATCCGGCAGTGCGGGCGTTTCTGGACCTATTGATCGAATGGCTTTGAACGGGATGGGCGCGATAAAACTGTCTGTTACTCAGGGGTTCGATCAGCATGACGCCGCCAAACTTTGCATGCCCCACAAAGGGGACCCGCCCTGAACAAACGATCCGTCCTACCTAGCCATGGCGGTTTTATACCTCAAGCTGTTCATCACCCCGCACTGATGCTCGCCATTTCGCTCGCCGGCAATCGCTGGGGCGCGCGCCTGGCGGGGCTGCTCTCGGGGTTGCCTGTCACTTCGGCGAGGCGCTGGCGGCGGTGTTCCGAGCGACCGCGTGACAGCATAAAAAAGCCCGGGCCGGTGATCCGGCGCGGACTTTTCCAGGGGTGGCGGCAAATCAGAAATCGTAACCCAGGGTCGCGATCACATTGCGGCGGTTGCCGTAGAACACCGAATCTTCGTAGTAGCCCGGTTCAAAGTAATGCTTGTCGAACAGGTTATTGGCGGTCACCGAGATTTTCGTTCCGGTCAGCCCGAGTTTGCCCAGGTCGTAGCGCAGGGTCGCGTCGGTGAGGAAGTACTGCGAGGTACGCAAGGTGTTCTGCTGGTTCTGCGAGGAGCCGACGTAGCGCTCGCCAGCGCCTATGCCCAGGCCGTCCAGCGGGCCACTGCGAACGCTGTAGTCGAGCCACAGGCTGGCGGTATGGCGCGGGATGTTGCGTGGGGTGTTGCCCTCGTAGGTGTTGTCCTTGGTGATCTCGGTGTGGGTGTAGGCGTAGGACGCGATCATGTTGAGGTTTTCGTTCAGGCTGGCCTTGCCTTCGAGTTCCAGGCCCTTGGATTCGATCTCCCCGGTCTGCACCGAAAAGCCCGTGTTGACCGGGTCGGCGGTGGAGACGTTGCGTTGGGTCAGGTCGAAAGCCGACAGCGTGACCGAGGCGTTGTAGCCCTCGGGCTGGTACTTCACCCCCACTTCGAATTGCTTGCCGGTGGTGGGTTTGAACAAGTTGTTGTTGATGTCGGTGTCCGGGTTCGGCTGGAACGAGGTGCTGTAGCTGGCGTACGGGGTCACGCCGTTGTCGAACAGGTAAGCCAGGCCGATGCGGCCGGTGAATTTATGGTCGTTCTGAGTGCCGCTGGACTGGCTGACCGCGTCCTCTTCGTGGTCCCGGGCGTAATCCTGGCGGCCGCCGATGGTCAGCGCCCAGCGATCGAGTTTCATCTGGTCCTGCACGTAGATGCCCACCTGCTGCATTTTCGAGCGGGTGTCACGTTGCAGCGAGTCGAACCATACCGGCGCACCGCCGTAGACCGGGTTGTACAGGTCGAGGTTGTTGAAAGCGTCTTCAGGGTCGCCGTTGAGCCGGGTTTCCTCGGCCTTGTAATGGGAATAATCGATCCCGGTGATCAGCGTGTGGCGGATCGCTCCGGTGTTGAAGCTGCCCTGGATGTTGTTGTCCATCAGGAAGGTATTGCTACTTTTCGGCCGGTACTGCAGGCCGATGTCCTGGGTGCGGCCATCAGGGTTGAGCACCACGTCCGGGCCGCTGGAGAGGAAGCCCACCACCGAGTGCATGTAGCGCAGGTTCTGTTGGAATTTCCAGCCATTGTCGAAATCGTGCGCGTAGATCGAGCCGATCGAGGTGGTCTCGACGTGGTAGTAGCTGCCCAGCCAGCCCAGATTGGTGTCGGAGTCGATGTGGCCGCTGGGGCTGCGCTGGACGGTGCCGATGTACGGAAAGCTCTGTTCCGAACCGCCGGTCACGGTCTTGTTGTAGGCCGCCAGAACGGTCAGGGTGTCACTGTCGTTGGGCTTCCAGGTGATCGACGGGGCGATGTAGGTGCGGTTGTCCGGCGAGTGATCGACCTGGGTGCCGCTGTCGCGGCGCAGCATGACCAGGCGGCCGGTGAGGCTGCCGTCGTCCGTTAGTTGATCGTTGAGGTCGATGCCGAACTGCTGGCGACCATGGCTGCCGGCCTGGTACTCAACGTGATGGATCGCTTCGTCCTGGGGCCGCTTGCTGGTCAGGTTGACCACGCCACCGGGCGACATCTGTCCGTAGAGTACCGACGCCGGGCCTTTGACCACATCGATGCGCTCCAGGCCGAAAGTTTCGAAATTGGTGTCGTACTGGTTGAAGCCAGTGCGCAGGCCGTCCTGGTAGATGCCGAACAGGTTGAAGGCGCGGAAGCCACGCAGGAAGATGTCGGGCGCGCCCTGGCCCCCGGCATAGTCGATGGCGCGAATGCCGGGGGTATAGGCCACGGCGCTGTTGAAGTCCTGAATGCCGCGCTGGTCCATTTCGTCGCGGGTAATCACCGAGATGGTCTGCGGAATTTCGTTGATCGGGGTATCGGTCTTGGTGCCGGTGGTGGTGCGCTTGGCCACGTAACCCTTGACCGGGCCGTCGCCGGTTTCAACCTGCAGGGCCGCCTTGATTTCGATGTTGTCCAGGGTCAGGTCGGCATCGGCAGATTGACCAGTGCTGGCGTCGGCCGCCATCACCCAGGCTGGCGAACTGGCCAGTACCAGGCCGACTCCGGCCATTTGCATGGGGCGGCGCAAGCACTGGGCCATAATCGAAAGGGTCGAGGGGAAAACCGAAACCGCCATGGCCGCTCATCCTTAAAACAATTGATAGTACGAATAATTCGCAATTGTAATTGTTTTTAATCAAATTAAACGAGCGAAAATGCGTCAGGGACGATTTAAATGCAGAGCGCGCGGTGCCTTCAGACGCTGACGCGAAGTCCTGAGGCTAGGTTCGATCCGTAGTGGCCGTTCGAGGAGGACAGACATCGGCCACAAGGAGGCAGCAATGGCGGACTTGTGAGGCGCAGGTCTGGCTACGATCTATCAGTCGGAGGACTCGGAGGGCAGCGAGGTGTACACACCGTCCTGACGATTGGGTCATGCACCCACGTCATTTACCCGTTTGCGCCATCCATCCCTTGCCTCTTGCTCTGAGGTAAAGACTTGCACTTTTGGGTGCCAGAACTCCCCCTCGATTACGATGCATTCCAAGGCAGAGTCCTGAAACGTAAAGACGTAATGGATAGCATCTTTCATGAACCGCTGTTTATCGTGTCGAGGGTGAATGGCGTTTCTCTGCTCAAGCTCTGTTAGCCAAGGCGAATTTTCTATTTGATGAATTTGGTAATGCGTCAGGCCAAGTCCGATAAACGGGTGGCCACCTAAAGCCTCGTCGTTTGGCGAACCGAACTGGATTTTCTTTACTAGCGGGAAATGAACCACCGCTATTTCTTCCCCAGCGGTGCAATACCGTAACCATAGCTGCGTATCCGTGGCGAACACTACGGGTTCGGGCGACGTACTTGGCTGTGGCCAGGAGTCGAGCAGCACTACGGTCGCTAATGACATGGGGGAACCTAGTGAATGAACGGGAAGTGAATGGAGTGCGAGCGTCACTCGTTGTCCTCAAACCTTCTGATCGCGATCGACCGCTTCTGGCCGATAGCTGCCTCTGGATTGTGAAGATGTGCCTGCATCAGACAACTGCTTGCCATCAGAAAAGCTCGGTCACAGCTCATACGGATATGGGCAGCCGCCCGCCATTGCCCAGTTGCAGTTCAGCCAACAACCGAGCGGCGGGTTGCCGCTGTCGCTCGACGCAACGAATCAGGAAACTTTGATCACCACTTTGCCAAACGCGCCTTTTGCCAGACGTTCAAAGGCCTTGTGGACGTCTTCGAACGCATAAGTCTGATCGATCACCGGGCGGATCGAGTGTGTATTCAGGAATGCATTCATGCGCTCGAACGACGAGCGCGGTGCCACTGCGATGCCCCGGATGGTGGTCTGACGGAAGATCAGCGGCATCAGGCTCAACGTTGTCGCCTGCCCGGTGAGGAAACCGATCTGAGCGATCTTGCCAGCAGCCTTGGTTGCCAAAATCGACTGGTTCAAGCCTTCGCCACCCGCCACGTCCAGCAGAAGATCCACGCCTTTGCCATCGGTGAGTTTTAGGGCTTCCTCTTCCCAGCGCGGACAGGTTCGATAGTTGATGCCAGCCACTGCGCCAAGCTCTTTAGCCGCTTCAAGGTTAGCGTCGTTGCTGGAGGTGACGATCACCTTGGCCCCAAGTGCGGTTGCGAGTTGTACAGCGAAAATCGATACCCCGCCGGTGCCTTGCACCAGTACGGTCTGGCCCGGCTGGATCTGGCCATAGTCCACTAGCGAGAACCATGCTGTCAGGGCTGCGATGGGAAGCGTCGAGGCTTGTTCGTCGGACATGTTGGCGGGAGCACCTACAGCGCTGTCTTCGTGAATGATCATGTACTCGGCCAAACCACCGGGTAAGGGCATGCCAAAGCAGTAGTCGGGTTCGTTCGGCCCTGGCTCTGCGTCAATCCAGCGTGAGTAGAGGTGCGAGTTTACCCGGTCGCCCACGCTGAACCGGCTGACGCCCTCGCCAACAGCGACGACAGTCCCTGAAGCGTCGCTGACCGGGATCAGTGGCTTCGGGACTAGGTGGGGTTCGTAGAAACCATCGATGATGGCCTTGTCGCGAAAATTCAACGAAACCGCGCCTACCTTCACCAGCAGTTCGCCGGCTTTGGGTACAGGCGTAGCCGCTTCGCCGAAAACCAGATTATCGAGACCGAAGTCGTTTAGAAGCCATGCTTTCATGTGTCTTTCTCCTGTGGAGTGATCTGTCGTCGGCATTGTCCTCAAGCATGCTTGCCCGATAAATGCCCGGTCAGGCACAGGATTGTTATTTTTTGAGATAACAATCAGAGTAAGTCCATGAGTTCAATGCGCAACAAAAGACAAGCGAGACGACACAATGGAATTGCTCCAGTCCATGCAGGTATTTGCCCGATTGGCTGAACTAGGCAGCTTCACCCGCGCCGCAGACGTGATCCAGATCGGTCGCCCTCAAGTCACGCGAGCGATACAGGAGTTGGAGGCTTCACTCGGCGTGCGCTTGTTTCAGCGTACTACCCGATCCGTGAGGCTGACCTCGGAAGGGGAGCAGTTCTACGAGCGCGTGCAGTCGATTCTGGGCGAGGTTGCGAATGCAACAGCGATGTTTTCCTCCCCGCGCTCAACCGTAGGCGGGCGACTGCGAGTCGATATCCCTACGGCTTTTTCTGAACCTGGCCTGATCGAAAGTTTGCGCACATTTACCACGAGCTTCCCGGCAGTCGAGCTTGCATTGGGGGTCACTGATCGGACGGTAGATCTGGTTGCAGAAGGAGTGGACTGCGCGCTGCGTATCGGTGAGTTACCGAGTTCAAGCCTCGTAGCCCGGCGCATCGGTATGGCGACCATGGTCACCTGCGTGGCACCGCGATACCTGGAGGAACATGGCGAGCCCACAAGCCTGGAGGATTTGAACACTCATCGAGGAGTCACTTTTTTATCCGGGCACAATCGGCGCCCGCAGGCGTGGCGATTTATGGATAACGGGCGCGAGCAATCGCATGTGAGTCGCCAAGGCATTACCGTCAACGAGTCCAACGCCTATGTAGCGTGCGGGGTCGCGGGCTTCGGCATCCTTCAGGCGCCTGGAATTACGTTGGATCGTTATCTTTCGGACGGAACGTTGGTTGAGGTACTGCGTTCCTATCGCCCGCATCCAAGGCCGGTATCCGTGTTATACCCCAGCCGTGCGCATCTGGCGCCGCAGGTTGAGGTGTTCGTTGATTGGGTGCACGAGCAATTCCCCCAACTCTATGGACGGTGGCTAGAGGATCAGACAGGTAATCCGGTTTCGCGGAGGTGAATGTGCAAAGAGGCTGCTTTCGACCCAAAGCGGACGTTCCGGGCGGTCAAGAGACAGTCAAACTGCTGGTGGCAGGCTGGCTTCGGTTGATCCCACGGATCTGACTATCGGTCTGCGATGGCTGCTGGTCTTCGGTCGGCCCAAGCCATGACACTTACCAATGCCCAGTGCAGTTTCCATCCAAACCTGTCATTTTTTTACAGAAATCGTAAGCCACTCAATTCAATCCAGACGTTTTGTTGCCAAGAATCTGGATACCAAGTCTGCGATCTGCACGTTGTTCAAATCAGACATAGGGAAGTGGGTGTTGCCCTTGATTCCGATTTCCGGCAAGTGAATCAACGTCACGTCTCCCCCGTGTTTATTGACGGTATCGCGCCATAGCCGAGCCATCTCCAGTCGGGCACGCCAGCTATCCTGGGCGGGCAGATCGACGGCGTTTTCCGGGATGTTGTCGCCATAGATGACCAGGATTGGAATTCGCGTTAGAGCCGTGAACTGCGCCATCGAAACTGCCATCCCCTGAACCGTATCGAATGCACTGGGAATCGGCGTGGGTACTTCATTTTCCGGAAAGACGAAGCTGCTTCCCGGCTCAAAAGCAACAATCGCTTTGACCTTGTTGTTCTTGATCGCGGTCAGCCATCCAGGCCCACCACCCTGGGAGTGGGTGAACAAAATGCCGGGGCCGACCTTGTCGAATATTGCTGACACGCCATCAGAAACTACGGCCATGTCGAACGGTCCGGTGTTCGGTGTCATGGCGCGGAAGAACTGCTCGCGGGTTTGCGCGTCCTGAGCGACCTGTACCCCTTTGAAGTAATCAGGCCACAGGCCGATACGGAACTGGTTGAACCAGAGCTGCTCGTCAGGGGTAGGCTTGACCGTCGCCTCGACCATGCTGCGCCCAGCATTGCCTCGACGCGGTTGATCGATCAGGTACACACCGAACTGACGGCGCAGAAAGAGAGTCTGGAAACCTTCACGGCCGTCAGCCGTGGTTTCCCAGGTTTTCGAGAACTGGCCAGCGCCGTGCCACATGACGATGGGCAGTTTTCGGGCGTTCACGGGAATCTGATAAAACGTGTACGCATGGTCGCCATGGTAGGTTTGACCATCGGGCGTCATGGGTTTTCGTGGGTTGAAGATGCCTGGAGCCGTCGTCATCGTCCCGCCAGCCGTGAAGCTGCCTTGCTGCTGAATCATCAGCGGCGCGAGAGCACTCGATTCTTTTGAATGGCTGGCGCAGGCGGTAAGCAGGCTCAGCAGAGCAGCGGCCATTAGGTATTTTCCAGTACTCATGCTTCACCTTCTGACGTTGCGAGTGCTTGTGTGAGGGCGGTCCTTGCACGTTTGCCGGAGTGCTCATCTGCTTGCGTCGACAAAACTTCTGTCAGTTCGCGCAATTGTGCTGCGCTCAGCCCCACCCGCAGGCTCGCTCGCATATGCGACAACAACTGCGACTCCACGCCGGACGTTGCGGCCAAAGCCCCAACAGTCGCCAGCTCGCGGCTCTGCCAATCAAGGTTGTCGCGCTCGAATATGTCGCCGAACAGATGGGCTTTTAGGAAATGATTGATGACAGGGGCGAAATCGAACACGGGTCCCTTTACCGGACTGCCGGAAATCCGCGTCTGATTAGCCGTACCTGCGGCTACCAAGGCCTCGCCCGTGGGTATGGTCCGGCTGGGTTCACGTCCGGGCGCGTCCTGGATGCCACGCTGTTTGCGCAGTTGGACCACCGTCATCAATTCATTCAGCGCGTTGAGGCTGCGCGGGAAGCCGGCGTAGGCGTAAAGCTGCGTCAGGATTTCCTTCTCCTCGCATATCGTAAGGCCTGCATCCAGGCCTTGATTAAGCGCGAGATTTAGCCTGGGCATGTCACTCGTGGCCATGAAGGCCGCTATTAACGGAATGGCTTGTTGCTTGGCCGAAAGTCCAGCCGATGCCGCTTGTGCAACACTCAGTGTTTGTGACGCCAAGGCTGTTTGGGGCAATGGTGCGAATCCAAGCCCCGGACACAGGATAATGGCCAAAGCCAGGGGGACGGGCGCACGACGTTTGATGGCGTGATGAGTAATTGGCATGAGTGGTCATCCTTTGCGCTTCATTGCCGAGCACATCCGGCTAGTTTTTACAGGTTGCTCTAAGGCGTTTCCCCGCCGTACTGTGCGGCTGAAACCTTGTCCATCCAGGTGACGGTTGTGCCATTTTCGGCTTCAGCAATCGCGATATGGGTCATGCCATTTGTGGCAGTCGCCCCATGCCAGTGGCGTGTATGCGGTGGAATCCACACGACGTCCCCTGGGCGAATCTCCTGACGTGGCCCGCCTTCTTGCTGCACGTAGCCGACGCCTGCGGTGACAATGAGCGTTTGCCCAAGCGGATGGGTATGCCACGCTGTGCGAGCGCCAGGCTCAAAAGTTACCGTGCCGCCGCCGACACGCGCAGGGAGATCGCCCTTGAACAGGCCATCCACCCGAACTGAGCCTGTGAAGTATTCCTCAGGCCCTTTCGCCGAAGGTTGAGAGCCTGCACTGCTGATTCGGATTTCGTTGGCGGGCTCAGCGCAGGCTTCACCGGCCAGAAGCGATAAGGCCACAAGGGGAGCAATCAATGGTTTCATCAGAGATGATCCTTCATGCTGTCGGCTTGGGCGCAATTGCCCTCGCGACGAGCGGCGGGGGTGGGCGTTAGAGTCCGGTCATCTTCATCGCAGACTCAGGCAGCCGATCACCCTGCACCTGGATGAGGGACATCTGGTCATTGATCAAGCACAGGTCTGCATCGCTCAAGTCCAGCTCGACAGCACCCAGGTTCTCATCCAGACGATGCTGCTTCGTGGTCCCCGGTATTGGAACAATCCACGGCTGTTGCGCCAGCAACCAGGCCAACGCGACCTGTGCCGGCGTTGCGTTTTTGCGCTGCGCGACGGCCTTGACGATTTCGACCAGCGCCATGTTTGCCTTGCGCGCTTCGGGAGAGAAGCGAGGCACGAAATTACGGAAGTCTGAGGCGTCAAATTGCGTGTTCTCGTCGATCTGGCCGGTTAGAAAACCGGCGCCAAGCGGGCTGAAGGGGACAAAGCCAATGCCCAGTTCTTTCAACGCGGGCAACAGTTCGTGCTCGGGGCCGCGCCAGAACAACGAGTATTCGCTCTGCACCGCTGTCACCTGTTGAATCGCATGGGCGCGACGTATGGTGTGAACGCCTGCCTCAGACAAGCCGAAGTGCTTGACCTTGCCCTCGGCGATCAGGTCTTTGACAGTACCCGCGACATCCTCGATGGGTACGTTGGGATCGACGCGATGCTGGTAGAACAGATCGATGCGATCAGTGCGCAGGCGCTTGAGGGAAGCCTCTGCTACGGCGCGGATATGCTCGGGGCGGCTGTTGGTGCCGGCGCCGCGCTGACCGGAAACCAGATCGATATCGAAGCCGAACTTGGTGGCGATGACGACCTGATCGCGGATGGGCTGCAGGGCTTCACCCAGCAACTCCTCATTGCCGAAAGGGCCGTAGGCTTCAGCGGTGTCGAAGAGGGTTACCCCTTTCTCATGGGCGTTGCGTATCAACCGGATCATGTTCTGTGTATCAGCGGCTGGCCCGTAGGCCGAGGTCATGCTCATGCATCCAAGGCCCAGCGCGGACACTTCCAAGCCGTTGCCCAGCGTGCGAGTTTTCATCGGTGACTCCAATTCAAGAAAAATGGTTACGGCACTGATTGAGCCTGCCCTCATCAGCTTGGGACGTGGCTTTCACCAAGCCAGGCTGTCACGCGCTCCATGGTTTTGCGTTCCTGCTCTCCCTCCATCACGAAACCGTCTGCAAGCTTTGCGCGGGGCGCATGTGTTTTGAGAACGCTGTGGCTATCGCCTAACCCGTAACCGCCGTGGGTGATGAAGGGAATAAGGGTTTTGCCCGTCAGGTCGTGGGTTTTCAGAAATGAGCGCACCACCGGCGGGGCGGTTTCCCCCCAGATGGGGAACCCCAGGTACAGGGTCTCGTAATCCGCCAGATCGCCAATCCTGGTTTGCAGCGCAGGCTCGAAGCCGCTGTCACGCTCCTTTCTGGCCTGTTCCACAGTTTCCAGATAATCCTCGGGGTAGGGCGTCGACGGGCTGATTTCAAAAAGGTCCGCTTGAAGCCCCCTCTGAATCAGTCCGGCGATGACGCGGGTGTTGCCGGAGCGGGAGAAGTACACCACCAGGATGCGAGATCCCGAATCAGATCGTTCGCTGGCGCCTTCTTGCGTATTGCCGAGCGCCATAAGCGGTGCGCTGGCCAGTGCAGCGAGTGCGCTGCTGAACACCGTGCGGCGGGCGATGGGATGGGATTTCACTGATCAGATCTCTTCCCGAAAGTCGGTGCTGGTACTGGCGGTCTCCCATGCCGCGATCTCAGCCAATTGGCGATTCAGCGCTTGCGACACAATCTTCACCGCGTCGCTGCCCAGCAGCAGACGTTGCGGCAACTGCTCCTTGCACAGCGTATCCACGATCAAGCGAGCGGCCCGCGTCGGATCACCGGGCTGGGTGCCGTGCATGCGGTCGTTCTCGGGGCGGCGCGGGCCTACTGTCGCGGCGTAGTCGGCAATCTCAATCTTGGCCCCTGTCAGTGAACGCCCTGCAAAGTCGGTGCGAAACGCTCCAGGCTCGATGACCAGCACGCGGATGCCCAGCGGCTCGACCTCGGTCTTGAGCGTGAGGGTGATGCCTTCGAGGGCCATCTTTGCGGCTGAATAATAAGCCGAGCCCGGATTCCAGAACTGAGCGCCAATCGAAGAGAAATTGACAATGGTGCCCGAGCGCCTTTCACGCATGACCGGCAGTACCGCTTTGATCAGCGCTATGGGGCCGAACACATGAGTGGCGAACAAGTTGGCGACATCTTGTTCGTCACCTTCCTCAACGGCAGCGCGATAGCCATAGCCCGCATTGTTGATCAACACATCAATCGGACCGAAGTGCTCCTCAGCCAGGGCAACGGTCTGCGCAATGGAAGCCTTGTCTGTCAGGTCGAGCGCAACAGCAAGGGCGCGTTCAGGGTAGGCCCGCTCGAACGCTTTTACCTTGTCGACACTGCGGGCGGTGACGATTGCATTGAAGCCTGCATCGAGCACGGCCGTAGCAATGGCATGGCCAAGGCCCGAAGAACAACCGGTGATAAGCCAGGTAGTCATGTGTTTTTCCTCCGACTCAGTGTTTGTTTTGCATAATTCACGCCGCGTCAGTGGCGTCTGCTGTGTTGTTTGCCTGTACCGGCACGGGGCGAGCGATGGTTGCCAGATCCGACCATCCATTCTGGGCTGAGCGGATGAAACCGAACGCCAGTCCACCTATACCCAAGGTGTAAGCGCTCTGTACCCACGCGAGATTGGCTTCGCTGAAACCCAACTGTTGATGAATCTTGGGAAGGCCGGTCAGCACCACGGATATGTCGAGCACGATCATCACATAGCTGATCAGGATGATCGCCAAGATGGCGCCCTTGTGAGTGGCCTGGGGAGGGCTTGAGTACAAGCTCATGGTATTTCTGAAGTCCGGTGAAGGAGTTCAGACCACTATAAGCCCGGTTCCCGAGTGCGATAAGATGTCATAATCCGAATGCTCTTATAAGTCAGGCTAATCAATGGCGAACGAAAATTACAACGAGTTGGCGGCGTTCGTCATGGTCGCCCGAGAGCGCAGCTTTACCCGAGCTGCGGCGAAGCTGAGTGTTTCGCAGTCGGCGCTGAGTCAGACGGTGAGGGGGCTTGAAGAGAGACTCGGACTGCGGCTGCTCACCCGCACGACCCGCAGCGTAGCGCCAACTGAGGCAGGGACGCGCTTGTTCGACACCCTTGCGCCGCGTTTCGAGGAGATTGCTCAGGAGCTCGCCTCCCTGAGTCTGCTGCGCGACAAGCCGTCAGGGACCATCCGCATCAATGCGGGCGAACACCCGGCCATTTCGGTTCTTCAGCCAGCGCTACGCAAGCTTGTGCCAGATAACCCAGACCTTCGGGTGGAGATCATCGTCGATTATGGGCTCACCGATATCGTGGCTCAGGGCTTTGACGCGGGAGTGCGAATGGGCAACCAAGTGGCCAAGGACATGATTGCGGTACGTATCGGCCCCGATCTACGCATGGCCATTGTCGGCGCCCCAGAATACTTTTCTCGTTACGGGGTCCCGCGAACACCCCAGGACCTTACGACGCACAATTGCATCGGGATCCGGTTGCCAACGTACGGCGGCATTCCTCCTTGGTCACTCGATAAAGATGGCCATGAATTCAACGTGCGCGTTGAAGGACAACTCGTATTCAACAACATCAGCCTTCGTCTGAACTCAGCCCTGGATGGATTAGGTCTTGCCTATCTTCCGGAAGATCAGGTGCTTGCAGATGTCAAAGCCGGGCGGCTGGTTCGGGTTATGGAGGATTGGTGCGAGCCATTCCCGGGCTATCACCTCTATTACCCTAGTCGTCGTAATGCATCCTCAGCTTTCACTCTGCTGGTTGAGACGCTGCGTTATCGCGAGTAAATCTCGTGGACCTGGCAAGGGCGACGACAGCAGTCCGCACTTCAGAGCCTGAAGGAAGTGACGCCAGCGTCCGCTTCTGGCCGTTAGCGGCCCCTCGGACATGTGTATGACTTTTAAGCGAGACTTCAAAGTCATCTATCCCCGCGCTGCAAATTCAGAAAATTCCACTGGGTTAATTCCGCCAACCTGGCGGGCATGGCAGTCACCTAGCAAGCCACAACTGCACTCGCGGTGACCCTAAACTTTTGTTGCTTCCAGGATTCTCCCCGCATCTCTCCCCGGAGGTAAGCCGAAAACCCGTGCGTAATCTCGACTGAACTGGGTCGCGCTTTCATAGCCCACCTCGAACGCCGCCGACGTGACGCTTTTGGCGCTGGCGATCATCAGCATTCGCGCCTGCAGCAGGCGTACGCGCTTCTGATACTGCAACGGGCTTAACGTAGTCACTGCCTTGAAATGACGATGAAACGCCGAGACGCTCATGGCCGCTCGCTGTGCCAGGCTCTCGACTCTGATGGGTTCGGCGTAGTCACGGCGTATCCATTGGATGGCCTGGTTGACCCTGGCCATAGCCGTGTCGGGCGCGGCGATCTCTCGCAACATCCAGCCATGGGGCCCTTGCAACACGCGAAATAGAATCTCGCGCTCGTACGCAGGTGCCAGGGCCGCGATGTCATCTGGCTTGCCCATCAGGCGCAGCATCCGGACCCAGGCGTCCATCAATTCGGGTGTGGTGGCGGCGACCGAAAAACCGGGATCCTTGTCGTGGCGCCCGGCAGGTTTGGGCAGGTCCGCCAGCAGTGTCGACAGCACCATGGGATCGAGCGTCAGGCTTACCGCGAGGTATGGCTCGCCGGTGACGGCGGGGTGGACAGCGCCCACGGCTGGCAGCTCGATGGACATGACGAAATAGGTCGCCGGGTCGTACCGCAACGCGCGGTCGCCCACTGTCATCGTTTTACTGCCCTGCAAAATCAGATTGATCATCGGCTCGTAGACCGCCGCGAGCATGTGCTCCGGGATCTTGCCCTGGACCATCGCTACGCGCGGGATGCCCGTCTCGGTGCGACGGTTTTCGGCTTTGGCGGCGAGGGTACGTAGTTCATTCAGTTGGCTGTTCATGCCGGGCATGCTGACGCGGCTTGGGTCCGCAGTGCAAGCGAAAAGCAGAAACAGGCAAGTTTGCGGCAGGAACCGTCGTGCCCATCAAGCCCCAGTCCCTTACCGTGGAGGCTCATTCAACGGGCAGCGGAGCGAGATCATGGGCGTAATCGTCATCACCGGTGGCAGCCGCGGTATAGGTGCCAGTGCAGCGGAACACGCAGCGCAACGCGATATGGGCGTCATTCTCACCTATAACGCTCACCCAGAGGCCGCGCAGGCCGTCGTGCAGCGCATCGAGCAGGCTGGCGGTAAAGCAGTTGCGCTCAAACTCGATGCTGCCGACGTTTCCAGCTTCCAGGGTTTTCGCAGCACTGTGACCACGGTCCTTCAGGAAGTCTGGGGCACGAATGTGCTTGCGGGCTTGGTGAACAACGCTGGCTACGGCCTGTTCAATCCGCTGGAGTCGGTCACCGAGGCGCAGTTCGACGGGCTCTTCAATGTTCACCTCAAAGGGCCATTCTTCCTGACTCAGGCGTTGCTGCCAGTGCTGGGAGAGCACGCCAGCATCGTCAATCTGACCAGCGCCACGACCCGCGTGGCTACCGCTGGGGTAGCGCCTTATGCAGCCTTTAAAGGTGGGCTGGAGGTGCTTACCCGTTACATGGCCAAGGAGTTTGGCGAGCGCCGTATCCGCGCCAATGCGGTTTCCCCGGGTGCGATTCGTACCGAGTTGGGCGGTGGCCTCAATGATGAATTTGAAGCCCTGCTCGCCGGGCAGACTGCACTGGGCCGTGTGGGTGAGCCCGAAGACGTTGCACGGGTCATCGCCATGCTGCTGTCGCGAGAGGGCGCTTGGATCAACGCGCAAAGCATCGAAGTCGCTGGCGGCTACATCATCTGAGGAGGGTCACCCATGCTGGATCATATTTTCCTGTCGGTCAGCGACATTGCACGCTCTATAGCTTTCTATGAAGCGGCGCTCGCGCCGTTGGGCATCACCGCACGATTGGACTACGACGGAAAGGATGGCCCACCCGGGCATCCTGACTTAAAAGGCTTTGGCGCCAATGGGCGGATGTTCTTCTGGTTGCGTAAGGGCGTCGTCGAAGCGCGGGCGCTGCATGTGGGGTTCGTCGCACACAGCAAGGCTGAGGTTGAAGCCGCCTATGCTGCGGCGCTAGACAATGGCGGTGGTGACAACGGCGCACCTGACGCGCGTTTGCACTACGACCCCGACTACTACGCCGCCAATGTGCTGGACCCGGACGGGTACAGCCTGGAATTCGTCTTCAAGAACTGGCAGCACGTCCAATGAAAACACTTCTGATTTATGGCGCGACGGGCTATACCGGCCGCATGGCTGCCCAGCGGGCCAAGGCGCTGGGCCTGCCTTTCGAAATAGGCGGTCGCAATCGCCAGGCTCTGGTCGATTTCGCCGATCAACTTGAAGTGCCTTATCGTGTGTTCGAGGCAGACGCCAATGCTGCGCGTTCGCTGTCGGGCATCAGTGTGCTGCTGAACTTCGCAGGCCCCTTTGCGCATACGGCTACAGCTTTGATGGCAGCGTGCATCGAAGCCAAGGTCGACTACCTGGACATCACCGCAGAGATCAATATCTACCGGCTGGCCGAGCAATCAAGCACGCAAGCCGCCACCGCAGGAGTGATGCTGTTGCCCGGCGTTGGCTGGGATGTCGTTCCCACTGATAGCCTTGCGGCGCACGTTGCCCAGCGCGTCGTTAGTCCCCTGGCGTTGAGCATTGCACTCCAGGTGCCTGGGTCGATGTCGCGTGGCTCAGCGATGAGCGTCGGCGAGATCATCGGGGCAGGTGTGCTGGCGCGAATCGATGGCGAGCTGGTCGCGACACCGGATGCCCAGCCACGCCATTTTGATTTCGGTGACGGCGAGGTCTTGTGTGTGCCGTTGTCATTCGGCGATCTGGTAACCGGTTGGTATACGACACGGATACCGAACATCGCGATGTTCGTGCATATCTCCGACGATGCGTTTCCCGAGGGGGATTTGTCACTGCTGCCTGATGGTCCCAGTGCTCAGGAGCGTGATGCCCATCGAGCCCGCGCTGTGGTTGAGGTGATAGCGCAAGATGGCAGCAGGGTACGTTCGATGATCGAAACGGTGAACGGATATTCCTACACTCCGTTGGCGGCCATCGAGGCGGCGCGGCGTGTGCTGGACGGGGACCGTCGCCCCGGCTTTGCAACGCCTGTAGGCGTCTTTGGTAACGGGTTCGCCGAGAGTATTCCCGGGACGATCATCACCGACCTCTAGGCACGATGCCCCGTTTTCACGAAACAGGTTCTGCCAGGGCGGCGGGCGGCAGTTTGAATCTCGCCGCATCGCGCGCCGGCGGCAGACCGAACAATCGTGCGTATTCGCGGCTGAATTGCAAGGCGCTCTCGTAGCCCACGGTGTAGGCAATCGAGGTGGCATCTCGCGTGTCGAACAGCAGCAACCAGCGTGCCCTCAGCAAACGCAGGCGCTTCTGGTATTGGATGGGCGTCATGGCGGTGACCGACTTGAAATGGCGGTAGAAGGCCGCCACGCTCATATCCGCCATCTTCGCCAGTGGCTCCACGCGAAATGGCTCGGTGTAATGTTCGCGGATCCACTGGGTCGCCCGTCGAATTTGCGCCAGTCGACCCTCCGCGTGCGCAACGTCTCGCAGCACCCCGCCCAGTGGGCCCTGCAATGCGCGGAACAGGATCTCGCGCTCGACCATGGGGCCCAGCACCGCGGCCTCATGGGGGCGGTCCATCAATCGCATCATCCGCAACCAGGCATCGATCATTTCGGGCGGTGCCTGCACAGGTTCAAAACAGGAGCCGCCGCAAGGCTTGGCGGTGCCGTGATGTTCGATCAATAACGTCGAGATCACCACGGGATCCAGGGTGAGGCTCACAGCAAGATAAGGTTGGTCAGTGGCGGCACTGTGAATCTGCCCCGTCGCAGGCACATCCACGGGGACCAGAAAATAGCTGCCCGCCACGTATCGAGACACGGCATCCCCTATCGACAGCGTCTTTTGCCCCTGAAGCACCAGATGCAGCATGGGCTGATAGACCTGGTCGGCGCAGGCCTCGGCCCGGACCATTTGCACGCGAGGCAATCCCGTATCGGTCCACTTGTCGTGTGCGCGCATCACGATGCTGCGCAGTTCTGCCATTGCTTTGTCCATGGCGGGACGATGGCCCGGTTAGCGGGGCAGCGCAAGCCATGTGAGAAGAATAGGCAAGGATGTGCGAGAAACCGGCACACGCTGGAGCACCAGGAGGCGAATACTGGGGCACGCGGCTCGTTGCGTTTCGGCCAGAGGCCGGTGGCGACGAGCCTTCAGTAGAACCCACACTCAGAGAAAATCGAACATGAAACTCGAAGGAAAAATCGCGGTAGTCACAGGCGCCTCCAAGGGTATCGGCGCTGGCATTGCCAAGGCACTTGGGGCGCAAGGCGCGACAGTCATCGTCAATTACTCATCCAGCCAGATCGAGGCTGACGCCGTTGTCGCACACATCATCGGGCAGGGAGGCAGCGCCTATGCCTTACAGGCCGACATGAGTATTGGCGCCGATGTCGTGCGCCTGTTCGATACCGTAAAGTCTGAGCATGGAACCCTGGATATCCTGGTCAACAACGCGGGCGTGGCGGTGTTCCAGATGATCGATGACCTCACCGAAGAGGCCTTCCACAAGCAGTTCAACCTCAACGTGCTGGGCTACCTGCTGGCAGTGCGCGAGGCGGTCAAACTGCTGGGTGCCAAGGGTAGCATCATCAACATCAGCTCCATCCTCAGCACCGACCCCTACCTGGCCTCCAGTGTGTACTCGGCCACCAAGGGCGCTGTCGACACCTTGACCTTTGCTTTGGCGCGAGAGCTGGGCGTACGGGGCATCCGAGTCAATTCAATCCTACCGGGGCATACCAACACGCCCGGTACCCACGGCAACTTTGCGGGAGAGCTGGGCGAGAAGCTGTTGGCGGGAACGCCCCTAGGGCGCTTTGGTGAGCCGGAAGATATCGCTGCGCTTGCCGTCTTCCTCGCCTCCGAGGATTCGCATTGGATCACCGGAGAGTCCATTCGCGCTTCGGGCGGCGTGCGTGGGGTTGGTTACTGACCGTTGTGATTAGAGGGCAACACGTGAGGCCACGTGTTACCGATGTCATTCAAGCGATCACGTGCGGGTGCGCCGCAAAATACTCGACCAGCCAATCGACAAATGCCCGCACTCGCACGCTCAGATGCCGATTGGGCATGTACACCACCGAGAGGGTATTGGCGCGCGCCGACCAATCTTCCAGCACGGGAACCAGTTCGCCCGAATCCAGATGAGGCTGGACCATGAAGCGCAACGTATGGAGCACGCCCAACCCTGCCAGCCCGGCAGCCAGGTAGCCGTTGCTGTCGTTGACGGCCACCACATAGTTGCCTTCGATCAATATCTGCTCGTCACCTCGCACGAATTCGACCCGGTTGTGTTTGCCGGAGGAAGGGAATGCGTACCGCACCACCGGGTGAGTGTTCTCCAACTGCGAGGGATGGCAGAGCGGTTCGCGCGCAGCGAGATAGGCAGGGGTCGCACAGGTGACGAATTCCACGCTTCCCAAGCGACGGGCGATCAGGGAGGAGTCGCGAAGATCACCGCCGCGAATGACACAGTCGATGTTTTCGCTTGCAAGGTCTGCGGTACGGTCGCTGGCACCTATTTCGATCTGGATGTTGGGGTAGCGGGCGTTGAAGGCTGCGAGGGCCGGTATCACCAGATGCGTGGCAATGGTCGTGCCCATGTCTACCCGTATACGGCCTTTGGGATTGGCGTGGGTGAGGGCGATTTCCGACTCGACCTCCAGCCATTGGTCGAGCAACCGGTTCATCCGTTCATAGTAAACATCGCCTTCGCGGGTCAACGTCACGCGGCGGGTCGTTCGGTTAAGCAGCCTGACCCGCAAGTGCGATTCCAGGCTTTGGACCAGTTTGGTCACAACGTTGGGGTGCAGCTCGAGCTGCGTGGCTGCCCTGACGAAGCTTCCTGTCTCCACGATGCGATTGAACGCTTTTACGGCCAGAAAATAGTCCATGGGCAATCCGCAGCGATGAGAATCATCAATTATCACCCGTTCGGGGATTTTATATACCTCTTTGATCAGTTTATCCCGCATGGGATGGCGCCTACTGTGATTGCTCTGGCCTGCGACCCGCAGCGCTCACGTTTCATAAAGGACACCCCATGACTCAATTTTTGAAAGGTAAAGTGGCGCTGATTACCGGCGCATCACGCGGCATCGGTGCCGCTATTGCAAAGCGCCTTGCGGCGGAGGGAGCCGATATCGCTTTCAGCTACGCTAGCTCGCCAGAGCGTGCGAAGGCGGTGGCCAACGAGATTGAAGCCCTGGGCGTGAAGGTGTTGGCGGTTGCGGCCGATCAGGCGGATAGCGATGCCGTCGCTTCGTTTGTCCGCAAAGCACACGAGCACTTCGGTCGGCTGGACATTTTGGTCAACAACGCAGGCGTCTTCGTAACAGGCGTTATCGGCGATTCCCAGGTGGACATCGCCGAGCTGGATCGCCAGCAAGCCATCAATATCGGCGGTGTCGTCGCAGCAGTGCGCACAGCCGTGCCCTTGCTCACAGACGGCGGCCGTATCGTGTCGATCGGCACCATGTTCGCCATCCGCGCGCCGTTTCCCGGCATTGGCGACTACGCAGCCAGCAAAGCCGCAGTTGCCGCATATGGCCGGGCTTGGGCTAGGGATCTGGGGCCGCGTCATATCACCGTCAATACCATCCAACCCGGTCCCATCAACACCGAGCTCAACCCTGAGACCAGTGACATGGCGCCGATGGTCAAGCAGATGACGGCTTTGGGTCGATATGGCCAACCTGATGAAGTCGCCGCAGCCGTAGCGTTCTTGGTGGGTCCGGATGCTGCCTACATCACCGGTGCGACGCTGAATGTGGATGGTGGGCAGAACAGCTGAGTTCGGAATTTGGAGCTCGGTAATGGGCGTGTGCGCTATCGGGTCGTTTGCTGCTCTTTACCCAGCTCATGAGCAATGAACCGCCCCGCTGTCTGCGCGGCCTCGATCAGCCGTTTGCGCGGCATGCCGTTACACGCTGCGGACGATAGCCCGCGCAGGGTAATCGAAAGGTAGTCGGTAAGGCATTGGGCTTTTTCGGGCAGTGCCTGATCAAGATAATCCCGAATCACTTTGATGCCTGCTTCCGCCAACGTTTGCGCCATCTGGCGGGCCACGTCGTCGTCGGCGCGCATGCCCTCAGTGATCATGCAGCCTCGCAGCACACTGTCCTTTCCATACTGCTTTGCCGCTGCGGCTGAACAGATCGCCCGCCCCTGGCACATTCGGGTCCTAGGGCGTCAAGCGCGCGCCTTTGCCCAGTGTCTCCTCCATCGCGCCCTGGCCTTCGTCCAACCCGACGGCGGGCTTTGCCCGGGAAGGCGCACGTCCGGTCTCAGCAGGCGTCCTGATCGCACGCTAGCCCATAAGCTCGAGGTGGCCGTTCAGTCAACTTTTAGGCATATTGACCCGCTGCCATCACCCCGTTCCCCCGAGGCATCGGACATGCAAGGCGTCAAACGCAAGTTGGTCTTCGTCACCTTATTCGAGCTGATCGCTGTGCTCTGCAACACCCTGATTCTCACTGCCCTGGGCCACGACACTGCCCATTCCACGGGGCTGGCGATCGCCAGCTCGACCGTCGCCGTGGTGTGGAATCTGTGCTGGAACACCCTGTTCGAGTATTGGGAGGCGCGCCGCGTCGACCGCACCCGCACGTTTTTTCGCCGCGCCTTGCACGCCATCGGCTTCGAGGTGGGGCTACTGGGCGTGCTGGTGCCGCTGTTCGCCTGGTCGTTGGGCATCCCATTGCTGCAGGCTCTGGCGCTGAACATCGGGCTGGTGCTGTTCTTTCTGGTTTATACCTTCACGTTCAATCTGCTGTTCGACAAGGTGTTCGGGCTGCCGCTGTCGGCGCAGCAGCCTGAGGCTTCCTGAAGCAGCCCACCCTTAACCGCCCTTGACCTCCCCATCCCGATACTGCCCCCAGGCCTGGTGCAATTGCGCCATCGCGTCGGGGTCGTAATCGCAGGTCGGCAACGCTTCGGCGTCCCAGTGCCCGAATTTATCTTCCCCCCGCACCAGCGTCGCCCGGCGTCGGCCGATGGTCGAGGTCGCGTGGGTCGGAATATAAAAAAACGCAAAGCCGATGCGCCGGTCATCCGTGGTATTGCACCGCGAGCTGTGCGCCGTGCGTTCGTGGTGAATCGAGAACTCCCCGGCGCGCAGCGGCATCTCCACACCCAGAGAATCGTCCACACCCACCAGCGCCTGGCCCTTGGCGAGCATGTTGTCGGCGGCGAAGGTTTCCTCATGGCGATAATCCGGCTCCCGGTGGGTGCCGGGCAGCACCCGCAGGCAACCGTTTTCGGAGGTGGCATCAGTGAGCCCAATCCACACGGTCACTTCCTCGTGCGGCGTGAGGCCGAAATAGGTCGAATCCTGATGCCAAGAGACATAGCGCGGGTCATTGGCATTTTTGGCGAACACCGAGGCGCCGAACAGCAGGATATCCGGGCCGATGAGGTCTTCCACTGCATCGAGAATGCTCGGGTGGCGGGCCAGCTCGACGAAGGCCGGGGAGGCGAGGTGGGCCTTGATCTTCAGCGACCGGTTGGCATCTTCGCCCACATGCGCCTCGTAGTCCTCGATACGCTGGCGGTAGCTGGCCGCTTGCTCGGTACTGAGGGCTCGGAACGGGTAGACGTAACCGTGGGTTTGAAAGTGGTCGATGTGCGCGGGAGTGAGCAATTTAGCCATGGGAGCCTCTGTGTGAGCGACAGGTGGTGCGGCAACCGACCTAGCCAGAATCGTGCCCGGCGCAGCGCCCATTCATAAAGCCTTGGGATAACAAGCAGTTGCGAAGATGACTCGGCCATCCTGCGGGTGTCACGCCATTGGCAGGCCGTTTAGCTGGCTTATTAAGAGGCATACCACATATATCCTGGCTTGTTTTGGTGCGCGGCATGCCTGGGCAAAACCTTGGATGCAGCGCTTCAGGCACTGGAGATCGCCACACGTTGCGTGGGCGCGGCAAAACCACTGCTCGGGATAATATGTGGCATGCCACTTGCTTTGTCTGTTCCCAGCGCTGCCAGCGCCCCTAGCCCGGCCCATGACCCTGGACCGATCTCCTACAGATTCAGCAAGGACTCTCCCATGACTGCTCTATTGAACACTCTCACGCGCCGGCTGCGGATCGGTAAGTCGGTGATGGCGTTGACCGTCGCCATGACAGCGGCACTGAGCTACTCGGCGATCAGCCATGCGGCGACCCTTGATGAGATCAAGAGCCGCGGCTATCTGCAGGTGGCGACCGAGGATGACTACCGTCCGTTCGAGTTCATGGACGAGGGCAAGCCCACCGGCTATGACAATGAGCTGCTGACCCTGGTCGAGAAGCAGAGCGGCCTGAAGATTCGCCAGCAAGTGTTGCCCTGGGCGGGGATCCTGCCGGGCGTGACCACCGGCAAGTACGACATGGCGCTCTCCGCGGTACTGGTGACCACCGCCCGCAAGGCTACCTTTGACTTCACCACCCCTACGGCGCAGACCGCCACCTACTTTGCGACCAAAAAAGGCAGCCCGCTGGTCAACGCCGATGACCTAATCGGCAAAGTCGTGGGCGCCGAAACCGGCAGCGCGATGCTCACCGATCTGCAGGCCTTCGATGCCAAGCTCAAGGCCAAGGGCAAAGGACTGAAGGAGATCGTCGAATACCACGGCTACCCCGAAGCCTATCAGGACCTGGCCAACGGCCGCCTGGACGCCGTCGCCAACACCGACCTGTCGCTGACGGCGCTGGTCAAGGAGCGCGGGGACATGTTCGTCATGGCCAAGCCGATCGGCGAGCCGACCTATCTGGCCTGGGCCGTGGCCAAAGGCAACACCGACGTGCTCAAGACCGTCGACGCGGCGCTGCTCGAGCTGCGCAAGAACGGCGAAATGTACCGCCTGCAGAAGAAGTGGCTCGGCGCGAGCCATGAAAACATGCCCGTGACCGTGAACTGACCGACGTCCATGACTGCATACGACTACTGGAGCATCCTGCTCGGCGGGCTCTCGACCATCGGGGTCTCGCTGGTCAGCATCATCGTCGGCGTGCCCCTGGGGCTCGGCCTGGCGCTGGTGCGCTGGGGCAAGGTGCCGGTGGCGCGGCAAGTGGTGTTCACCTATGTGAGCATCATGCGCTCGTGCCCGGCGGTGACCTTGATTTTGCTGATCTTCTTCGCCTTGCCGCAGTTCGGCGTGTCCCTGGACCCGGCTGCGGCCGGCATCCTGGCGCTGACCCTGTCGACCGCGGCGTTCAACTGCGAGGTGTGGCGCGGCGCGCTGATCGCTTTCCCTAAGCAGGAATACGACGCCGCGCTGGCCTTCGGCATGCGCCGGGGCCAGCGGCTGCGGTTGATCGTCTTGCCCCAGGTGTGGCGTTCCAGCCTCCCGGGCCTGGTCAACGAAATGACCATGCTGGTCAAGTCCAGCCCGGCGGTGGCGGTGATCGGCATGGTCGAGATCACCCGCGCCGCGCAAAGGGTTGGCGCGCGCACCTACGACCCGCTGCCGCCGCTGGTGTTCGGGCTGTTGCTGTACTGCGTGATCGTCTACGCCTTGATCCGCCTGCAACGGCGTCTTGAGCGCCAGCGCAGCGAGCACGGCGACACCGCACCGAGGGCCGCCACATGATCAACGACTTCGTGACCATCTGGGGTCAGCTGCCGGACATCGCCACGGGCTTCGCCAACACCATCATGCTAGTGATCATCGCCGCCGCGGTCTCGCTGCTGCTGGGCATGGCGCTGACGCCCCTGCTGATGTCCTCGCGCCCCGGCATCGCGCGTATCGCCGGCGGTTTTTGCGACGCCATGCGCTGCGTGCCGTTTTTGCTGTTCGTGTATTTGATCTACTTCGCCTTGCCCAGCCTGGGCGTGCGCCTGTCCAACTGGACCAGCGGCTTACTGGCGCTGGTGCTGTACAACTCGGCCTACATCGCGCTGCTGTTGCGCGCGGCCTGGCGGGATCTGCCGGCGGACACCATCGAGTCGGCGCGGGCATTCGGTTTTCACGGCTTCAGCCTGGTGCGGCGGATCATCCTGCCGCCGGTGGTGATGCGCGCCATCCCGAGCCTGGGCAACCAGCTGATTCAGATCGTCAAGGACAGCGCGTTCTTGTCGATCATCGCGGTCGGCGAGCTGACCAGCGTGATGAACGCCATCCAGTCGACGTATTTCATTCCCTTTGCTGCGTTTCTCTCGGCCGTGCTGCTGTATTGGGTGCTGTGCCTGTGCATCGAGATACTGACCAGCCTTCTGACCCGCTACGCCGAGGAGCGCCGCACGTGAACGCATTGCATCCATCCCCCAGCCCCCAGGCCCTGGCAACGCCGGCCAAGGTGCTGCAGTTGCAGGGCATTTCCAAGTCTTTTGGCACTAACCACGTGCTCAAGGACGCGTCGCTCGATGTCCTGCAGGGCGATGTGCTGTGCCTGCTCGGGCCCTCCGGGTGCGGCAAGTCGACCTTGCTGCGCTGCATCAACTGGCTCGAACAGCCCGACGCCGGCAGCGTGTTCCTCAACAACCAGCGCATGGGCGTACACAAAGGCGGTGTGAAGATGAGCGATGCCGACCTGGCGCAGATGCGTTCACGCATTGGCATGGTCTTTCAGCACTTCGCCCTGTGGCCGCACCTGACTGTGCTGGATAACATCATTCAGGCGCCTCTGCATGTGCTCAAACGCGATGCCCGCGAGGTGCGTCAGGATGCGCTTGCGCTGCTGGCCAGGGTCGGCCTGGCGGACAAGGCCGCAATGTTCCCGGCGCGGTTGTCGGGCGGCCAGAAGCAGCGCGTCGGCATCGCCCGGGCACTGGCCATGAAGCCTGAGATTCTGTTGTTCGACGAACCCACCAGCGCCCTCGACCCGATGCTGGTGGGGGAGGTGCTGGAGGTCATGAGCGGGCTGGCGGGCGAGGGCGCGACCATGGTGATCGTCACCCACGAGATGGAGTTTGCCCGCCAGGTCGCCAACAAGGTGGTGTTCATGGACGCTGGCGCCATCGTCGAGAGCGGCGCGCCCGAGGCGTTCTTCTCGGCGCCGCAGACCATGCGTGCGCAGCAATTCCTGTCGCGTTTTCACGGCACCGCGCAAAGCCGTTGAGCCTCCACGCGGGACGGGGCCAATCCCGTCCCTTGCCTGGCAGTGTTAGTCATCCCCCCCTTTGCCCAGCCGAAACGGCGCACTGCCCTGGTGGTTGTTGGCCTCGACCAGCTTGATCAACTGCAGCAAGAACTGCGCGCGCTCCTCCTCGGGAATCCCCTCGACGGTGCGGTCGTGGGCGCGCTGCACGCTGGCGTCCATCTTCTTGAGCAGGTACAGGCCCTTGCGGCTCAACTTCACCAGCTTGACGCGACGATCCTCGGTGCTCTGCCGGCGCACCAGCAACTCCCGGGCCTCCAGGCGCGGTATCACCTCCGCGACACTGGTGCGCTCCAGGCCGATCTCCTGGGCCAGGGTGTTCTGGTCCATCTCGCCGTGAGTCCCCAACGCCGTCATCAGGCTGTATTGCACGGGGGTGATGTTGTGGTCGCGGGTTTCATCCAGGAACAGCCCGCAGTGGATCTGGTGCAGTCGGCGAATCAGAAAACCCGGCCGGCCGAGCAAGGCGGAGCGGCTGGTGGCCGCGTCCAGTTCGGCTTGTACGTCTTGGGTGGATGCTTGGCTCATAACAACTCGATCACTTGTCGAAAAGGGGAGGTGCGGGACCTCGGGAAGCATATCAGCTTGGTCGATCTGCCGGATCGACCACCAGTGGGATAACGGCCACTGCATAAAGCATACCGGGTGGGATGTGCCCGGTTCACGGTGGTGCAAGCCTTGCGGCGCGACCTTCTTGTGCTCATATAGGAGGCATACCACCTAAAATGTGCTCGCAGATGCAGCACGCCCGCTGCCGAGGAGGCGGCTCAATGGAACGATGCAACGCCGCCCCCAATCCTTGGAGTGGCCGAAACCGGGAGGCGGCGCCGGCATTTGCCCCCAGGCAATGTGCAGACAATAAAGGTGGCATACCACTTGCTTTGCTTTGCTCTGGGCAGGTGCGCTTATGCACCGCCTGACCTGAGGTCAGCGCGCTGGTGCGCTTCTTGCGTGAAACAACGCAGATCTGCTTGCCACCCATGGGCCCAAGGCCCGCGAATTGCTCGGCCGGGGCCGTGCCCGGTGTGTTCGGCTACTAAAACAAGGTGACCCCTGATGAATTGCAAAGAACACTTGAACCAGCTCGATGCACCGCTGGAACCGGCTTTGCTCAACGACTGGCACGTGGTTGCCAGCAGCGAAGACGTGGTAGCCGGCACCCTGTACCCGGTGACCCTGTTCGGCCGTGACCTGGTGGTGTGGCGCGACTCCAAGGGTCAGGCCTACGTCTGGGAAGACCTGTGCATCCACCGCGGCGCGCGGCTCTCCAAGGGCTTCATCGCCAGCGACAAAGTCGTGTGCCCCTACCACGGCTGGAACTACGACGGCACCGCACAGTGCACCCTGATGCCGGCCTCCCCCCACGAAACCCCGATGAAGAAGGCCAAGGCCATCCCCCATCACACCAAAGAGGCCTACGGCCTGCTCTGGACCTGCATCGGCGAGCCCGAGCACGACATCCCGCACTTCCCCGACTGGGATGACGCCAGCTACAAGAAGGTGGTCTGCGGGCCCTACACCTTCAAGTCCGGGTATCGGGCGCTGGAAAACTTCATCGACCCCACGCACTTTCCGTTCGTGCACGCCGGCGTCAACGGCCTGATGGACAACCCCGACCCGATCGGCGCCTACGACGTGTGGGAAGAAGACGGCGGCCTGGCCTCCTCGGAAGTCAAAGTGACCCAGCCCTACGGTGACCCGCGCGAAGTGCCAGTGATCGCCTACTACGCCTACAAATTGCTGCGCCCAGGCGTTGCCTACTTCAAGAAGCGCCTGGTGATCTCCGACCCCGAGCGCGCCCATCTGGGCAACGAGGCGGATCGCTTCTGCACCTTTTTCACCATGCAGCAGGTCAGCGAGACCGAGAGCATCGTGCGCATCGTCTGCGGCATGAATTTCGACCCGATGCCCACCGAGGCCGATGTGCGCCGCCGCCAGGACTTGGTTTATGCCCAGGACGCGGCGATCGTCGACACTCAGCGCCCGGAGCGTATCCCCACCGACCTGCGTCAGGAACTGCATCACCGCACCGACCTGTTGGGCATGAAGTACCGCGCCTGGCTGCGGGGCATGGGTATTCAATATGGAACGGTCTGAGCCCAACCCGCAGCGCTTGCGCCTGAGCGCCATGCGTTATGGCGCCGAGGACATTCTGCTCTACGAATTCGAAGCGCTGGATGGCCCGCCACTGCCAGCCGCAGAGGCTGGCGCGCATCTGGATGTGACCCTTCCGGGTGGGCTGATCCGCCAGTATTCCTTGCTAACGCCCCTGTGCGACGCGCAGCGGTATGTGGTGGGTGTCAAGCGCGAGGAGGGCGGCCGCGGCGGTTCGAAGTGGCTGCACGACAGCGTGCGCGTGGGACAGATGTTCGACGTCAGCGCGCCACGCAACCTGTTCGCCGTGACCCCCGGACAGGCGCCGGTGGTGCTGCTGGCGGGCGGCATCGGAATCACGCCGATCTATTCCATGCTCCAGGCACTGCGTACTCAGGGGCGCAGCGTACATCTACACTACTGGTGCCGCTCGCCAGCCCATGCGTTGTTCCGTGATGCGCTCAAGGATTGCGGCGATGTCAGCCTGCATTACTCGGCTGTGCCAGGGGCGGCGCGGACCTCGTTGGACGAGGTGGTGGCAGCAATGCCAGCTGATGCAGACGTCTATTGCTGTGGCCCGCAGGGCATGATCAATGCGCTTGATGGTCTCGCCGTGGGCCTGGGCGAGCGCTTGCATATCGAACGATTCCAGGCTGCCACACCCGCCGCAACCGCCGAGCAAGCCTTCACGGTAGTGCTGGCCCGCTCCGGTACTGAGGTGGCCGTCGCACCGGGGCAGAGCATCCTGGAAGCGCTGCTGGCGGCCGATGCGGACGTCATGTACTCCTGCGAACAGGGCATCTGCGGTGCCTGCGAAGTGAAGGTCATCGATGGCCAGCCGGTGCACTGCGACAGCGTGCGTTCGCCGGCTGAACATGGGCGCCATGGCACGATGATGATCTGCTGCTCGAGCAGTGCGTCTGGGCGGTTGGTGCTGGATATTTAAGGTGGTTTGCGCGTGATCGACCGTCTTCGTGGCGGTCTTTTTTTTGTGCGTTGAAAAGCTCTGGGTGGTGAAGATTGGGTGCTGCGGCGCCGTCGGATCGCCCTGTAGGGCCACTGTGGGAGCACCCCCAATCTCAAGACCTCATCGCACAGCTAGACGGAAAGAGAGGTATACCACGCAATGCGCTGTATTAGGGCGCCCCGTCATCAAATGGTGCGTGCATGCAAGACTGAGCAGCAAGCACTCGGAGTGACAAAGCAGGTATACCACATAGATTTACATAGATAAAAAACTATCAAAAACAGCCAGATAAAAGTTTATAGGCATGCTAAGCGTTATCGATGGCACGACCATTGCCTTGCTTCTGACACCTTCCCGATATGCCACGAAGATCCCCATGAAAAAGACCCTTCTGCACGGCGGACGCGTCATAGACCCCGCCAATTCCATCGATACCCTCTGCGATGTACTGGTGGTCGGTACGCGCATCCAGGCAGTTGGCCAACTGCGCTACACCGATGCCGCCACGGACGCCGAACTGATCGACTGCACCGGCGCGCTGGTACTGCCCGGCCTCATCGACACCCATAGCCACGTCTTCCAGTACGTCTCCGGGCGCTTTGGCCTCAACCCCGACCTGTGCGGCGTGCATTCGGGCGTCACCACCCTGGTCGATCAGGGCGGTGCCAGCTGCATGACCCTGCCCGGATTTCGCAAATTCATCGTCGAGCCGTCCCAGAGTCGCGTACTGGCCTTCCTCTCCGCGTATCTGGTGGGCGGGCTCGAAGGGCACTTCTATCCCGAGCTCTATCGCCCCGAATGCAGCGATGTCGAGGCCACCGTCAAGGCGGCCCTGGCCAACCGCGACATCGTCAAGGGCATCAAGGCCCACGCCGAGCTTGGCGGCTTTGCCCGCTGGGGCCTGGACGTGATGAAAAAGGCCGCGCAGATCGGCGAGCAGACCCGACTGCCGGTGTACATCCACTTCGGCCAGCTGTGGCCCATGCCCAAGGACGGTGGCCAGGAGGTCGACCCAGACTCCATCTTCCCGCAGGTGCTGACCCTGCTCAAACCCGGCGACGTGCTGGCCCACCCGTTCAGCCGCCATCCTGGTGGCTTCGTCGCCCAGGACGGCCAGGTTCACGGGCTGGTCGCCGACGCGGTCGCCCGTGGCCTGAAAGTGGACGTAGGGCACGGCTCGCACTTCAGCTACAAAATGGCCGCCAAAGTGCTCGAGGCCGGGATCGTGCCCAACACCCTGGGCTCCGACATGCACGGATACAACACCGAAGTCCCGCCGCCTGCCGGCACCCCCGACGAGCACCCCGATGAAGAACACCTGTTCAAGGGCACCTCGCGCTTCAGCCTGGTCTCGACCATGGTCAGCATGATGGCCCTGGGGCTGACGCTGGAACAACTCGTGCCCATGGTCACCACCCATGCCGCCGCCATGCTGGGCATGAGCGATGAACTGGGCACCCTGGGCGTGGGCCGCGAAGCCGATATCAGCGTGTTGTCCGATGCCCAAGGGCGCTGGCTGCTGCGCGACAACGAAGGCACCGAAGCCGTCGCCCAACGCATGCTGCAACCGCTGTTCTGCCTGCGTGCCGGCCAACGCTTCGATGCTGTTTCGCCGATTCTGCCCGTGCCCGAGGTCGCCTGATGGCCAGCGCCGCGACCGAGGAGCGCGCCCAGGCCAATGCCGCAGCGCTGGCACGCCTGTATCAGGTCAGACCTTACTGGAGCGCGGTGGTCAAGGCGCGCGAAGCCGTAGGCCTTGCGGCCATGACCCTGCTGCACGCCGGCCCACCGTTTCGCGATGGCGCACGTCCCAGTGCACCGGTGATGTCGTCGGCGGTGCTGTGCTGCCTGTACGAGGGCTGGGCGCGGGATCAAGCCGAAGCCCAAGCCATGCTGCTCGATGGACGTGTGCGTCTGCGGCCCGCGCAGGATTTCAATGTGGTCACGCCGCTGGCGGCAGTCATTTCGCCTTCGACCGCCCTGGTTGAAATTACCGATCAACGAGGGGCAGGGCGCCGTTGCTGGTCGCTGCTCGGCAGCGGGAGTGGCGCGCAGATCCGCTTCGGCACCCGTGACGAAGCAGTCCTCGAGCGCCTGCACTGGCGCGACGGCGATCTGTACCAGGCGCTGCAATCTGCCTTGGCTCAGGGCGCGGTGGACTTGTTCGAACTCGCCCGCGAAGCGCTTGCGGCTGGCGACGATCTGCACAGCAACACGGCCACCGCAACCGCAGCTTTGCAGCGCCAGCTCGCGCCGCGGCTGACTGACGCGCCCGCGGTAAGCGAGATGCTGCAACGCTCGCCGCTGTTTTTTCTGACCCTGTGGATGGGCGCCTGCCACCTCATGCTGGCGGCCGCCGCCAATGAGGGTGAAAACCCTGCGGCCAGCCTGGTGGTGGCGCTCGCCGGCAACGGGCACCAGGCAGGCGTGCGCCTGGCCGGCGCGCCCGAGCACTGGCACTGCGTACCCGCACCGACACCCCAAGGGCCGCGCATGGCCAATGGTGTGGCCTGCCCGATGCTGGGCGACAGCGGCGTGATCGATGCCGCAGGTTTTGGCGCCCAGGCCTGGGCCCACGGCGTAACGGTGGCGGCGGACATCGCCCCTTGGCTGCCAGGCGAGCAGGCCATCCTCGGGCCCTGGCGCATGGGCGCGCACCCGCTGTTCGGGCCGATGGGCCTGAGCAGCGCCGTCGACGCCGCTGCCATCGTCGCGACCACCATGCCCCCGCGCGTGGCCATCGCCATGCTTGATATCGAAGGCCACAAGGGCCTGCTGGGTCGCGGCGTGTGCCAGCTGCCGGCCGACCTGTTCGCTCGCCAAAGCGACGACCTGGCAATCAACGCCAGCGAGCCACTGGCGCAGTTGCACCACGCGTTCGAGCGCTATGAAACGGCCCTGACCAGCAATGATCTGACCGTACTCGACGAGCTGTTCTGGCACAGCGCACACACCCTGCGCTACGGCGCCAGCGAGCACCTGTACGGCATCGACGCCATCCAGGCGTTTCGCCTCGCCCGCCCGAGCGCAGGCCTGGAACGGCAAATCATCGAGCGCTCGCTGACCACCTTCGGTGATGACTTCGCGGTTGCCAACATGGTGTTCCAGCGCAAAGGGCGAGTCGGGCGCCAGACCCAAAGCTGGGCACGCCTGCAGGGCGCCTGGAAGATCGTCGCCGCCCACGTCAGTTGGAGCGACGCATGAATCCCTTGCTTCAACCGCGCCTGCACGGCGCTTTTGTCGCCGCTCCCAGCGCCTGTTGTGCCTGGCCGGGCTGGCCGGTTTGCCGCAGGTGGTGATGCCCTGGCGCACGTTGGCCCGCGCACCGGTCGGGCTGTCTGTACTGGGCGCGCGTTTTGCAGATGAATCTGTCCTCGCTTGCGCACGCGAGCTGTTCACCCACAGCGCGTTCGCCGACAACACTGGCCTCGACAGCGCCGTACCTTTTTCTCAAGGATCTCTTTGATGGCCCGTACCCTCAACCCGCAGCGCGGCACTCGCGCCATGGCCGTGGCCCCCCACTCGCTGGCCGCACAAAGCGCCCTGGCGGTGATGCGCGAGGGCGGCAACGCGGTGCAGGCGATGATCGCCGCCGCCGCGACCATCGCCGTGGTCTACCCGCACATGAACAGCATCGGCGGCGACGGCTTCTGGCTGATCTCGCGCCCCGGCCATGTTCCCGTAGCGCTCGATGCCTGCGGTGCCAGCGCGCTCGGTGCTTCGCTTGAGGGCTATCGCGCTCAAGGCCTGCAGAGCATTCCGTTTCGCGGCGGTCTGGCGGCCAATACCGTGGCTGGTACGCTGTCGGGCTGGCAGGCGGCAGACACCTGGCAGCGCGAAACCTTGGGCGGGCAGATACCCATGGCGCGGCTGTTGGAAGATGCCGTGCGCTACGCCCGTCACGGCATCCCGGTGACCGCCAGCCAGCAGCGCTGCACCCAGAGCAAGCAGGAGGAGTTACGCAACATCCAAGGCTTTGCGCAGACCTTCTTGCCCGCCGGGCAGGTCCCCCAGGCGGGTGAGGTGTTTTGCCAGCCGCGCCTGGTCGATACCTTGGAACACCTGGTCCGAGTCGGTCTCGATGACTTCTATCAGGGCGAACTGGCCCGCAGCATGGCGGCCGATCTGCAAGCGGCCGGCAGCCCGCTAGTCCTGCAAGACCTGCAAAACCACAAGGCTCAGTGGCGCACGGCGTTACGCCTGGATCACTCGCACGGCACGGTCTACAACTTCCCGCCGCCGACCCAGGGGCTGGTGTCGTTGCTGATCCTCGGCCAGCTCGACCACTTGCTCGACCCGCAAATGGACCCATGCGGCGCACCGTTCGTGCACGCCTGCGTCGAGTCGACCAAACGCGCGTTCGCCCTGCGGGACCGCTACATTACCGACCCTGCCTACATGACCATCGACCCTCAAAGCCTGCTCGACAGCGCTGCCCTGCAGGCCATGACCCACGACCACGACCCCCTGCGCGCTGCCACCTGGGGCAAAGGCGTGGGTCCGGCCGACACCGTATGGATGGGCGCCATCGACGCCGACGGCGTGGCGGTCAGCTTCATCCAGAGCCTGTACCACGAGTTCGGCAGCGGCATCGTCCTGCCGCAGTCGGGCGTCAATTGGCAGAACCGCGGCTGCAGCTTCTCCCTAGACCCCCACGCGCTCAACCCGCTGACGCCCGGGCGCAAACCCTTCCACACCCTCAACCCGGCCATGGCCCACCTGGCGGACGGCCGCACGCTGGTCTACGGCAACATGGGCGGCGACGGCCAGCCGCAGTCGCAAAGCGCGGTATTCAGCCGCATCGTGCATTTCGGTATGAATCCGCAAGCGGCGATCGCGGCGCCACGCTGGCTGCTGGGCCGTACCTGGGGCACGTCCAGTGACAACCTCAAGCTCGAGTCGCGCTTCACCCCGGAGTGCATCGCGGCGCTTGGTGGCTATGGCCACGAGCTTGAAGTGTTGGCTGACTACGATGAATCCATGGGGCATGCGGGGGCGATTGTGCGGCATGCCAATGGGTTGCTCGAAGGGGGAACTGACCCGCGCAGTGATGGAGGTGTGGCGGGGTGGTAGGTGGCGATTGAGGTCGGGGTGCGGCCCTTTGCTGCGGGCCTGTGCGGCTCGCCCTGGCCATTGGCCCCTCGCCAAGGCTCGCGCTCTTGATTAGTAAGGCGTGTGTTCCGGCTTGGGAATCGGTGGCTGGCCACGACGCGCCGTCCATACCAGCCGGCTCAATCTTCAGAATCAACCCTAAAACGCCGCAACAGCCCCATCAGAACGAGGGTCTGAACCGCCTTCCAGACTCCCATCAGGATGCCTTATCGCAGCTCCGGCATGCCCGCACACCTCGTCGAAATCATCCAGCATTTCCACTTCATGACCGCGATCTCGCAAGGCCTGTACCGTGCTTTGCGCAAATCGCCCCTCGAGCTTCAAGCTGTCGGAAGATTGTCCCCATGTGCGTCCTAGCAGCCATCGAGGCGCGCTAATGGCAGCCTGAGGATTCAGGCCGTGCACGACCGTGCGTGTGAATACCGCAGACTGGCTTTGCGGCTGGCCGTCTCCGCCCATATTGCCGTACACCATGGTGCTGCCATCGTTGAGATGCGCCAAGGCTGGGTTCAGGGTATGGAACGGCTTCTTACCAGGGCGCAGGAAATTGACGTGGGCTGGGTCAAGCGAAAACGAGGCGCCACGGTTCTGCCAATTGATGCCGGTACCGCTTAGCACAACGCCTGATCCGAACTCGTGATAGATGCTCTGGATCATTGACACCGCATTGCCGTGACGGTCGATGACGCCCATCCACACGGTGTCCGCCGGACCCTTGCCGGCGCCGAAGGCAGCGGCGACTTGAGGATCGATGGCATCGGCCATGGTGTTCAGAGCATCGGCGTGTAAAAAGCTCGCAGGGTCTACCCGCATGTGCAGCGGGTCGGTGATGTGCTGGTCACGCACCTTGAAAGCCTGTTTGACCGCTTCAACCGCGCTATGCACGTAGTCGGCACCCAGATGATCTGTCTGGCTGCCGGGCAGGCGATCCATGATGCCGAGGATCAGCAGCGACACCAGCCCCTGGGTGGGTGGCGGCATGTTGAACACCCGCCCATGGCTGTGCTGCAACTCCAGCGGCGTGCGCTCGATGGCCTGGTGGGCATGAAAGTCCGCAAGCCGTAACGGACTGCCCAGTTGTTGCAGTTCATTGGCCATTCGCTCGGCAAGATCGCCTCGGTAAAAATCTGCCAGACCCTGTCTGGCCAGGTGTTCGAATGTGTCGGCCAGGCGCGGCTGGCGGAACAGGCTGCCTACGCTGGGTACCTGCTCCTCGATCAAAAAGGTTTCAGCGAACCCGGCGACATCCAGCAGCTCGGCGTGTTTGGCCTGCGTGCTGCGCTGCTGGCTGGCGGTCACCGGCACACCGTGGCGGGCGTAGTCGATGGCGTCCGCCAGCAGTCGTGATAACGGCAGACGCGCATCGAGATGCTCTCGCGCTATGTCCAGGCTGCGCTCCCAGGCACTGACAGTTCCCGCCATCGTCAGCGCTGCCGAAGGACCTCGAAAAGGGATCGCCGACTGACCGCTAAAGTGCTCATGGCTCGCGTTCCGGGCTGCGGCGCCACAGCCTTCGATGCCGATGACCCGCGGCCCGTCGGGTGTCGCAAGCGATAACAGCCAGAAGCTGTCGCCGCCAATGCCGTTCATGTGTGGATAGGCCGCCGCGATGGTCGCGGCGGCTGCGACCATCGCTTCCACGGCATTGCCGCCTTCACGCAGCACCGCCAGCGCAGATTGTGACGCCAGGGCGTGAGGCGCAACTGCCATGCCATGACGGCCTCGAACAGGATTAAACATAAGTGGCCTCACACGCGTGGCTCATACCGTTGACAGCCGTCGTCTGCACGGGCCGCGGCGAGTCCAAGGCTTCGGCTCCCCCGGCCGGCGTACCGGTGAGCAGGGGATAGCTACCCAGGTTTTTTTCCATGGTGGATTACCTTCGGATGCACAGTTGATTTGGGCGTTCGCCAGCTTGAGCGGCTGGCGAGCGATGCGTGACGGATTATAGGATGCTGATCGGGTACTCGACGATGATCCGGAAATCGTTGACGTCGCCGTTCAAGTCATCCGTGGAACGATAGAAAGCCTGGCGAAGCCGGAACGAAAGATCCTTGGCGGCTCCGTCCTGAATGACGTATTTCAAGTCCAGGTCGGTTTCGCGTTCGCTTGCGTCACTGCCACTGCCCATGTCGATTTTCTGGCCGTCGACGAAGCGTGCGCCGAAGGTCAGGCCGGGTATGCCGAGGGACGCGAAATTGAGAAGGTACGCCAACTGCCAGGAGGCTTCGTCTTTGTTGTTGAAGTCCGAATACTGGATTGAGTTGCTCAAAAAGATCGAGCCGCCTCCGTCAGGACCGTAGACGTAGCCCACGGGTCGGCCCGTTGCGCTCAGGTAACCGCCGTTCGATTTTTGATAAGCGACGGTGAACTTGTGAGCGCCGAGGCTATAGGCCAAGGCGCCGCTCCAGATGGTGTTGTCTTCACTGCTGCCCGTACCGGTGTATTTGGAATCATACTGGGTGTGATACAAGTTGAAGTTAGTAGCCAGTGAGCTGTTTTCACCCGTTGCCCAGTTATAATCGAAACCGCCGTAGTATTTGCGGAATACGTCATCGAGATTGGAGTAGTACAGCGCGGCGTTCGCGTTTTTATTGAAGTTGTAAATGCCGCCGGCAAATACCGCTTCCTTCAAGCCGACACTGTCATGACTGGCATATTGTTGACCTTTGATGGAGTCGAACTTACCCCCATGCAAGGTCAGGCCGTCGATCTCGTTGCTGGTTACGAACACCCCGCGGGCGGTTTCCGGGACGATTCGCGTGTCGTCGGTGGCGAAGACCGGCAATGTCATGACCTGGTCGCCAGCTTTCAATACCGTGTTGGAAATGCGCATTTTAGCCGCCACGCCCAGTGACGAGAACTCGTCGACCGGCTTGCCGTTATCCTGCACCGGAACCGTGTAGACCCCGCCGATACGGCCTGGGCCGCTGTCCAGCGTCACCCCCATCAAGGCGATGGCGTCCACCCCGAAGCCGACGATGCCTTGAGTGAAGCCGGACTGGAAGTTGCCGATCAGGCCGTTCGCCCAGATTTCGCCATAAGGCGTGCGCTCACCTTTATTGTCGACCGGCGAATTGCCGCTGCGAAAATCCCGGTTGATGTAGAAGTTGCGTTCCAGCACATTCAACTTGCTGCCGGCGAGAAACCCGCTGGCTTCGGATTGATCACTGGCCTGTGTCCATTGACTACCGACAGCGGCCGAAGTGGCCAGTGAAAGAGTCATCCACTTTATTGCGCGCATACAAACAGCTCCCGACTTTTTTTGAAGTAAGTGATAAGAGTGGCAAGGGCAGTGTTGAGTGTGTCTTCAGACTTATTGTTATCGTGAGTCAAGCTTTCTTATTGTTCAGGCAGCAGTGTGCCGTCGGCCGATGGATGAGACGTCGGCCCAGGGTGCAGAACGGCTAAATCAATGGCAGGCCGACGGTACTATTCAGTCGCCGACGACCCTGAAGCGATATGCCAGTGATCAATGCAACTTGGCGAGGAACGCCAGCAGTGGAGGATCAAAGGCAGTTGGTTTTTCAAAATACGGCGCGTGGCCGGCACCCTCGATCAACAGCAGTTCGGCGCCGCCCAACAGGTCGCGGCATTGCTCGCCGACACTGACCGGTACTGCCTTGTCCTCGGCTCCCCACACCAGGCGGATGTTGTCGGCCGGGTAGAGCGCAGCCAGTTGTTTGGCGACGTAGTCATGTTCCAAGCCTTCGACCACGTAGTTGCCCATGCGCACGAAGCTGGCATTGGCGCCTGGGGAGTTGTTGATGCGCCATTCTTCGTCGATCAGCGCATCGGTCACCAGCGCTTCATCGGCGATGACGAACTTCAGCTTGCCCTTGATTTCTTCCCGGGATGTGGCTTTGACGCTGCGCTGGATGCCTTGCGCGGCTTCCGTGCTCAACGGTGCGATACCGAGTGCGCCGACCAGCATCAGGCCGGGCACGCGCTCCGATATCAGCGTCGCCGCGTAAGCGCAGATGTGGCCGCCCAATGACGTGCCGACCAGGACCGCCTGCTCGATGCCGAGGGTATCGAGCAATGCCACCAGATACCGCGCCAGGCCTGGCACATCGCCGGGGGCTTGCGGGTCGCCTTTGGCGGCCAGTCCGTGTCCCGGTAGATCGAACGTCACCGCGCGATAGCCCGCGTTACCGATGCGGCTGACCGTGCCGCTCCAGCGATCGCAACGGGCGCCGAGGCCGTGCACGAACACTACGGCCGGGCCACTGCCGGCTTCGATGACGCGGGTCAGAGTGTTGTCGACAAGTAATGGGTATTGAATGGTTTGCATGGTCGATTCCTTGAAAAATCAGGTGCGCTGAAGTCGAGCAATGGCCTCGACTTCCAGACGTGCGCCGGGGGTGATCAGGCCGCTGACTTCCACCAGGGTGCTGGCGGGGCGGCTGTTGCCGAAGTACTGCTTGCGCACAGCGTTGATCGCTGCGCGGTCGTTGACGTCGGTGAGAAACAGCGTGACCTTGAGAATGTCGGCGTACGCCGCGCCCTGCGCGACGAGTACCTGTTCGAGGCGGGCGAACACTTGCTCTGCCTGAGCCCGTGGGTCGTCGCCGCCCACCAGGTTGAGTTGATCATCCAATGGCAGGATGCCGGAAACGAACAGCAAGTCGCCAAAGGCCACGGCATCGCAGTAATGACTCAGCGGCGGGCCCATGCCGGGGACGAATATTTCTCGTTTGGTTGCAGTCATCACAGGGTCCTAGATGGGGGTGGCGAGCAGCGAAGGCACTGCACCGGTGTCGACGATCACTCGCTTGCTGGCGAACAGCAGGCGGCCGTCCACTTCGCGAATCAGATCGTCATAGCGACCGACGCTGTATAGCGTGCTCACGCCTACTTGATTGGTCTGAAACAGGGCGTAGTTGGCACCCACACGCCAACCGTCGTCGGTGCCCTGGACGTGCAACTGAGAGAGGATGTGGCGATCGGTGTGGATGTGATAAATGTTCGCCTCGCGCAATGACATCACGCGGTCGGCGATCTGGTTGCGGTTCTCGCACAGCATCAGCGGCAAGGCAAAACCCTGCGCCAGGTTTTCCCTGGAAATGATCTCGTAGCGGCCGTCCGGGGTGAACAGTTCTACCCATTCTTCGAGACGGTCTTCATCGATCATTCGCGCATATTGGTCCAGCAGCATCTGCAGTTCGAAGTAACGTTCAGGCATTGGCATGTGTGTCGGCTCCCGGCGTGATACCCATCAGTTCGCAGTAGTGCATCCAGAAGCCACGCATCGGCGCTTCGGTGACCAGGTTGTCCTGGTCGCCAACCGGCCCGCGGCCGCCGAATTCAACGAACGCATGCTTGTCTTCGTCGGCGGCGATGGCGCGGTGCACGATCTCGATGGCTTCGCCGTCTTCCATGGAAACCAGGCCGCCGGGGCCGACCAGATTGGACATGCGCAGACGATGCTGATCCATTGAGGTGTCATCGTCGGTGTAGCCGTAGAAAGTCCAGAAGATTTCGAATTCGCTCACCGACTTGGTGCGGATCTGCCGTACCGCCAAGGTGTTGCCGATCTGCTGGAAGATGCAGTTGGGGAAGATCGAGGCAATGGTCAGGTTGTAGTCGTCGGGAAACTCCTTGCGGTATTGCAGCAGGCTGCCGTCCTTCAAGGTCAGTTTGTTGTTTTCCCGTGGGGTCGAATACTCGGCGTCGCTGTTGTTCTTGCCCATGTCCTGAGCAGCCCACGACATGTTGTGTCGGGCTTTTTTATCGACCATGGCGCCACCGGTCTGGTTAAGGCGCGCGATGCCAAAGGTGATCTGGAACATGTGCAGCAGGCCGCCATGGTTGGGGTCGCGCAGGTTGTCGGTGTACAGCTTCCAGTTGCCGTGGATGCGCTGGCGCTGATACCCAAGGATCTTGATCGGGCGGTTGAACAGACGCTTGAGCTGATTGACGAAGGTGGTATCGAGGAACTCCTCGAGGGGTTCCAGCTGCTGGGCGAATGTGCCGAAGATCACGCCGTTGAGCGTTTCTACGCGCATCTTGCGCAGGCAATGCTCTTTCTTGTCGAAGTCCTCCGGCAAGCCGCCTTTGCCTTCCACGCCGCGGGCAAACGGCACCCCGACCAGGTTGCCTTCCAGGTTGTAGCCCCAGTGGTGGTAGCAGCAAACGTGGGACTTGGCGTTGCCATGGATCAGGCGCTGCACGGTGGCGCCGCGATGCGCGCAGCGATTGACGAACGCATGGACTTTGCCGTCGCGGGCACGGTTGACGATGACCGGGATGTCACCGACCTCAATGGTGCGGAAGTCACCCACGTTGGGGATTTCCGCTTCCAGCGCCAGGTAGTTCCACACCGGCCCTTGAAAGATTTTTTCCTGTTCCAGCGTGTACACGTCGGGATCGCGGTACATGCCGTAGGGGATGCGAGTGCAGTCGGCCTTCGGCCATTGGTAGTCGTGAGGGCTCATGTTGACCTCTTAATCAGGTAACGGAAATAGGGTTCAAGGCGCGGGCTGCAGATCGAGCGACTGAGGTTCGAGCTGGCTGACGATGTCGCGGGTATAACGGCGGTTCCACATCCCTTGGGAGTCTTCGCTCATGTGTCGGCGAGCCGGTGGTGGTGGTGTCAGGTCGAAGGTTTCGCCGTTCACCCAGACCTCGTGAAACGTGCTCGGGTCCTGCAGGCTTTTGATGTTGTTCAGCGGGTTGTCGGTGAGTACCAGCAAGTCGGCTGCCTGGCCTGGTTCCAGCGTGCCGATCCGTGTGTCACGCATGAATTTCGCCGGGACGCGGGTTGCGCTGTGCAATGCCTCAGCGGCGCTGAGCCCGAGCAAATCGGTAGTGATTTCCAGCTCCTTGGCCGCCCAGTCGCCATACAAGGTGATGGCAAAGCCGCTTTCCGAGCCGTTGAGCAGCGGCACGCCCGCCTCGAACGCTGCGGCGATGCAGCGGCGCGCGGCAGCCAGCTCCTTGCGCTGAATGTTCGGCCACCAACTGAAGGACGGGTCCTGGGGCTGAGCGAACTGAATGTTGTTGACCAGCATCAGCAGCGACGGGCTGATGGCCGTGCCGTTGTCCAGTGCCGCGCGGATACCTTCGTCGCAGATGCGCGAGCCGTGATAGATCACATCGACCCCGGCGCGCGCCGAGTACAGCGCGCCTTCGGTGCCGCGTGCATGTACGCCGACCTTGCGACCCAGGCGATGCGCCTCGCGCACCATCGCGCTGATTTCATCCTGATCGAACGCGGCGTATAGGCCCCGATCCCGGTCGCCCATGGTGCCGTCCATGGCGATCTTGATCATGTCGACGCCATCCTTGGCTTGTTTGCGAATCAGCTGGATCGCCTCGTCGCGGGACTTGACGAGGATGCCGCTGGAGACATCAGGCGAGCCGATCCAGCTCGGGTAGTAGTCATACAGCCCCTGGTGAGTGGTCAGGGCCGGTCCGGCGGCGGTGATGCGTGGCCCGCGGTACAGGCCGCATTCAATAGCGTCTCGCACGGCCGGGGAAACCATCCCGGAACAGGCCGGGTCCAGGACCGAAGTGAAACCCGCACGCAGCATGCTTTGCGCCGCGTGCAGGGCGCGCAGGGTGCGAAATTCAAGGGTCGCATACAGGTCCACTTCTTCTTCCGACGCGGCGCAGCCGTAACTCAGGTGGGTATGGGTGTCGATCATGCCCGGCATCACGAAGCGATCGCTGTGGTCGATCACCCGGTCTTGTGGCGCGGGATGTGGCGCCGAGTGATTGGGACCGACATGCACGATGCGACCGTTGTCGATGACAAGCGTCTGATCGCTTGCCGCCTGGCTGTCGGTGGCGGTAAACAGGCGTCCGCAGCGGATGAACGTCTTGCTCATGGTTTGATTACTCCAACTCGGTGCGCTGTAGGAAAGCCGTCAGCACCTGACAAAGGTCGGCGGTTCTTTCCCAGGTGATGTTGTGGCCGCATTGGCCGAACAGGACCGCATCGGCGTCCGGGCGCAGGCGATTGAAGGCCAGTGCAGTGCCTTCCAGCGGGCAGGCGCGATCCTGCCAGCCGTGCACCAGGGTCATGGGGCAACTGATGCGCTGTGCCGTTGCAGTATCCAGCGCTACCTCTTGCAGTGCCCCGGCTGGATCGCCGAGCAAAGCGCCGAAATACTCGACAAACCCCTGATCGGTGAACGGTGCGTAACGCGCCGCCAGCCGCTCGGCCGAAGGTTCGGTCCCGGCTGCCGTCATCGGTGCCATGGCCCTGGCAAGTGCGGCAGGCGAGTCCGGTATGCTCCAGAAATCCAGCAGTGCCTGAGTCGGCGCGGTTGCGCACAGCGGTGAACCGATCGACAGCACGCCTTGAACCGTCGCGTCGTCGGCCGCGCAACGCAAGGCCAGGGCGCCGCCAATGGAGTTGCCGATCAACGTCGCCGGCCGACCGATGCGCTTGAGCACCGCCTGCAACTGGCGCTGCCACAGGGCGACATCGAAGTAGGGCGCGCAGGCCTTGCGGCCGGAGGCGCCAAAGCCGATCAAGTCGAGCAGATGGACTTCGCCGTGTTGCAGCAACGTGCCGAGCACCGGTTCGAAGTTGGCCAAGCCGCAGGTGCCAGGGCCGATTCCGTGAATCAGTACGATGGGACGGCCCTGGCCTGAACTCCACGAACGCGCTTCTACGCCGTCGATCCAGTCGCTGTATGGCGCCCAGCCTTGCGGCCCGGCGCTGGCAGTATCAAGTGTCATGGCTTGGGCTCGTATCCATAGTCATCCAGCGACTTGACCGACTCGATCAGCTCGTTCTTCTTCATGTATTCGGCAAAGGCCTGGTAACGCGGCTCGTCGAAGGTCATCGGGTTGTTGGCGATCAGCGGCAGCGTATCTTTCCAGGCCGTTTTGTTGAGGTCGTTGTTCAGATCGGGGTAAGCCTCGGCGAACGCGGTCCAGGTTTCTTCTGGGTGGGCCTTGAGATAGCGGGTGCCTTCTGCCAGCGCGACCATGAACTTCTGGATCTTGGCATCCCGGGCATGGGCTTTATTCGCCAGGACAATCAGTTCGTCGTACATCGGTACCCCGTTATCTTCGGGCTTGAAGACGATGGGGTTGGCTCCTTTTGCCTTGAGCTCGGTGGTTTCGAAGTTACGGAAAACCGCGATGGCGCCGTCTACTTGGTGAGTTAGCAACGCCGGGATCACCTGAAAGTTCACTGCCACCAGGTTGACGTCCTTCGGATCTACGCCATTGAACTTGAGCATGGTGCGGATGGTGACGTCTTCCAGGCCGCCGACCGAGTAACCGATCTTGTGGCCTTTGAAGTCCTTCATGGTCTTCACCGGCCCGCCTTCGATCGCGGCGATGGTGTTCAACGGAGTGTTGATGATGGTCCCGACGCGCTCCACAGGCAGGCCCTTGTCCACCAGCATGTACAGCTGCGGCTGGTAGCTCAGCGCCAGGTCGGCCTGGCCTGCCGCGAGCAGACGGGGCGGCACGCTGGGGTCGGCAGGCGGAATCATTTCAACGTCAAGGCCGGCACGTTTGAACGCGCCGCTGTACTGGGCAGCGAAGATCGAGGCGTGGTTCGGGTTGACGAACCAGTCGAGCAACAGCTTGATGTGTTCGTCCGCTTGAGCGGAGGCCGTGCCGAGTGTCATCAATGCGGCAAACGCAAACTTCTTGATCATGATGTTTCCCTTGGAGGAGGTTGTTCGAATCAACGGTTTTGGCCGGAATCCGGCACCCAGTACAAAAGCTTGCGCACGCTGAGATCCACCAGTTGAACCAGGACGATGGCCATCAGGGCTAACAGGAACAGCGCGGCGAAACACACTTCGGTCTGGATCCTGGCGTTGGCGTTGAGCATCACGTACCCCAGACCGCTGGACGAACCGACCCACTCGCCGATGATCGCGCCGATCGGGGCGACGGCCGCTGCAACGCGAAGACCCGAACCGAACGATGGCAGCGCCGCCATCAGTCGCACATGACGCAGTTCGGCGAGACCCCCAGCGTTCATGGTTTTGGCCAGCTCCAGCCAGCCCGGCTCGGTGCGACGCAGACCGTCGAAAAACGAGGCAGTGACGGGAAAGAAAATGATCAACGTGGCCATTACCACCTTCGACGCCATGCCAAAGCCCAGCCACAACACCAGCAAGGGCGCGAGGGCAAACACCGGTATCGCCTGGCTGATGATCAGTACCGGCATCAGCCACTGCTGCAGACGCGGCGAAAACATCATGGTCAGCGCCAGAATCATGCCCAGCAGCAATCCGCAGAACAGGCCCATGGCGATTTCCGAGAGCGTCACCAGGAAGTGGTAGCCCAGATAGTCGCGGCCCTCCCAAAGCGCTTTCGCCACGGTGGCCGGGGTCGGCAGCAGATAGTTCGGGATCCCGGTCAGAGTCACGGCATGCCAGATCAGCAGCAGGCCGATGAAAATGATGAAAGGGCGAGACCCTTTGCGCAGACGGTTCATTGGTGAAGCTCCGTAAGAATGCGTAACAGACGACCCTGGCTATGCAGAACTTGTGGGTTGTCCGGCGCCCGCGGTGGCAGGCCGTCGAGGGTGATAGGTACGCCCAGCGTGGCCGGATGGCCAGCCAGCACGATCAGGTGGCGGCCAAGGCGACAGGCTTCCAACGGATCATGGGTGATCAGCAAGGCGGTGCAATTGGTCAGCAGTTCTGCCGCCAGGTCCTGGACCTTGGCCCGGGTCAGGGCGTCGAGGGCCGAGAAGGGTTCGTCCATCAGCACGATGGGGCGGCGTTCATACAAGGTCCGGGCGATGGCTGCACGTTGGCGCATGCCGCCGGACAACGCGCAGGGCAACAGGGTGTCGCGTCCGGCCAGACCCACCTGTTCGAGCAAATGATCGGCCCAGGCTTCGTCGGTGGTTTCGCCGCGCAGGCGTGCGCCGAGGGTGACGTTCTGGCGCACGTTGAGCCATGGATACAGCAAGTCCTGCTGGCCCATATAAGCGATGCGTCCGGCCAAGGGTTTGCCGTCGCTGCCGATCACGCTGCCAGCGCTGGGGGTCGCCAGCCCGGCAATGATTTTCAACAGGCTGCTTTTGCCGACGCCGCTGGCACCGAGCAAGGCGATGAACTCGCCACTGCGGATTTCCAGGTTCAGATTTTCGAAGATGGTCTGCTGGCCATAGCGCAGTGCGAGGTCCCTGACGACGATGCCCGGTGGAGCATCGCCGAGCGCTAGGCTCGTCGCCGTTGGCAGCGTGTTTTGACTGATTGCATTCACGAGAGTGTTCCTCTTCAACCGTTGCGTACGGCCTACAAGCGGGCGGCGACGCCCTTGAGTTCGGTGTAGTCTTCGATCGCCGCGAAACTGGCGGCACGTCCCCAGCCTGACTGCTTGTAACCGCCCATTGGCAGGGCCGGGTCGAAGCAGTTGTGGATGTTGATCCAGACGTTGCCGGCCTTGATTTTCTTGGCCATGCGGTGCGCTGTTGCCAGATCGCGGGTCCACACGCTGGACGCCAGACCGAAGTCGGTGTCGTTGGCCATGGCGGCGATGTGATCCAGGTCGTCGGTGTCGAATGGCATGGCGCACAGCACCGGTCCGAATATTTCTTCGCGGTAGACGCTCATCTGCGGGGTGAGGTTGGTCAGCACGCTGGGGGTCATGAAATAGCCCTGATCGCCGATCGCCCCACCGCCTGCCAGATCCTCCGCGCCTTCGGCGGCGCTTGCCTGCAGATACTTGGCGACGCGCTGACGTTGCTCGGCCGACACCAGCGGGCCAAGTTCGGTTTGCGGGTTGAGGCCGTGGCCGATGCGCAGGTTGCGCGCGCGCTCGACCAGGCCATCCACGACCTGGTCGTAGACCTTGCGATGGATCAGGACCCGGGAGCTGGCGGTACAGACCTGCCCAGAGCTGAAGAAGATCCCGCTGGCGATTCCGGCGATGGCCTGATCCAGGTCAGCGTCGGCAAACACCACGGCCGGGTTTTTGCCGCCCAATTCGAGGGTCAGCTTTTTGAGATTGCTGGCGGCGCTCGCCTGGACGATTCGCTTGCCGGTCTCGGTTGAGCCGGTGAAGGAGACTTTGTCCACGTCATGGTGGCTGCATAGCGCCGCGCCTGCGGTTTCGCCCAGGCCGGTGACGACATTGATCACGCCTGCCGGAAAGCCCGCCAGCTCTACCAGTTCAGCCAGGCGCAGGGTGCTCAACGGCGTCTGCTCCGCCGGTTTGATGATGACGGTGCAACCGGCGGCGAGGGCTGGGGCCATGCGCCATACCGCGAGTTCAAAGGGGTAGTTCCAGGGCACGATGATCGCCGCCACGCCGATAGGCTGACGCACGCTGTAGGCGAATAGCTCCCAAGGCGCAGAAGTGGAGAAGGTTTCGCCAGTAATCTTTGTGGCGTAGCCCGCCATGTAACGCAGCATCAAGGACGAACCGGGGATATCCACCATGCGCGTTTCATGGATCGGCCGACCAGTGTCATAGGCTTCGAGTTCGGCGAGCTCTTCGGCGTGAGCGTCGATCAGCTCCGCCAGCTTCATCATCAGTCGGGCACGTTCGTGACCGCCCATCAACGCCCAGGTGCCTTTTTCGAACGCTTGCCGTGCTGCGTTAACCGCCAGATCCACATCGGCTTTGTCGCCGTTGGGCACATGCGCAATGACTGTTCCGGTTGCGGCATCTATCACCGCAATAGGGTCGCCGCTGACTGCATCGAGCCATCGGCCACCGATGTACATCCTGTGGGTCTTGTCGACGAAGGCCGCCACTGCGCCAGACACTTCCGGCTTGCTTAACAGGCTTTGAACCATCTGTTTTGCTCCGCGTGATAAAGAGACATTGGATGTCTCTGTGTATACACGAAGTTAGCAAATGGCATGCCAGCGTTAAAAATCCTCACTGAGAAAAACGTCGCGGGCTACAGGGCGACGAATTTGCCAATCTTTCGGCTATCCCTAGGAAAAATCGGGCAATATCCACTTTTTAGAGTGATCTAAAATGGGGCTCAAGGGGGCGGTCACGACCTAAATAGGCGCTTTTCTAGATGGAATAAAAATACATGAAGCGTATTTTTTAGTCGTTAAGTATACATGTGGCGACCTTATTCGCCGTTTTATTCACCTAAATCCTCGTCCATTACGCCTGTTCTCAGCACATGGGCACGCATGGAGTGATACGCCAGCTCGCTGTTTCCGCGCAGCACAGCGTTAAGGAACATTTCATGTTCTCGGTAGGAGATCTCCAGGGAGTCGCGCCCGCTCATGAGTTCGGCCCGTGTATACGGCACGATGCGCAGACGCATGTTGGAGATGGTTTCGGTCAATAGTTCATTGGCAGCGGCCTTGTGAATCAACTGGTGCAGTTCGATATTGAGCTCGTCGAACGCCGCGTGATCATCGGCGGCGAGAACCTGTCGGGCACGCTCGGACAATTTGAGCAGCTCGATCCGTTGGGCCGGGGTGCAGCGAGTGGCGGCATAGCGCGCGGCGCAAGCTTCGAGATCAGCGATGACTTCAAGGATTTCCCGCTGGTGATCCGCAGTCGAATGGTCTACGACCGTGGCGCCCTGACGCGGCGTGATCTTCACGACGCCGAGGGCATCGAGCTGACGCAGTGCTTCGCGCACGGGCGTGCGGGAAACCTGATAACGCTCGGCGAGCTCCAGTTCTTCCAGGTGCATGCCAGGCACCAGTTGCCCTTGGCGTATTTCGTCGAGGATCAGGCTCTGGATTTTACTGGTGAGGGTGGGAACGCGTCTTTTCATCTTCTATTAAGGCCGATCGAGAGGATCGGGCTAGCGTAATGGCTGAAGCCGACTTCGCCCAGTGCAATTGCGTTGAGTACACACAAAAAAATCAGCCGGACGTAACGCGAGCATGAGTTATTGCCCCAGAAGCCCTGAAACCGGCAGCTTCAGGCTGGGCCATGAAAAGGTGTCTTGTGTGAGCAGGGGCAAATGGCACCCTTTTTGTATGCACAGGAGCAACAATGCTCTCACCAGGATGCCCCACTATGCACATGCGCGCCGTCAGATATATCGGCCCCGGCCAGCCATTTTCCTTGCAGACCCTACCGCGCCCGCAACCGTCGCCCGGACAGGTCCGGATCAAACTCAAAGCCTGTGGCATGTGCCACACCGAACTGCATTTTCGCGATGGTCTATTGGACCTCGGCTGCCGTGACGTGACCATGGGGCACGAAGTGGCCGGGGTCATCGAGGCATTGGGGGAGGGCGTCGACTCAAGCCGGCTCGGCGAACGGGTGATGGTCTATTACTACGAAGGCTGCGGTGCTTGCGAGTACTGCCGCAGCGGAGACGAGCACCTGTGCCCGACGGTCAAGGCGCAGCCAGGGTTTTTCACCGACGGCGGTTACGCGGATTACATGGTCGTGCGGGCAACCAACTGCATCCTGGTGCCGGACCATGTTTCGCTGGAAGAAATAGCCCCCATGGCGTGTGCTGGAACCACAGCGGTTCACGCAGGCAAGATGGCCGACATCAAACCTGGCGAATGGGTGGTGATCCACGGTACCGGCGGTGTCGGTCTGGCGCTGCTGCAATACGCGCGGCATGTGGGCGGACGGGTCATTGCGATTGACCGCAACGAAAAACGGCTCGATTTGGCCGTGGCCCTGGGGGCCGAGCACGGCCTCAACGCCGCGGGCAGCGAAGACGTCGCAGCGCAAGTGCTGGCGTTGACGGGGGGAGCACATGTGGTGTTCGAACTGGTCGGTCGCGAGGCCACCATGCAGGCCTCCCTGGACATGCTGCGGCGCAAGGGGCGCTACGTGATCGTCGGCTACAGCGCCGAGTCACTCAAGGTGCATCCAATCGATCTTATCGTGCGCGAGCTTCGGATCATGGGTTCCGTGGGTTCGACGCTTCAGGATGCCCACGACATTGTCGAGCTCGTGGCACGCGGCGCTATTCGCTCGTTCGTCGACAGCACCATTGCCCTGGAGGATTTCGAACAAGGGCTCGAAATGCTGCAGCAGGGCCATGCTCAGGGTCGCATCGTCATCCGTTTCGATCAAACATCGCTATAAGGTATTCGCAATGTCTGTCACTCAGTCTGCTCGTGTCAAAAACCTTCGCCACGAAGCGGAAGGCATCCTCAGTATCGAATTGTTCCCCGCCGACGGAGCGACGCTGGCACCCTTCACCGCCGGTTCACACATCGATCTGCATCTGCCCCACGGCCTGGTGCGCAGCTATTCGTTGATGAATTCCCCTGGCGAGCAAAATCGCTATGTGGTGGGGGTCCTCAACGATCGCAATAGCCGTGGCGGGTCGCGATGGGTGCACGATTCTCTGCGGGTCGGAGCGCCGTTGTCGATCTCGTTGCCGCGTAATAACTTTGCGCTGGAGACCAGCGCCACGCACAGTGTCCTGGTGGCGGGCGGGATCGGTATCACACCGCTGTACTGCATGCTTCGTCAGCTTCAGGCGCTGGGCAAGTCGGCGGAGTTGATCTATTGCGCACGGTCGCGAAAAGAAGCGGCATTGCTCGAGGCATTGGCGAATGAGGATTTGCAGGTCACCTATCACTTCGATGAAGAGCAAGGTGGGCCACCGGATCTAATCACGTTGTTGGCCGACCGACCTGCGGATGCCCATTTTTACTGCTGTGGACCTGCGCTGATGCTCGCCGGGTTCGAGCGCGCTTGCGATACGCTGGGTTTTACCAACGTGCATATCGAACGCTTCGCTGCGATCGAGCAGGCGTCGGCAACGCCAGCAACAGACCAAGGCTATCAAGTGGTATTGAACACCTCGGCAATGACATTGGACGTGCCCGCTGGAAAGCCTCTTCTGGACGTGTTGCTGGACGCCGGCGTGGATGTCGAATACAGCTGTTGTGAGGGGACCTGTGGCGCATGCGAAACACGGGTTCTGGAGGGTGAAGTCGCGCATCGCGACAGTGTGCTCAGCAAAACGATGCGCGATTCCAACAAGGTGATGATGATCTGTGTCTCGGGATGCAAGGGCAGTCGCTTGGTATTGGATCTGTAATCCGTCAGGGCTTTTTATCACGCTGCTGTTCAGATCGAGACCCTGCTCGCTATACCCCATCCACCACCGGCCGACGCAGCGGAATCACCCCCAACACCTGCACCGCCATCAAGCTGCCAAACAACAACAGCGCAGTCAGATTACGATCAAACGTCAGGTAACCCGTCAACATCGCCCCCACCGCGCCGCACAGCATCATCGAGCAGCCCATCAGGCTGGAGGTGGTGGCGGCGCGGTCCGGAAACAGCATCAGCGTTTTCGCGACGATGTTGGAATACAGCAACCCCTGCCCGTAGTTGACTACCAGAATGCCCGCCAATATCAGCGACACGTTCAGGGATAAGGGCGTCAGCGCCATCAGCACGATACCGACTGCGGAAATCACCAGGCCCGCGACCATGCGTTGGCTGACGCTGTAAGCGCGCATGAGCCAGCGATTGGTCAAGGTGCCGAGCAAATAGGCAAGCCCCGCGGCAAGCGCCGTCAGGCCGAAGAAGCCTGGCCCGCGCTGCAGCTGACTGAGTACCAGGAACGGGCCGACCACATTCCACACCAGAAACATCGCCTGGCTGCTGCCCATCGCCAGCACCGCGCATTGAAAACGCCGGTGGCCCAGGACGATGCCGTAGCCGGCCACGGACGCCTTCATGCTGCGGCGTCGCTGCGGGGCCAGCGACTCGCGCAAGCGCAAGCTCGCTAGCAACAGCACCCCGCTGTAGGCGGCATACAGGGCGAAGTTCCAGCGCCAGCTCGCATACTGCTGAATCAGCCCGCCGATAAAGGGCGCGACCACCGGCCCCAGCCCCCAGGCGAGGCTCATGTAAACCACTGCGCTCATGAATCGCTCGCCCTTGACCGTGTCCACCAGCATCGCCCGCGACGCAACCTGACTACCGCCCACGGCGAAGCCTTGCAAGGCTCTGGCCAGCAGGAAGGTATGGATATCCGTGGACAGCATCGCCAGCAGGCTCGCCGCCACGAACAGCGCCATTCCCGGCAACAAGGCACTCAGCCGGCCGCGACTGTCGGCAATCAGTCCGAACACCAATTGCCCCAGCGCGTAGGCCACCAGCGTGATGGAGATGCTGCTCTGCATGAGCGAATCGCTGACCTGCATCTGCGCGGCGATGGCGGGCATGCTCGGCGCGAACAGGTCGATGGCGATACCCGATACGCTGTTGATCAACGGCGCTATGACAATGACGTAGCCTGCGTAATCGCGTATGGGTTTCATGAGGCGCCGGGCAAAGGGGGGAGGGGGCTGCGGTTTGTAGCATTAGGGGGAAGGAACTGGCAACAGGGTCTTGCTCGCCACTCGCTTGCCGGCTGGAGGTCAGCTCAAGGCGATCCGTTTCATCGCCGGTCATCTGGAGGTCAGGACATCGCGGGCGCCGTGAACATCGGCGGCAGCGTCAACGCGAGGGGGGGGCGGCGCAACCTTGAGCTTGGGCAAGGCGATGCCGGCGGTCACGCCGGCATCCGCTCGCAGAGTCAGCGCTGGGATACGGAAGTCACCTGCGAGATGTAAAGCGATTGCCTGGCGCCGGTGGCATCGACGAACTCGTACCGGCCGTTTTTGAACTCAGGGGTTGTCGCCGCCGTGATGTGCTGTCCCGAGGAAGTATGGAACACCGCGCCGACCGTGCCGGCGGCATTGGAAGCACAGCCAGCGAGCAGGGAGAGGAGAACAGCGGAAAAGCAGAATGCGAGTTTCATGGGTCGTACCTTGAATGTCAGGAATGGTTGGCATCAAGCGAGCGCTTCCTAATCATTAGGTGTAATTACCCTGTGTTTCCGTGTCGTCGCGGCTCGCTAACCCTATCTACGACAACAAAGAATCGCTGGTTCACCATCGATGATGGCATATTGATACTTTGCCGACGAACGGTCGCGTCGGACACCGGCATGGCGACTTCCTGGGGGCGGGGAATCAGTGAAAGGGCGTGCTGGAGATAAACGCTGAGGGCACGATGCTGCCACAGCACAGGCTCGAGTTATCACAGATTGTTTAACTCCCAGAGAGGATTTGGCGATCCCCGCAGTCCTAACCTGTGCGCCACAGCTGTTATCCGCACAGGGGAGAAGACCATGTATTCACGGCGTAATTTCTTGCTAGGCAGCCTGGTCGCAGGCGGTGGCCTGGGCGCGCTGGCCTTGGGCGGCGGTTTCCCAAGGCTGTTTTCAACCGGGGCCGGGCTGGTCAGTCAGGCCGATGCCGCGCAGGTGTTCGAGGTGACGCACACCCCGGAGGAGTGGCACGCCATCCTCAACCCCGCGCAATACAAGGTGCTGCGCGAGGAAGACACCGAGCGCCCGTACACCAGCCCGCTGAATGACGAGCATCGCGACGGCACCTTCGTCTGTGCGGGTTGCGACCTGGCACTGTTCTCATCGGCGAGCAAATTCGACAGCCACACCGGCTGGCCGAGTTTCTGGACGCCCTTGGACAAGGCCGTGGGCGAGCGAGACGATCGCTCCTTCGGGGTGCTGCGCCAGGAGGTGCATTGCGCGCGCTGCGGTGGCCACCTGGGCCACGTCTTCGATGATGGGCCGAAACCCACGGGTCTGCGCTACTGCATGAATGGCCTGGCGATGAAGTTCGAACCCAAGGCCGCCTGAAGCTGCGAGCTGCGTATACACTTGAATTCGCGGATCATCCCGAAGAGAATACGCAGCGTGTATATAAAGGAAGGCCATCATGCCGCAGCAAGTCATCCTCCGCGACGCCATGCGCCGTTTGAATCTTACCCGTGATGGGCTTTCGCAGCGCATCGGGGTGACCCGTCGTGCCTTGGACAGCTGGATGCTGCCGGATCATTCGGCCGAAATGCGCAAGATGCCCGACATTGCCAAGCGCTTCATCGTCGAGCTCTTGAAAGGGCTGCCGCCCGCTACGCAGAGCGTAGATCTGCAGCAGCCCGGCAACTCCGAGATGGCCCACCACCTGTTGTCGGTGGATGGCTACACCCGCGATTCAGTCGAAGACCTGCTGCGCGTGGCCGATATCATGCAGCCCATCGCCCGGCGGCAGAAAACCACGCGGGTGCTGGATGGCGCGGTGCTGGCAAACCTGTTTTTCGAAGCCAGCACGCGCACGCGTTTGAGCTTCAGTGCCGCCTTCGCCCGCCTGGGGGGTTCGGTGTGCGACACCACCGGCTTTACTTTCTCGTCGATGGCCAAGGGCGAGTCGATCCAGGACACCAGCCGGGTCATCAGCGGTTACGCCGACGCCATCGTCGTGCGCCATCCCGAACTGGGCGCGGTGGCCGAGTTCGCCCAGGCCACCCATGTGCCGGTCATCAACGCTGGCGACGGCCCGGGCGAGCATCCGAGCCAGGCGCTGCTGGATCTCTACACCATCCAGCGGGAATTCTCGCGCTTCGGCAAATTGATCGACGGCGCCAAGGTCGTCTTCGTCGGCGACCTGAAATACGGCCGCACCGTGCACTCGCTGAGCAAACTGCTGGCGCTGTACCGCAATCTGCGGCTCACCTTCGTATCGCCCGAAGCGCTGATGATGCCGGCCTATCTCATCGAAAGGCTGGCGGGACAGGGCCACCACGTCGAGCAGACTCAGGACCTTGCCCAGGCCCTCACCGGGGCAGATGTGGTGTACGCCACGCGCATCCAGAAGGAGCGCTTCTCCCAGGAGGAGACGCTCGAGGGCTACAGCGCCGACTTCCAGATCAACTCGGCCGTGGTCAATCGTCATTGCAGCGCCGACACCCTGATCATGCACCCGCTGCCCAGGGATTCCCGGCCGGGGGCCAATGACCTCAGCGTCGATCTGAACCGCGACTCGCGTCTGGCGATTTTCAAGCAGACGGACAATGGCGTGGCGGTGCGCATGGCCATATTCGCCACGCTGCTGGGGGTGCAGGATCAAGTGCCCCATTCATTGCGGGAAGTGGGCTGGCGGGTGCCGGTGTACCTGGCGCCGGAGGATGAAGTGCCTTACAGCGATCAGTAGGGACGCTGCAACAGCGCTATCGCTAATCGCCAGACGCTATTCCATACTTCGCCCCCGCCATTCAATCAGGCCCAGTGAATGATCCGAGAGCTGAAAACCTTCATCAGCGTCGCCCGCCGCGGCACCTTCGCTGCGGCGGGGCAGGAGGTCGGGCTGACGCAGTCGGCGGTCAGCGCGCAGATCAAGAATCTCGAAGAGGCGCTGGGCGTCAAGCTGTTCGACCGCACCGGGCGCGCGGCGACACTCAATTCGGCGGGCCAGCGCGCGGTGCCGCTGGCCGAGGAAATCCTCCAGACCTTCCTGCGCATGGGCGCGCCGGACAGCGCCAACGATTACCGCGGCGCGCTGCGCATCGGTGCCATCGGCACGGTGCAGACCGGCATCCTGCCTCAGGTGCTGGTGGCCCTGAAAGCCAAGGCGCCGTTCATCGAGGCGACCCTGGTGCCGGGCGTGTCCTTGAACCTGCTCAGCCAGGTGGATGCTGGCGAAGTCGACCTGGCCATGCTGATCAAGCCTCCCTTCGCGCTGCCCAAGGACCTGCACGCCGAAGTCATCGCGCGCGAACCGTTCGTGCTGATCACCCCGAAAGCGCTGAAGAAGGGTGATCCGCTGCAGATCCTCCGCGAGCAGCCGCTGATCCGTTACGACCGCGGCTCGTTCGGCGGGCGGCTGGTCACGCAGTTCCTGCGTGAGCACAAGCTCGACGTCCAGCACGCGCTCGAACTCGACGAGCTGGATGCCATCGCCAAGATGGTCCGCAGCGGCCTCGGCGTGGCGCTGGTGCCGATGGCAGGGCTGTGGCTGGAGCACCCCGCGGACGTGCGGGTGATCGGGCTGGGCAAGCTGACGTTCTATCGCGAGATCGTGCTCTTGGCCAAATACCATCAACGCCACGGCGCGCTGTTTTCGCTGTTTCGCACCTGCGTGGTCGACGCCATGGCGCGGCGAGCGGCAACAGGGTGATGGCCCGCCACGCGCAGTGTTGACGCATTGCGGAGCTTTATTGGTGCAAATGGGGACGTAAAATCCTCGATCGATCAAAAATATCGTTGCTCATAACACAAGATATCCGCTTTCCCGGCGGCCGCATCTCGTCAAGAATCGACTCACGAACACCACCAGAACAGGGTACCCACCGTGAGCCTTTCTCCTTTTCACCTCGCCATTCCCGTCTACGACCTTGCCGCCGCTCGCCACTTCTATGGGGACGTCTTCGGGCTATCCGAAGGGCGCTCCAGCGAGCAATGGGTCGACTTCGATTTCTACGGTCATCAACTGGTGATCCACGAGCAGCCGAAAACCGCCGCGCAGGAATCGGTGCATTCCAATGCGGTCGACGGCCATGACGTGCCGGTTCCGCATTTCGGCATCATCCTGCACTGGGACCAATGGGAGGCCCTGGCCGATCGTCTTCGCGCCCGGGAGACCCGGTTCGTGATCGAACCCTACGTGCGCTTCAAGGGCCAGGTGGGCGAGCAGGCGACCATGTTCCTGTTCGATCCTTGCGGCAACGCGTTGGAGTTCAAGGCGTTCAAGGACATGAGCCAGCTGTTTGCCAAGTAACCCCTACGAGTAATGCTTCCCCGCGCCCGTCGCTAGCAGAGCGACGGCGCACCATCCTGATGTCGCAGGCAAACAACTTCAAATTGTCTTACTAAAGTGCCTTTGGTAAGGGATTTATGCCCGACAAACGGGATTGTATGAATAAATAGTAATACTATATAGTCGGTCACCTGCATCGCCCGGCGACGCCTGCGCGTCAGCCGGCCAAGCAGCAACAGCCTCACCCCATAAAAACAATCGAGGTGTGCACCGTGACCGCTACCGCTATCCCGGTCGATCAAGTCGACGCCGTTTCACTGGAAGGCAGCATCTATCGCCGGGTCAGCTGGCGCATCGTGCCGCTGTTCATCGCCTGCTTTCTGTTCGCTTACCTGGACCGCGTCAACATCAGCTTCGCCAAGCTGCAGATGGCCAGCGACCTAGGGTTCAGCGAGACCGTCTACGGCCTCGGCGCAAGCCTGTTCTTCGTCGGCTATTTCCTCTTCGAAGTGCCCAGCAACGTATTGCTGCACAAGATCGGCGCGCGCATCTGGATCGCGCGGATCATGGTGTCCTGGGGTATCGCCTCGGCCTGCATGATGTTCGTGCAGACCGAATTCTGGTTCTACACCCTGCGCTTTCTGATCGGCGTGATGGAGGCGGGATTCGTCCCCGGTGTGCTGTATTTCTTCACCCAGTGGTACCCGAGTACCCGGCGCGCGCGGGTCAACTCCTACTTCAAGAGCTCGATCTGCCTGTGCGGCATCGTCGGCGGGCCCATCGCCGGGCTGATCCTCGCGCACTTCGATGGCGCCATGGGCATGGCGGGCTGGCGCTGGCTGTTCTTGCTGGAAGGCATCCCTTCGATACTCTTGGGCGCGGTGGTGTTGTGGCTGGTCAAGGACCGGATCCAGGACGTCACCTGGCTCAATGCCCAGGAAAAGCAAGTCGTGCTCGAGCGCATGGCCAAGGAGGTCCAGCCGCAGACACCGCAGACCTTGCGCGACGTGTGGAAGGAGCCCACCACCTACGTGATGTCGGCCATTTACCTGTGCCTGGTGATGGCCCTGACCGGCTTGCTGTTCTGGATGCCGCAGTTAATCAAGAGCGCCGGCGTGCTGGACACCCTGAACATCGGCCTGCTCACGGTGATTCCCTACGTGGGCGCGGTGATCGGCAACCTGCTGATCGGTGCCAGCTCCGACCGCCACGGCGAGCGTCGCTTGCACATGGCGGGCTGCGCCATCCTCACCGCCGCCGGCTATCTGGTCTGCGCGCTGTTCCCGGCGCAATTGTTGCCGTTGATGATCGGCATGACCATGATCATGACCGGCATCATCGCCTGGATGCCGATCTTCTGGACCATTCCGCCACGCTTTCTCACCGGCTTGGCGGCGGCGGCAGGCATCGCGCTGATCAACTCGCTGGGGCAACTGGGCGGCATCATCGCGCCGTTCATGGTCGGGCGGATCAAGGACCTGACCGGCACGCCAACCCCAGCACTGTTCGCCCTGTGCGCGGTGAGCGTGCTGGCGGTACTGTTGATCCTGTGGGGCATTCCGCGGCGCTTGTATGTGCGCGAGACCACCCATGATTGATGGCCGGGGAGGGGCGTGGTACCAGCGGTCAGTGACTTCCTGCGGAAAAAACGGATAATGGCGGCCATTTATCTGCTGGTCATTCTGGTAATTCCGCATGGAAATCAAGGTCAACTTTCTCGACAACCTCCGACTCGAAGCCAAGTTCGACGACTTCACGGTGGTGGCCGATCAGCCTATTCGCTACAAGGGCGACGGCTCGGCTCCCGGTCCGTTTGATTACTTCCTGGCTTCGTCGGCCTTGTGTGCGGCTTACTTCGTCAAGTTGTACTGCAATACCCGCCATATCCCCACCGACAACATCCGTCTGTCACAAAACAACATCGTCGACCCGCAAGACCGCTACAAGCAGATCTTCAAGATCCAAGTCGAATTGCCCGCCGACATCAGCGCCAAGGATCGCCAAGGCATCCTGCGCTCCATCGAGCGCTGCACGGTCAAGAAGGTGGTGCAGACCGGGCCTGATTTCATCATCGAAGAGGTGGAAAACCTCGATGCCGATGCCCAGGCATTATTGATCCCCACTTCGACCCAAGGCGCGGGCACCTTCATTGCCGGCAAGGACCTGCCGCTGGAGCAGACCATCGCCAACATGTCCGGCATCCTCGCGGGCCTGGGGATGAAGATCGAAATCGCGTCGTGGCGCAATATCGTGCCCAATGTGTGGTCGTTGCATATCCGCGATGCGCAATCGCCGATGTGTTTCACCAACGGCAAGGGCGCCACCAAGGAAGCCGCCCTTGCGTCGGCGCTGGGCGAATTCATCGAACGCCTGAACTGCAACTTCTTCTACAACGATCAGTTCTGGGGCGTGGACATTGCCAACGCGCCGTTCGTGCACTACCCGAACGAGCGCTGGTTCAAGCCCGGCCCTAAAGACGCGCTGCCCAAGGAAATCCTCGACGCCTATTGCCTGGAGATCTATAACCCCGACGGTGAGCTGCGCGGCTCGCACCTGTACGACACCAACTCGGGCAATGTCGAGCGTGGCATCTGCTCGCTGCCGTTCGTGCGCCAGTCCGACGGCGCAGAGGTGTACTTCCCCTCCAACCTGATCGAAAACCTCTACCTGAGCAATGGCATGAGTGCCGGCAATACGCTGGTCGAAGCGCAGGTGCAGTGCCTGTCGGAAATCTTCGAACGGGCGGTCAAGCGGGAAATCCTCGAAGGCGAACTCGCCTTGCCGGATGTGCCGCCAGCGGTGCTGGCGAAATACCCCGGCATCCTTGCTGGCATCGAGGCGTTGGAAGCCCAGGGCTTTCCGGTACTGGTCAAGGATGCCTCCCTCGGCGGCCAGTACCCGGTGATGTGTGTGACCTTGATGAACCCGCGCACCGGTGGTGTATTCGCCTCGTTCGGCGCGCATCCCAGCTTTGAAGTGGCACTGGAACGCAGCCTCACCGAATTGCTCCAGGGCCGCAGCTTCGAAGGCCTCAACGATCTACCGCAGCCGACCTTCGAAAGCCACGCGCTGACCGAACCGAATAACTTCGTCGAGCATTTCATCGATTCCAGCGGCGTGGTGTCGTGGCGCTTTTTCAGTGCCAAGGCCGATGTCGAATTCGTCGAGTGGGATTTTTCCGGCCAGGGCGAAGACTCCAATGCCCAGGAAGCAGCGACCCTGTTCGGCATCCTCGAGGACATGGGCAAGCAAGTGTACATGGCGGTGTACGAGCATATCGGCGCCAAGGCCTGCCGCATCCTGGTGCCAGACTATTCGGAAATCTATCCGATAGAAGATCTGGTCTGGGACAACACCAACAAAGCGCTGTTTTTCCGCGCCGACATCCTCAACCTGCACAGCCTCGACAACCGGGCGCTGAGGGCGCTGGCCAAGCGTCTGGAAGAGAGCGAGCTGGACGACTACACCGACATCAAGACCCTGATCGGCATCGAGTTCGACGACAACACCCCATGGGGCCAGTTGACCATCCTGGAGTTGAAACTGATGATCTATCTGGCGGTGAAGAAGTTCGACGACGCCAAGGAGCTGGTCGAGGCCTTCCTGCAGTTCAACGACAACACCGCCGAACGCGGCCTGTTCTATCAGGCCCTGAATGCAGTGCTGGAAGTGCGCCTGGACGATGAGCTGGAACTGGCCGACTACGAGGTCAATTTCCGCCGCATGTTCGGCAACCCGCGGATGGATGCAGTGCTGGGTTCGCTGGACGGCAGCGTGCGCTTCTACGGCTTGACTCCGACCAGCATGAAGCTGGAAGGGCTCGATCGTCATCTGCGCCTGATCGACAGCTATAAAAAACTGCACAGGGCACGGGCGCAGAAGGGCTGAGCGATCAGTACGACTACCATGAAGGTTTCGATAGAAAGCGAAACTCTTCTCGCGCAGTGATGGTCAATCCATACGTCAACTTTGACATCACTGCCGAATGGAGAAACATCATGAGCAGCACTTCTGACAAGATCAAAGGCGTAGCGAACGAAGCAATTGGCAACGTCAAGAAAGGTGTCGGCCAGGCCACAGGCAACACCGAGCTTGAAGTCAAAGGCACCATCCAGGAAAAAAAGGGTGAAGCTCAGCAGGCTATCGGCAAAGTCAAAGACGCAGTGAAAAAACACTGACGCCGTATTCGCCCGGGCGACAGAAACGCCCGGGCACTCCAGATGAAGCGACTTCCTGAACAACGGGTTTTTGCCGCAGCGTTAATCAGCGATAGATGACCGCTTGAAAATTACTCGGCAGGCAGCGGATTTTGGCTCCAGGCTGCTGTCATAACCGGACAGCGTATGAGCTTAGGAGAAAACATGTCCCGTCTCGCCGAATTCCGCAAACTCGAACAGCAAATTGCCCGCCATCAGGATCAACTCGAACTTCTCAAGAATGATCCAGGACTGAGTGCGGAAATTGAGTTTGAAACCAAACTGCACGACCTCCTGACCCATTACGGTAAAAGCCTGCAGGACGTGATCGCGATCATCGAGCCTGGCACGGTCAAGCAGACGCCGCGCGGCACCCCTGAAAAGCGCACCCGACGTGCGCGGCAGGTCAAGGTTTACCGCAACCCGCTGACTGGCGAGATAGTCGAGAGCAAAGGCGGCAACAACAAGCTGCTGGGGGCCTGGAAGGCGCAGTTCGGGCATGACGAAGTCGAATCATGGGTGAAGCCTTCCTAGCCCCGCGCAGCCTCAGTGGGGGCACTGGCTCACGAACGCGCAGGCAGTCCTGCGGACGCTGCACGAACGGGCTGAAGCCATCGGCAGCACCGCTGGCTTCAGCCACCTGCAGTTCAATGCGGTTACAGCTTGAACTTCCCTACCATGGTGTTGAACGAGATCGCCAAACGTGACAACTCCTGGCTGGAAGCACTGGTCTGATTCGCTCCTGCGGCAGTTTGAGTTGACAGGTCCTGGATGTTGACCAGGTTGCGATCCACCTCCCGGGCCACTTGAGCCTGTTCTTCCGCAGCGCTGGCGATGACCAGATTGCGCTCATTGATCTGGCTTACCCCATCGCTGATACGTTCCAACGCCAGCCCCGCTTCGGTGGCCAATGTCTGGGTACTGTGGGCCATCGCCTGGCTCTTCGCCATCGACTCCACAGCTTCGTCGGCGCCTGTGCGCACCAGCTGGATCATCGTCTCGATCTCGCCAGTGGACGCTTGGGTGCGGTGAGCCAACGCTCGCACTTCATCGGCAACCACGGCGAACCCCCGACCCTGCTCCCCGGCGCGCGCCGCTTCGATAGCGGCGTTGAGCGCCAGCAGATTAGTCTGCTCTGCGATTGCGCGAATGACTTCCAGGACCTTGGTGATGTCACGGATCTGACCGGCCAGGGTCTCGACCCGCTGCGTCGACTGGGTGATGTCAGAAGCCATGGTATTCATGGCGCTGACGGCCTGTTGCACCTGCTGTTGCCCTTTGCTGGCTTCTGCAGCGGTCTCGCTCGACACCTGGGACGTGCTGACGGCGTTTCGCGCTACCTCTTCGACCGCGGCGGTCATTTGATTGACGGCGGTGGCGGCCTGCTGGATCTCGTCATTTTGGCGGACCAGCCCACGTGTGCTGTCTTCCGTCACTGCTGTCAGCTCTTCAGCGGCTGAGGCCAGCTGGTTGGACGCATCGGCAATCTGCTGCACCGTGGTCTTGAGGTTGCCTTGCATACCGGACAGCGCCGTCAGCAATTGCCCTGTTTCATCCTTGCTCGTCGAGTGGATAGGGTGGGTCAGGTCACCTTGGGCGATGAAGCTGGCGCTCGTGACGGATCGATAAAGTGGCCGGGTGATCATCCTCGTAACCAGCAATCCCAGACCCAGTGCACAGGCGGCGGCGATGATGGCGCCTATGCTCAGCGCCCAGGTCACTTGCCCGTTGGTATCCGCGCCGTTGCGAGCGACTTCACCTGCCTGGCGAGCATTGGAGTCGATCATGATTTTCAGTTCGCCGATCGTCTTGCGATACAGCGGGATTGCGCTGGTGTCCGCCAGCTTCCCGGCCTGCTCGGCGTCACCGGCTTTCAGCAGGGTGAAGACGCCCTCGGCAGCGGCGATATAGGCTGGCCAATCCCGCTCGAAGTCATTGCCTGCTGCGCGCTCGTCATCCTCGAGGGGCGTGGCCCTATAGATTTTGAAGTCTTTTTCAGCATCGGACTGATTACCCCGAAATGAGGTGATGGTCGCATCCAGTTCATCGGATGTAGCGTTGCGCAAAACCAGACCAATAGCCTTGAACATATCGCGGTTGGTGGCAATGACGTTGGCTTTCACCGAGTCCGTTTTCTGGATCGAGACCAAGTTGTTGCTGACCGTGCCGTCCAGCAGCACGTAAATTCGCTGACTGCCTAATTGGCCCAGCACTGCGACTGCAATGGTGATGACTGCACATAACCCAAACGCTGAAAGGAGCTTGGATTTCAGCTTCATATCATTAAATAGAGACATTCAGGAGCACTCATGGGCGAGGAATCGGATTGGCCGACTCAGTGCTGCGTCTTGTCAGGCCTAGTATCCTTATCGACTGCAAGCAGCAAAGCTTGATGCCCATGCCCTCAGAAGGGCGTGTCGTGCTACACCCATGATCGGCTCACGTACTCGCAGTAGATGGCAATGCTGATCGGCGTGCTCGATCATGAGGTAGGGCTCTGTCCAGCCACGCGTTGGCTGGACGATGAGACCGGAAAGCTGAGGTCGCTATCTGGAATCCGTGAGTTCGCAAGGATGCTGAACAGTCTTCTGAGCGCGGCTATCGGCCAGATTCTTTTTCAAGCCGCGCATATTCATCAGCGCCAATACGATCTCCAGCGTGATCAAGCCATAGGCATCGTGGCTGGCGCCCCATACGACCCACAGTGCATTGCCTGCCGTGAAGCACCAGAACGCGATCACTCGTCTTTTCGCTCGAACGGACCCCATGTACCACGCCGCCAGCACCGTGATTGCCATCGCTGGCCATTGGAGAAACTCGATAATAGCCATGCCTTCCATTTCATCTTGAAAAGTCGGTATCCGGACCTGCTGCAATGCCCACGGCTCAGGCCGCAGAGAACTCCGAGCTGCGCCACTTCACTTCCGAAATGCCCAGTCGTTCGGCTGCGGGCCTCGTGGTCTTTTTCGTCTTGTCTCGATTGCTGCGAGGTATGTGGCCAAATCCTGCATCGCAGCTTGCCCAATGCCAAGCCTCTGCGTTGTCCATTTTGTCAGCACGGATCACGAAGCTTTTGGCTTCGCCATGGATGACGTAGTCGATGATGTATAGGTGGCTGCTCATCTGTAGATCCCTCAAAAGCGTGACTGAGTTAACAGATTTTTGCCGGTGAAAAAAATTCCGTTCGGTTTAGGCTTCTGGTGACGATTGGCAGCAGTCCTGATCCGTATGAGCGCTCAGGGCATTCGGCCCTGAGCAAATACGGCGTGCTACGGCCGACGCTTTTTGCGCAGCAGAGCTCCCGCGCAGCCGCCCATGAGCGCTGCTGCCGCCAGCCCGAGCAACAGCCGATGGCCGGGCTTGGTCTTGCGCCATCCGCCTTCCACGCTTCGGATGAAATCCGTAGGTGCAAACAGATTGCCCGATGACCGGGACGCCCTGGCGCTGCGCTGTATTCCACGTCGAGTGAGCCATCCGGACAAATAGCTGAATCCCGGCAGCAGAAAGTGCGCCAATCGAGCGGCCCGGGCGGCGGCTCCTACGGTAGTGCTGGCGCGTGGTTTGATCGCGCACGCTACCATTGCTTTTGCTACCAGGTGAGGGTCATACACCAGCGGCGGTGGCGTGAGGGCATGGCCGGTATAGTTACCGCCATCTCGAAAGCCGGGAGTGTCCATGACGGCGGGGTAGATATCACAGATGTGGATGTCCGCAGAGTCGGTGAGTTCGCCTCGCAACGCCTCGGTAAAGCCCCTCAACCCAAATTTGCTCGCCGAGTAGGCGGCGGCGTAAGGCTGCGGTACCCAACTACCCACAGACAACGTGTTGATGAGAATCCCCGACTGCTGTGCCTTGAAATAGGGCCAGGCAACATAGGCACCGCGCAAATAGCCTACGAGGTCGGTTTGAATAACCTGCTCGTGAGCGTCGAGGGGCGTTTCTTCAAAGCTACCGACGGCACCCACACCGGCATTGTTGATCCAGATATCGATCCGTCCATGACCGAATGCCGCAGCACTGTCGGCCAGGGCCTGCATCTGTTCGCTGCTGGTGACGTCGGTGAGCACGGCGACGGCATCTGTGCCGCATTCCGTGCATTCGTCCAGCACGTCGAACAAGGCCTCCTCATCACGCGCTGCCAACACCAGGCGGGCGCCTTCGCAGCCAAAGGCTTTTGCGGCGGCTCTGCCGATGCCGCTCGAAGCGCCAGTGATGACCACCACTTTCCCGGCCAGCGCACGTACGTCTCGAGCAGCAGGTTGCAGGTTGGCGGATTGATCTGCTTCGCCAACGGCTTCGTTGGCGGCACTCGCAGGGATGGCAACCTCGATACCGGCCAACGTCAGGGCGGACCCATCCACCATAGTCAGAACCAGGTTGTCGATGGTTCCAGCGACCCGGTTTGGAAAGACGGGCTCACCTGACCCGTCCAAATGGTCATAGACAAAGTTCTGTCCCTCCAGCCAACCGACCGCCGTCAGCAGCTCGGGGCCAAGATAGTATTTGCCATCGAGGAAAAACCCCTGGAACTGATGCTCGCGTTGCGCATTTTCCACCTGGTAGCGCTCGCCTGGCTTCATGCCTGTTGCTGCATTCATCATGATCATTGCTCCTGGGCGCCAAGCGCACCCATGCTGAGTTATCACCGGTCAATGCTCAAGCACTAACCCTTGCTGTGGGATTTGGAGGTCGGTGGGATGGCCACCCCTCGTGGGCCCGCTATGCCCCAGATACCCAGACCTACGAGGGGCAGGATGAATATCAATGCAGTCCACCCCAGTTTCGTCCCGGAGCTTTTGGTGCTTCGCCAGACGCTCGCAAGCGCCCAGATATCCAGAACGAAAACGATGACCGCCGATATGATCCAGAAGATGGAAAAGTCCATTGTTCGAGTCCCTTGCGGTTAGATGGGAGGGGCGCCGCCGACTGCGCCCTGGTAGGTAAGTGCTCTCATGCTCGGTCAGCCTTTTTATGAGTAGTAAGTGATGGAGAGAGCACCCGCTCGGTAAGTTCAGGCGAGATTACAAATGACAGAATGGGCGTGATCTTATTTATTTGGTGTCGTGGTATTTAAATTGTCCGGCGAATTGACTTCAGTATCGCATCGCGCACTGGCTCCGAATCGGCAGGGGTCATGTCTACCACCCATCTGGCGAATGCGGTAATGGCCGTATCTATTTGCAACGAATAAACGATAGATAGGTCAATTTTTCTATCGCTGTAGAGCTCCCCAACCCAACCTCATAATGGTAGGTCTTCATGATCGGAGTCATTGTCCCTGCGCATAACGAAGAAGCAGTGATCGGGCGTTGCATAGACGCGCTGATCCGTGCCGGCGCCCATCCTGGTCTCGGCGGCGAGGATGTCCAGATCGTCGTTGTCATGGACGCGTGCTCTGACGACACGGCTCATGTGGTCGGTCGCTACGATGTCCAAGGTGTAGTCGGGCACTACGCAAACGTCGGCAAGGCCAGAGCCGTGGGTGCCGAGCATCTGCTCAGCCAAGGTGCTCGATGGCTGGCCTTCACCGACGCAGACAGCCTGGTGCCGTACAACTGGTTGGTAGAGCAGCTGAACTGCGGGAGTGATGTCGTCTGCGGCACGGTGACTGTCGAGGACTGGACGCTGCATGCCGATGAAGTCAGGACTCGGTACGACGCGCTGTATCAGCCTATTGAAGGCCATAGGCATATCCATGGCGCCAACCTCGGCGTGAGCGCCTCGGCCTACCGCAGCGTTGGCGGATTCAGACCCTTGACTGCGCATGAGGACGTAAATCTGGTGGCGGATTTGACCGGCGCCGGCGCCACGATCACCTGGACGGCGCGCAATTCGGTCACCACCAGCGCTCGCCTGGATTGCCGATGCCGAGAAGGTTTCGGGGATTATCTGCGTTCATTGGTACCGACGGCACACATGAACTTGGGCCCGGACGAAATAGAATGGAGCACGCAATAGACCAGCATGCCCGCAGGTCTTCAGGTGAAACTGGACATAAAAACAAATTATTGCGCCATTACTTGCAAGGTCCGATTTAATGGCGCACCAGATAATAAATAGTCCATAGATAGTTATTGGTTGCTCGATAGAAAAAATTGTTGAACAAACTCGCCGATACCTTTCGTCCTCTGGCTAACAATTAAATGGATCATCGCGCTTCAGCGCTAGCTCACATCTACTGACGACGCTGCCGAAGTTCTCTCGTTGAGTACAGCGTCCACTATTAGAGATAGCCTGAGGAATAAACCATGTTCTTGCACAATAAGCGTCTGCAATACACCGTACGTGTGGCCGAACCGAATCCGGGTCTCGCCAATTTGCTTCTGGAACAATTTGGTGGTGCACAGGGAGAGCTCGCGGCGGCAGGGCGGTACTTTACCCAGGCACTGGCAGAAGATGATCCGGGCCGCAAAGACCTGTTGATGGACATTGCCACCGAAGAGCTCAGCCACCTGGAGATCGTCGGATCGATCATCGTCATGCTCAACAAAGGTGCCAAAGGGCAGCTGGCGGAGGGCGTCGAAGAAGAGGGTGAACTCTATCGCGCGATCAACGGCGCCGGTAATGACTCCCACATCACCAGCTTGCTCTACGGCGCCGGAGCTCCGTTGGTGAACTCGGCAGGTGTGCCTTGGACCGCTGCCTACATCGATACCATTGGCGAACCTACAGCTGACTTCCGCTCCAACATTGCCGCTGAAGCACGGGCGAAAATCGTCTATGAGCGTTTGATGAACGTAACGGATGATCCTGGCGTGAAAGAGGCGCTGGGCTTTCTGATGACCCGTGAGATAGCGCATCAGCTGTCCTTCGAGAAGGCACTGCACGCCATTCAGCCTAACTTCCCGCAAGGCAAGCTCCCTGGCATGCCTGAGTTCACCAACAAGTACTTCAACATGTCGGGCGAGCCTAACGTGCGTGGCCCGTGGAACCAGGGCGATGAGTGGGAATATGTCGAGAGCCCGGAGCCGGCGGTCGATGGCGGTGATGGCCTTGCGTCCGTATCTCTGCCAGCGGCTGACATCGACGTGCTTGAAGCCCTGAAGACGCGCACCATGTCCGATCCAATGAGCAATCCGGTCACCGGCGCTGATCTGGGTTCTGGTTTCGTACAGGGCAAAGATGCTTGAGTAATAACTCTCCCGCCTCTGGGGACAGGGGCGTGGGCATCCAGAGGTGAACATGAACGATGTCAGATCGCTAGATTCCGAAAACTCGCGCGACCTTCCGCGTTGGATGCGGCACGCGCTATCTGCGTTCGAAGCCGACTCGACCCTGGCTTGCCGAGCCCTGCAGGTTTCGATGGCGGTAAACGTCTTTGGCGTTGGCACATTACTGCCGAACAACCTGGCGTCCGCGCGGGAAACTGTTCAAGAGCTTCGCTAATGATGAGGTTGGGCTTGCCTGCAGGAAGGTGTCTGGCGCCGTATCCCGGACACCGTTCCCGGCTTTCACGCCAGCCTTGCAGTCTTCAGCGGCTCTGAAGCCCCCGTCGCGACTGCTCTGGCCCGCTGTGTACCGGATACGATGGCTCGCGCCGTGGTCTGACCGGGCAAGTTGTCGTATATCTCTTCGGTAATGATCCGCCCGTCATCCATGTAGACGCCCAAGAACATCTGCGTTCCCCCTGTTCGAGAGATGCGGGACTGGACCTCGATTTTAGTACCTTCGTCCAGTTCTTCTTCGTATGTCTTGGTTTGCAGCTGAGCATCGCTCCAGCTCCAAAAGGTAGGGCCGCGATTTTTCATGGTTGACTCCTGGTTTGTTTTTGTAGTGGTTTCACGTCATCAAGTTAGACACGTACATTGCTCGTTCCACGCAAAAATAATTGATAAGCATCTCAGCAATGCTGGAAGAAGGGGCGGGTCAACTATTCCATATGCTGGAACTGGGCTCCGTCAGCCATACAAAAGCGGGCCATAGTTTCAGCATGCAGTTAGGTGTGGCGAGAAAAAATCGAACGTACCAGCCCACCGAGCTTCGTAGTGTGGGTAATGAATCTTATATTGGAGAACTCCATGGGCAAGCTCGATACAAGTGATGGACTGGCTGTCGTTAACGAAGTACTACCGGAAGATGACATCGGCGAGGCGCTGACGGATGACGAGCGCCTTCGGAGGGAGGATCAGTCTGAGCAGGAGGGCGGACGTGTCGAGCCTGGCCCGGCAGACGAGGCCAGATTACCGACGCCATGAAGCGCTAACGCACCGAGCATCGGATGAGGGGGGAGGGGGATAAAAAGGCGGTGGGCGGTCTGATGCGTGGCCCAGGCGGAACGTCAACCGCCTGGGCCAGAAGGATATTACGGAGCTCTATTTCTGCACGTTATTTCTGAGCTTTGGCCTGATCGCGCAGCGCTTTGATCTGGTCGTGGTTACGCAGCACACCTTCGTATTGCTTCTGAACTACGGCACGGATATCCGGAGTCAGGTCATTGTTCTCCAGCGCCTTGCTGTAACTCTTCTTGGCCACATCCTCACCACGCTCGGCTTCATTCAGCAGCGCCGCGTCATCTTTGCCTGTGATTGCCGATTTCAGATCGACCCAACGGCGGTGAAGGTCACCACTGACGCTCGTGGTGGTTTCCGGATCGCCGCCCAGGCCGCGCACCAGGCTTTGCAGCTCGGCGGCTGCACTGGCTGTATCAGCGGCGCGGCTGGTAAAGACTGAACGCAGATGTTCGTTCTTGGTGTGTTCCGCCAAATCCTTGAAGCCAGCCTCACCATCTTTCGAGGTCTCGATGAGGTCATTCAGTACCTTGATAGTCTCTTTCTGAAGGTCGGTCATTTGCATAATCTCATAGTGGACGGCCCGGCTCAGGCCCAGGAGGCAGCCATAACGTTGCGCAAAACTGCGCACGCACAGATTAGGTTGCCCGGTTCGGGCGAGGTTCCAACTTTCGCCGGTCAAGTTTGCGCAGCACATGGATCAGGTTATTTCTGATCGGAATCCTTGTTCTGCATCTGCACCGACGCTTTGCTCTTGTCGGCGTCTGCATTGTTGTTCTTGCCGCCGCTATCGAAGCAGCCGTGCAGGGCGACCATGCAAAAGGTCATGGCCAGCGAGCGAAGCAGAGTACGGGACATGATGTCCTCCTTGAGTTGTCTGAGATGATTGAATCACCTACAGCATTGGCTTGCCGCCAGTAACGCCGAAGCGAGAGCCGGAAACGTAGCTGGATTCATCGGAAGCGAGCAGGACATACAGCGGCGCCACTTCAACGGGTTGTCCTGGGCGTTTGAGTGGTGTCTGCGAGCCGAACGACTTGACGTCCTCGCTGGTCATCGTCGACACGATCAAGGGCGTCCATATCGGCCCTGGAGCCACGCTGTTGACGCGGATGTTCTTCTCGCCCAGCAACTGCGCCAGGCCGGCGGTGAAGTTGGCTATTGCCCCTTTGGTCGTGCTGTACGCCAGCAAAGAGGGCGTGGGCATATCGGAATTGACCGAGCTGGTGTTGATGATTGAGCTCCCCGGGGCCATGTGCGGAACGGCGGCCTGGCAGATCCGGAACATCGCGGTGATATTGACGTTGACCGTGCGCAGCCATTCGTCGTCCGGGATCTCATCCAGCGAACTGTGGGTGGCCTGGAATGCTGCATTGTTGACCAGCACGTCGATCCGGCCAAACTCGGCGACGGTTTTCTCGACGATATTCAGACAGTGACTGCGCTCGGCCAGATCGCCAGGCAAGAGCAGGCAGTTGCGCCCGGCAGCCGTCACCCAGTTGGCGGTCTCCTTGGCATCCTCGTGTTCGTCCAGGTAGGCAATCGCGACATCGGCACCCTCGCGCGCGAAGGCAATGGCCACCGCGCGACCAATGCCGCTGTCACCGCCGGTTATCAATACCCGCTTTCCCGCCAGGCGCCCGTTGCCCACATAACTTTGCTCTCCGCAGTCAGGCACCGGCTGCATCTTCTGTTGGCTGCCTGGGACGTTTTGCGGTTGGTCGGCGAACGGGGGCGTCGGATAACTTTTCATGATCGTGCTCCGGTAAATTCGAGGGACATGATTTTCCGACTGGGTGCGCGCTTTGCCGGTTCAAGTTATTTGCGTGCACTGTCAGCGGGGCAGCGCCCTGAAAGTGCCGCTCGTCCGCACATGTCAAATTCCTTGAACGTCTGCGGCTCGTCCTTGGACAGATAGTGGTGACCTGGCGAAACATTCTACGTAAATCCTGGAGAGCGAAATGAAAGCAATCGTCTACAACGGCCCTCGCGACGTGAGCATTCAAAATGTCCCTGATGCCAAGATCGAAAAGCCGACTGATGCGTTGGTTCGCGTTACTACGACCAATATTTGCGGCTCGGATTTGCACATGTACGAAGGCCGCACCTCGTTTGAAACCGGGCGCGTGTTCGGTCACGAGAACCTCGGGGAAGTGATCGAAGTAGGCGCCGGAGTCGATCGCGTGAAAGTCGGCGACCGCGTCTGCCTGCCGTTCAACATTGGCTGCGGTTTTTGCGAGAACTGTGAAAAGGGCTTGACCGGTTTCTGCCTGACCGCCAATCCGGGCAGCGCGGGCGCCGCCTATGGCTTCGCTGAAATGGGGCCCTACCAGGGTGGCCAGGCCGAGTTGCTTCGCGTGCCCTACGCAGACTTCAACTGCCTGGTACTACCCGAGGATGCGCAGGAGAAGGAAGACGACTACGTCATGCTGTCCGACATCTTCCCCACCGGCTGGCATGCCACTGAGTTGGCGGGGCTGTTGCCCGGTGAAAGCATTGCCATCTATGGCGCCGGCCCGGTCGGCCTGATGGCTGCTCACTCGGCAATGATCAAGGGTGCCTCTCAAGTCTTCGTGGTGGACAACCACCCCGACCGTCTGGCGCTGGCGGCCAAGTTGGGGGCAACGCCGATCAACTCGTTCCAGCAGGAGGCGGTCGATCAGATTTTGAATTTGACCCACGGCAGGGGCACCGACCGCGGCTGTGAATGCGTGGGCTATCAATGCTGCGATAACCACGGGCATGAGGCTAACCACCTGACCATGAACAACCTCGTCGCCTCGACCAAAGCCACAGGCGGAATCGGTGCGGTAGGGGTGTTCGTGCCCCAGGATCCGGGCGCCAAGAACGAACTGGCGAAGGAGGGCAAGATGGCTTTCGACTTCGGCGCGTTCTGGTTCAAGGGGCAGCAGTTGCGTACGGGGCAGGCCAATGTCAAAGCCTATAACCGCCGCCTTGCCGAGCTGATCCATCATGGCCGAGCTTCGCCATCGCAAATCATTTCCCATCGCTTGAGCCTTTCCCAAGGGCCGGACGCGTACAAGCATTTCGATGCGCGTGATGATGGCTGGACCAAGGTTGTGCTCAAGCCTGCCGCTTGAGTGCGTCAGAGTGAGCCGACCAGAGATGGCGGCTCTTGAAGCGTGATTTTCAAGACCCTTCTGCGGAGTTATCCATGCTCAAAAACAATCATAAATGGCTGCTACTTGCATCAGTGATCGGTGCAGCGACCCTGCTGGCCGGATGCGCCAGAGATCCAGAAAAACACTCGGTATCCGAGCTGGCCGTCAGCGGCACCAAAAGCATGCTGCGCACCGATTCAGACATGCAGACCGTGCTGAACAAGTTCGCCAGTTTCGATGCCAAGGCCGTCGAAAAGACCACCCCTGCCCAAGCTCGCCTGCAACCGACGATGGCCGATGCAGTGAAGGGTGTTCTTGTCGATGACAAGCGTGATGCTTCGCCCACGGCCTTGGTGCCGGGCGTAACGAGTCGGGACATCACAGTGCCGGGCGCGGGCGGTCCGATGCCTGCTACCGTATATACCCCACAAGGCACAGGCCCATTTGCGGTGGTGCTGTACTTCCATGGCGGCGGATGGGTATTTGCCGACCGCAAGGTCTACGACGGCGGGGCAAGGGGGCTGTCCAAACAAGCCAATGCCATCGTCGTTTCAGTCGACTATCGGCTTGCACCGGAAAACAAGTTTCCGGCCGCGCATGACGATGCCTTGGCTGCGTACCGATGGTTGACCACCAACGCCGGTTCGCTCAACGGGGACCCGAAACGCCTGGCGCTGGCAGGCGAAAGCGCAGGCGGCAATCTGGCGGTGGCTACCGCAATTGCGGCGCACAAGGCGGGGCTCGCAGCGCCCAGACACGTGCTGGCCGTGTATCCGGTCGCGCAATCAGCCACCGATACCGAGTCCTACCTGAAGTACGCCGACGCCATGCCGCTCAATCGCCCGATGATGTTGTGGTTTATCGCTCATGTGACCAAGAGCCCGGCTGATGCCAAGGATCCGCGGATAGATCTGGTGCATGCCGACTTGAAAGGGCTGCCACCCGTCACGGTGATCAACGCCGAAATCGATCCGCTGCGCGATGATGGTGCCCAATTGGAAACCGCACTGCGAAACGCTGGGGTGCCCGTGGAACGCAAGGTCTACTCAGGTGTTACCCACGAGTTCTTCGGTACCGCCGCCGTGGTTCAAAAGGCCAAGGATGCTCAGGCTTACGCGGGGGCGCGCCTTCGCGCGGATCTGTCCAAGTAGCCTTTAGCCGAAAATTGGGACGAACAGCGGGGCACCGCAACAGCAAGCAGTGGTGCCCCCTCATCGATTCAGGCGCAGGATGGAAAAATTCAGCGCGGCGGCCACGGTCAACCAGGCGAGGTAAGGAAACAGGATCAAGCCGGTGATCACATCGAGGCGCAACGCCAGGAACACCATGACGGCAACGACCAGCCAGAGCATGAGGATAATCACCATGCCGGCGACGGTGTGGTGCGCGCCGAAGAAGACCGGGGTCCATAGTGTGTTGAGGGCGATTTGTGCAGACCACAACGCCAGCGCTACCTGACTGTCAGGCAAGAGGGTAAGGCGATATCCCACCCAGGCCAGCAACAGGTAGATGACTGTCCAGGCCACTGGAAATGCCCAATTGGGCGGGGTGAACTTCGGTTTTTGCAGGGCCTCGTACCAGGCTCCCGGCTTGAAAATGATGCCGGTGGTCGCGGCGGCGCAGCAGGCAATGAGATAGATGTAGAAGGTCATCGGTCGTCCTTTTTTCGGTGCAATCGGATTCTGGCGCATGGGCGTTCTGTTCACCTGCCGGGTCAACATGACGCGTATCTTCAGAGCGGTGGCAATCCCGTTAGTTTGAAAAAATTTCCATTACGCAGCGTGGTTCTGCTGAGCTGATTCTCGTCCTGCAATCGCCCCTCAGCATGACTGCTCACCAGTAGAGGCCGCTGATTTTTGTGAACTCTCCCTGAGCAGGGTTTTCCACAAACCATAGGTGAATTTGGAGAGCCATGACATGCAGCATCGAGAGTATCCGGCAAAAGCCAGTGGGCCAGAGGCGCCCGCAGGTGACGCAGATCGAGTGATAAGTGTCCTGCGGATCAAGGGCCTGGAGATTGGCAGCGGTGCCCCCAAGGTGGTGGCATCCATCACTGGCAAGGCGGCATTGGAAGTAGTCGAGCAAGCCGAAGAGATATATGCCTCGGCAGACGTCGATATCGCCGAGTTGCGCCTGGATCATCTGAGTACCTGCATCGATACCGCCGAGATGGTCGCGCTGGTCAAGACCGCCTCGGAGGCGCTCGCTGGGAAGCCACTGCTGGTGACCTTTCGCAGCAAGGCCGAAGGCGGCGAACGCGACCTGTGCGACGCTGATTACTTCGCGCTGTATCACGCGATCATGCAAGCAGTGCCGATCGATCTGCTGGACATCGAAATGATGAAGCCGCAGCAGCGGGTCACCGAAGCTATCGGCATGGCGCGGCAAAAGGGCATTGCCGTGATCCTTTCCAACCACGAGTTCGAGTCGACACCGAGCCGTAAGGTCATCGTGGGCCGGCTATTGCGCCAGCAGACATTGGGAGCGGATATTCTCAAGATCGCGACCATGCCCCGGTCACCTGAGGATGTCATGACGCTGATGTCCGCCAGCGTGGAGATGAAAACACGCTACGCGCGACAGCCTCTGCTGACCATGGCTATGGGAGCGCTCGGTATTACCACGCGGCTCGCGGGAGAACTGACTGGCTCGGCGCTGACCTATGCAAGTATCGGCGCTGCATCGGCTCCCGGGCAGCTTGTGGCCAGGTCGGTGAAAACCGTGCTGGGTATCATCGATCAGGGCACGCGAAGCTAGACGAGGCGCCGCGCAGGGCGCCGCCACGGCTTGCTCCAACAAGGGTCAGCGGGGCAGGGGTGATCTGGCTGATCGCGAGATTGTGCATGAGCATTCCTGTCTTCTATCAGGGTCAAGCGTTTAGTCGCCGCCGCAGATCGCCTTTGTTCAGGACAGGGGAATACGGACACGGAACGTGGTGCCGTCAGTAACGCTGGAGCTGACAGAAACATCACCGCCGTGGGCCAAGGCAATTGCCTTCACGATGAACAGGCCCAATCCCACGCTCTTGACGTCATGGGGCGCATCGATGCCACGCGCCATCGGCTCGAACAGTGAGGCGGCCTGCGAGTCCGCAATGGGCGCGCCATGATTGTGTACGGCAATCGTCAGGCAAGTGGGTTCTATGTTCGAGGACACGGTGATTGCCTGAAGCGAATCACCATAAGTCACGCTATTGGCCACCAGGTTGCCGATGACTTGCTGAATGCGGTCGGCATCGAGATTGACGGTCCCGCACTCGCCGAAACACTGGTGCAATAACGTCACATCCGGGAATGCTACGCGTAGTTCCTCGACACTGAGGTGAACGAGGGTATGCGGATCGACCATTGAAGGTGAGATCGCGATACCTCGTCCTTCGCGAGCCAGCGCAAAATCCAGGAGATCGGCGATCATGCGCTGAGCGCGCTCCGCTGATTGGGTGATGTGGCCAAGCAGCAAGCGCTCCTTGGCGGTACGCTCGCCCTTGGCGAGCATGCCTGTAGCCATGATCGTGGCGGTCAGCGGATTTTTCAGATCATGGCTGACTATAGTGACCATCTGCTCGGCGAATTCCGCTCTGAGCTTGGCCTTCTCGTAGGCTTTTTCCAGTTCCGCTTGCGCGTGTTGGAGGGCGATTTCAGCAGCATTCTTTTCCTTCAGCAGGCCCTCCGCGAGCTTTCGGGCATTGAGCAATTCGCGCTCGTATTTATCTCGGTCGGTGGTGCCGAATAGCGCGAGCTCATAGTGCACGCCACCTCTGTACTCGCGCCGAACCCCATTGAGCAGCATGGTGATGGTGCTTCGGTCACGGTGTATCACTTCGAGTTTCACCTCGCCCACCGAACCCTGCATCCGCATCAGCGGGGCCCAGTGCGTCTGGTGGAAAATACGCCCGCCCATCGTCAGCAGATCCTGGAATCTGCGACCCTTGAGCTCGACCTGACTCAATCCGATCCAAGTACTGAACGTGCGGTTGGACGTCAGTATGGTGCCGTCTTCCGTCGTCACGATCAGCCCACAGGGCGCCTCTTCAAAGAACGGGTGCGGCGAAGACAATAACGGGTCGTCAGCGTCCATGGCCGGTTGTCCAGGGCGCCAGGAAGGTGTCCATCGCCTCGGCGCAAGCGCTGGGCGCGCTCATGTGCGGGCAGTGGCCGATGTTGTCGACAAGGCATAAGGTGCTATTGGGCAAGGTGTGGTGCAGATACTCACCGACAGCAATCGGCGCGATCAGGTCATCGCTCGACTGCAGGATCAGGGTAGGGGTGGTGACCCCCTTGATGTCCGCTCGGTTGTCAGACAGAAAGGTCACGCGTGCAAATTGCTTGGCTATCTCCGGCTCCGTACGACAAAAACTGTTGGTGAGTTCTTCCCCGAGTTCCGGCTGGCCAGGGGCGCCCATGATCACCGGGGCCATGGTGCTGGACCAGCCGAGGTAGTTGCTGTCCAGGGTGTCCAGCAACGAGTGGATATCTTCGAGCTTGAAGCCGCCTACATAGTCTTCGGAATCGACGTAGCACGGCGACGGGCCGATCATGACGTGACCGACGATGCGCCCCGGAACATATCGCTCGGCCAGGACACCGATCATGGCGCTGACCGAGTGCCCGACGATAATGACCGGGCCGCGGGCGTACTCTTCGATAATCTCGGCCAGGTCCTGCGCATAGCCATGCAGCGTGCTGTATTTATCAGGCACATAGGCAGCGAGGTCGGATGAGCCGGCGCCTACCAGGTCGTACCTGACTACGGTGAATTGGCGGGTGAAGTTCGGGAAGAGGTATTTCCACATGGACTGATCGCAGCCGAAGCCATGGGAGAAAATCAGCGTCGTTGCACCATTGCCGACCACGTTCACGTTATTACGATGCTGCAGGCTCATGCGCGGATTCCTGATTGACCAGTGACACGGTCGGGGAAAGTGGTGGCAGTTTGCGCTCGCGCTGCGCACTGGGCAAGGCCACTATTGCTCGGGTGTTGACGAAGCGATCCTGTAGTGGGCCCTGTGCGAGAGAGCTGCACCCGCACGTCATGCTTCATGTGACGGAAGATCACGCCGTGCAGGCTATGGCGTATGATTGCGGCCAACTTTATGACGTGTAGATGCCGGGAGGCGTTGTGACAACTTTGGCTGAGTGGTTCCCCTTTATAGACCAGATGTCCCCGAGCATGAAGGGCCTGTGCAGTGTGGTCTTCGCCACCGTCGTGGCGCTGACGGTGGTGATCTCTGTGGTACGGCATGGCAGCAAGGGTGCCGGTCAGGACGCCGAGTGATATGCCATCGGGTATGGGCGCGATGAAGCGGCGGGGCGGCCGAGCCGCCGCCCCGGCACATCAGACGATGTCGTCGACCACGCCGCCGTCGACCCGCAGCGAAGCGCCGGTGGTAGCGCTGGCCTGCGGCGAGCAGATGTAGACGACCATGTTGGCCACCTCTTCGGTGGATGCGGCGCGCTGGATGATCGAGCTCGGCCGGTGCGCCATGACGAAGTCCGCGGCTACGGTCTCCAGGGATTTACCGCTACGTTGCACTTCAGCTTGCAGCATATCGGCCAGGCCGTCGGACAGGGTCGGGCCCGGCAGCACGCTGTTGACGGTCACGCCGCTGCCGGCAACGCGCTTGGCCAACCCGCGGGCCAGCCCCAGCTGGGCAGTCTTGGACACGCCATAGTGGATCATGTCGGCGGGGATATTGCGGGCCGACTCCGAGGCGATGAACACCACTCGCCCCCAGCCCTTGGCGACCATGGCCGGCAGCAGCGCACGGCTCAGGCGTACCCCGGACATGACGTTGGTGTGCCAATAAGCGTCCCAGACGTCGTCATCGGTTTCAAAAAAATCCTGCAGGCCGTAGATGCCGGCGTTGTTGACCAGCACGTCGATCGCCCCTGCACCCTTGACCAACGCGGCAACGCCTTGCGCGTCGCCCAGGTCCGCCGCCACGCCGGAGATCGCGGCGCTCGGCACTTCAGCCTGCAGGCGGGCGATTGCCTGGTTCACGGAATTGTCGCTGCGGCCATTGAGGACGACCGTAGCACCGGCCTCAGCCAAGCCCTTGGCGATCGAATAGCCGATGCCGCCGCTGGAAGCGGTGACCAGTGCGCGTTTACCGCTCAAATCGATTTTCATGGCAGTTCCTCGTGAGTCTGTGTGGATGTTCGAGCCCTGTGGAGGCTAGCCGTTCCCTGCAGATCAAGAGGCTCGGCGAGTAACTTCTGGTAGCTACTCAGTAGTTCCGTATCGGTTGACGGACAGGGATCAGACTGGAATATGTGTAGCTATTGTGTATTCGTGTTGACGATTGCTACACGGATGTATAGGGTGTGGCGGTGGCTGCAGAAGCCACCAACGGGACTTATGTGATGAATACAGATACCTCGGATACAGATAGCAATCGTGACAAGCCTGCGTCGATCAATATGCGCGTGGATCCCAAGAAGCGGAATTTGATAGACATGGCCGCCGCTATGCTGGGTAGCGACAGGACCAGCTTTATCTTGGACGCAGCCTGCCAGAAGGCTGAAGACGTGTTGCTGGATAAGCGGTTTTTCATGCTGGATGACGAAGCATTCGACTCATTCGAAAGGGCTTTGGAAACTCACCCGATCGGAGACAACGAGTGCCTCGAGAAGCTATTGGCAAGACCGAAAATCTGGAGCTGAGCGCTCCAGCACGGTTCAGCGATGATCATGATTTCAGCGCTTTCGACTGCGGCGAAAGGTCGATCAACGAGTACGTGAAGCGGGCCCGCAAAGCTCAGCAGGCCAAGGACGCCGTGGTCTATGTTGTGACCCTCAAGAGCACCTCTCGGGTGGTGGCGTTTTATACCCTCACCAATGCCTCAGTCGTTCGGGCGCAGGCGCCTAAAGCGATGCAGCGCAACGCGCCAGCTCAATATCCTGTCACTATTCTGGGACGCTTGGGAGTGGACAAGTCCATTCAAGGACGGGGAGTGGCGAAGGCGCTCTTGCAGGATGCGATCGAGCGTTCCCTGCAGGCTGCGCAGATCGTCGGCTCACGTGCAATGCTTGTCCATGCGCTGGACCCCAGATTGGCCATGTTTTATCAGCGTACCGCAGGGTTTGTTCCGTCACCGGTATCGCCGATGACTCTGATGCTGCCATTGAAGCGCATTTGATCTCGATCAGCCGGTATCCGCGCGCAGCGCCCTCGCGAGACCGACCCTCTGGATTGAAGACATCCCGGTAAACTCTTGACCGGCATCGCCTAGATGCCTCTCTAACCAGTACCGGCAAAGTAAATTCCGTAAAAATCCCGCAAACCACTCGTCCATCTGCCATTTGACAAAATCCCGTCCCCTGCGCATATTTCCCCCACGCAAACGTTTGCGACGTCCCTGATCGCTGCGTTCGCCCAATAAAAACAATCATATCGCCGGAGTCGCCCCCCATGAAGCTGCCCTTCGCTGCACGCCTGCTCGCCGTCGCCATGCTCACCGCCACGGCCCTCGTCCTGCCGCTCTCATCCGCTCAAGCCGCCGATGCCCACAAGCCCACTGTCGCCCTGGTGATGAAGTCCCTGGCCAACGAATTCTTTCTGACCATGGAAGATGGCGCCAAGGTCTACCAGAAAGACCATTCCGCCGATTTCGACCTGATCTCCAACGGCATCAAGAACGAATCGGACACCGCTGCGCAGATCGATATCGTCAACCAGATGATCGTCAAGAAGGTCGATGCGCTGGTCATCGCGCCGGCCGATTCCAAGGCCTTGGCGGCAGTGTTGAAGAAGGCCATGGATGCCGGCATCAAGGTGGTCAACATCGATAACCAGCTCGATGTCGATGTGCTCAAGAGCAAGGGCATGGAGGTGCCGTTCGTAGGCCCCAACAACCGCAAGGGTGCCAAGTTGGTGGGCGATTACCTGGCCAAGCAGTTGAGCGCCGGCGACCAGGTCGGGATCATCGAAGGGGTGCCGACCACTACCAACGCTCAGCAGCGCACTGCCGGTTTCAAGGACGCGATGGATGGCGCGCAGATGAAGATCGTTTCGACACAATCGGGTAACTGGGAAATCGACAAGGGCAATGCGGTCGCCGCGGCCATGCTCAACGAATACCCGAACTTGAAGGCCTTGCTGGCCGGTAACGACAGCATGGCGCTGGGTGCGGTGTCGGCTGTGCGGGCGGCAGGCAAGGCCGGCAAGGTGCAGGTGGTCGGCTATGACAACATCAACGCCATCAAGCCGATGCTCAAGGACGGCCGCGTGCTGGCGACGGCGGATCAGTTCGCGGCCAAGCAGGCGGTGTTCGGTATCGATACGGCGCTGAAGATGGTCAAGGGCGAGCCGCTGGATATCAAGGACGGGGTGATCGAGACGCCGGTGGAGTTGGTGACCAAGCCCTGATTCTGCCTTCCCGCACTGTAGCGAGGGGGCTTGCCCCCGATTCGATGTATCGATACCTGCCATTGACTGCTCTGGCGCCATCGGGGGCAAGCCCCCTCGCTACAGACTCATCCATTACTGCGCCGGCTGTTCGGCGCGGGGGAGCCTCATGTCTGCATCCGCTCAAGCCGCTGTGCTGTCCGTCAGCGGCATCGGCAAGACCTACGCCCAGCCGGTGCTCGGTGACATCGACCTGACGCTGATGCGCGGCGAAGTCCTGGCCCTGACCGGTGAAAACGGCGCGGGCAAAAGTACCTTGTCGAAGATCATCGGCGGCCTGGTCACGCCCACCACGGGCGCCATGACCTTCCAGGGCCAGGCCTACCAACCCGCCAGCCGCGCCCAGGCTGAAAAGCTTGGCGTGCGCATGGTCATGCAAGAGCTCAATCTGCTGCCGACCCTGTCGGTGGCCGAGAACCTGTTTCTCGACAACCTGCCCAGCCGCGCCGGCTGGATCGACCGCAAGCGCCTGCGCGCCGATGCGATCAAGGCCATGGCCCAGGTCGGCCTGGACGCCATCGACCCCGACACGCTGATCAGCGAGCTGGGCATCGGCCACCAGCAGATGGTCGAGATCGCCCGCAACCTGATCGGCGACTGCCACGTGCTGATCCTCGACGAGCCCACGGCCATGCTCACCGCCCGCGAGGTGGAGATGCTCTTCGAGCAGATCACCCGCTTGCAGGCCCGTGGCGTATCGATCGTCTACATCTCCCATCGCCTCGAAGAACTCGCCCGGGTCGCGCAGCGCATCGCCGTGCTGCGTGACGGCAAGCTGGTGTGCGTCGATGCCATGGACAACTACAACAGCGAGCAACTGGTGACCTTGATGGTCGGTCGTGAGCTGGGCGAGCAGATCGACCTCGGCCCGCGGCGCATCGGTGACGTGGCGTTGGCAGTAAAGGGGCTGACGCGCTCGGACAAGGTCCGCGACGTGTCCTTCGAGGTGCGTGCCGGCGAGATCTTCGGCATCAGCGGCCTGATCGGCGCCGGGCGTACCGAGCTGCTGCGCTTGATCTATGGCGCGGACACCGCGGACAGCGGCAGCATCGCCGTCGGCAGCCCGCTGCAGGTCGTCAGCGTGCGCACGCCGGTAGACGCCGTCGGCCATGGCATCGCCCTGATCACCGAGGATCGCAAAGGCGAAGGGCTGCTGCTGTCGCAATCCATCAGCGCCAATATCGCCTTGGGCAATATGGCGGCGATCTCCCGCAGCGGCGTGGTCGATGGCCGCGCCGAGATGGGCCTGGCCCGGCGTCAGGTGGAGGCCATGCGCATCCGCAGTTCCAGCCCCACGCAGTTGGTCTCGGAGCTGTCCGGCGGCAATCAGCAGAAGGTGGTGATCGGCCGCTGGCTGGAGCGCGACTGCCCGGTGATGCTGTTCGACGAGCCCACGCGCGGCATCGATGTCGGCGCCAAATTCGACATCTACACCTTGCTCGGCGAGCTGACGCGCCAGGGCCGCGCGCTGGTGGTGGTGTCCAGCGACCTGCGCGAACTGATGCTGATCTGCGACCGCATCGGCGTGCTTTCGGCCGGGCGCTTGATCGATACCTTCGAGCGGGACAGCTGGACCCAGGACCAATTGCTCGCCGCCGCCTTTGCCGGCTACCAGAAACGTGATGCGCTGCTGTCCGACGCGGCGCCCAGGATCGACCTATGAAAATTACCCTCTCCAAAGGCGCTGCCCCATCTGCCGCGCTGCCATCCCCCGGCAAGCGCAGCGGCAACTACTTCGGCCTCGGCACCTACCTCGGCCTGGCCGGCGCCTTGCTGGCGATGATCGTGCTGTTCTCGCTGCTCAGCGATCATTTTCTCTCGTATGAGACCTTCAGCACCCTGGCCAACCAGATCCCCGACCTGATGGTGCTGGCGGTGGGCATGACCTTCATCCTCATCATCGGCGGCATCGATCTGTCGGTCGGCTCGGTGCTGGCGCTGGCGGCCTCGGCGGTGAGCGTGGCGATGCTCGGCTGGGGCTGGGGTGTACTGCCCGCGGCGCTGCTGGGCATGGCCTGCGCCACGGTGGCCGGGACCATTACCGGGTCGATCACGGTGGCCTGGCGCATACCCTCGTTCATCGTCTCCCTGGGGGTGCTGGAAATGGCCCGCGGCGCGGCCTATCAACTGACGGATTCGCGCACGGCCTATATCGGTGATTCCTATGCCTGGCTGTCGAACCCGTTCGCCTTCGGCATTTCGCCGTCGTTCGTCATCGCCTTGGTGGTGATCTTCGTCGCCCAGGCGGTGCTGACGCGCACCGTGTTCGGCCGCTACCTGATCGGCATCGGCACCAACGAGGAAGCCGTGCGCCTGGCCGGCATCAATCCCAAACCCTACAAGATTCTGGTGTTCTCGCTGATGGGCTTGCTGGCGGGCGTCGCGGCGCTGTTCCAGATTTCGCGCCTGGAAGCGGCCGACCCCAATGCCGGTTCGGGCCTGGAGTTGCAGGTCATCGCCGCAGTGGTGATCGGTGGCACCAGCTTGATGGGCGGTCGCGGTTCGGTGATCAGCACCTTTTTCGGCGTGCTGATCATCTCGGTGCTGGCAGCGGGGCTGGCGCAGATCGGCGCCACCGAGCCGACCAAGCGCATCATCACCGGCCTGGTGATCGTGGTCGCGGTGGTGCTCGACACCTACCGCAGCCACCGCGCCAAGCGACGCGGCTGACATGGCGACCATCAAGGATGTGGCCGCGCTGGCAGGGATTTCCTACACCACGGTGTCCCATGTGGTGAACCGTTCGCGGCCGGTGAGCGACGAGGCACGGCGCAAGGTCGAGGCCGCTATCGTCGAGCTCGGCTACGTGCCAAGCGCCGTGGCGCGCTCGCTCAAGGCCCAGGCCACCTCGACCATCGGGCTGTTGATCCCCAACGGCATCAACCCCTATTTCGCCGAGCTGGCCCGGGGCATCGAGGACTACTGCGAGCGCAACGGCTTTTGCGTGATCCTGTGCAATTCCGATGACGATCCGCACAAACAGCGCAATTACCTGCGGGTGCTGCAGGAAAAGCGCGTCGACGGTTTGATCGTGTCTTCAGTAGGCGGCGACGATGGCCTGGTGCAGGCCCTCGCGGCCGTGCGCACGCCGATGGTGATCGTCGACCGCGACCTCGAAAACCTGCCTGCGGATTTGATCCGCATCGATCACGAACAGGGCGCCTATCTGGCGACCGCGCACCTGCTCGAACTTGGCCATCGCCACATCGCCTGCATCTGCGGGCCCACCGCAACCAGCGTGGCGCGCATGCGCCTGGCCGGCTATCGGCGGGCCATGGCGGCGGCGAATATAGAGGTGCCGGCCGGCTGGATCAAGGAGAGCGATTTCACCAGCCCCAGCGGTTACGCGGCGGCGGTGGCGTTGCTCGAAGAAGGGCGGCCGAGCGCGATTTTCGCTGCCAACGACATGGTCGGCTTTGGTGTGCTGCGGGCGGCGGCCGAGCGTAATATCCGCGTGCCCGGCGAGTTGTCGGTGATCGGTTTCGATGATATTCAGATGAGCCGGTACGTGTACCCGGCGCTGACCACGGTGGGGCAGTCGATTCTCCAGCTGGGCGAGCGCGCTGCGCAGGTGTTGCTGCGGCGCATTGCAGCACCGGACACGCCGGTGGAGCAATGGGTGGTGGCGCCGAGTATGGTGCTGCGTGAATCCACGGCGGCGCCGAGCCGCGCTTTCGATCAATTTCGCTGATTGTTTTTTCAAGTGCACGGCGGCTAGAAGAGTGAACCTCATGCAAGCAAAGGTAGTGATAGTAGGCAGCCTCAACATGGACCTGGTCACGCGCCTGGCGCGTCTGCCGCGCCCGGGCGAGACCCTGGCCGGGCAGTCGTTCGTGACGGTACCGGGCGGCAAGGGTGCCAACCAGGCGGTGGCCGCGGCGCGTCTGGGGGCCCGCGTGGCGATGATCGGCTGCGTCGGCGCCGATGCCTATGGCGAGCAGTTGCGTGACGGCTTGCTGGCCGAGGGCATCGACTGCGCCGGGGTGACGATGATCGCCGACCAGCCCAGCGGCATCGCCACCATTCTGGTGGATGATCACAGCCAGAACGCGATCGTCATCGTCGCCGGTGCCAACGGCCAGTTGAGTCCCGCCCTGGTCGATCGCTTCGACGCGCTGCTCAGCCATGCCGAGGTGATCGTCTGCCAACTGGAGGTGCCCTTGGCCAGCGTCGGCCACGTGCTCAAGCGTGCGCGCGAGCTGGGCAAGATCGTCATCCTCAATCCGGCCCCGGCCAGCGCGCCACTGTCGGCGGATTGGTATCCGTTGATCGATTACCTGATCCCCAACGAGAGCGAAGCCAGCGTGCTCAGCGGGCTGACGGTGGATTCAGCGGCCAGCGCCGATCTGGCCGCCAGTGCCTTGATCAAGGCGGGCGCGGCCAAGGTGATCGTCACCCTGGGCGCGCATGGCTCGCTGTTGGCCAGCGCTGCGCAGTCCCGGCATTTCCCGGCGCCGGCGGTGCAGGCGGTCGACACCACGGCAGCGGGGGACACCTTTGTCGGCGGCTTTGCTGCGGCATTGGCCGAAGGCCGGAGCGAGGCACAAGCCATCGCCTTCGGGCAGATCGCCGCGGCGCTGTCGGTCACTCGCGCCGGGGCGCAACCATCCATTCCAACCCTCGCTGACGTGCAAGGATTCGCGCCATGAAAAAGACCCCGCTGCTCAATATCGCGCTGTCGCGGGTGGTGGCCTCTCTGGGCCACGGTGACGTGCTGATGATCGTCGATGCCGGCATGCCGGTGCCGCCGGGCGTGGAGCTGATCGACCTGGCGCTGACCCGCGGGGTGCCGGATTTCGTCACGGTGCTTAACACCGTGCTGGCGGAAATGCAGGTCGAAAGCCACGTGCTGGCCGACGAGATATTCGCCATACAGCCACCGGCGCTGGAGGCCCTCGAAGCCTTGCATGCGCGTGCAGACCTGGGCCAGCGGCAGCAAGTCAGCCATGAAGCGCTGAAAACCCTCAGCCGCAGCGCCAAGGCCATAGTGCGTACCGGCGAGTGCCAGCCGTACAGCAACATCGCCCTGGTGGCCGGTGTGGTGTTCTGACATTCGCGACAGGGGCAGCTAATCCTTGGAATGGCCCCTTGCCTGTGCAAACCTGTCGCTCTTTCTCGCCCGCTCTGGAGCTCATCGGCCTTGACCGTTATCGCCGCCACTGCCGCTCAGGCAGCCGAAACAATCAATCTGATTATCGATACCGACCCGGGCGCCGACGACGTCGTCGCCTTGCTGCTGGCGATGGCCTCGCCCGAGACATTGAACCTGCTGGCGATCACCACCGTGGCGGGCAACGTGCGCATCGACAAGACCTCGCGCAACGCTTGTCTGGCCCGCGAGTGGGCAGGGCGCGAAGAGGTGCCGGTGTATGCCGGCGCGGGCAAGCCGCTGGTGCGCCCGCCGATCTACGCCGAGCACATTCATGGCAACGAGGGCCTGCCGGGCGTCGAGGTGCATGAGCCCAGTAAAGGGCTCGCGGCCGGCAGCGCAGTGCAGTACCTGATCGACACCTTGAGCAAGGCCGCGCCCCACAGCATCACTATCGCCATGCTCGGACCGCAGACCAACCTGGCGTTGGCATTGATCCAGCAGCCGGACATCGTCAAGGGCATCAAGCAAGTGGTGGTGATGGCCGGCGCGCACTTCAACGGCGGCAATATCACCCCGGTGGCGGAGTTCAATGCCTACGTCGATCCGGATGCCGCCAAGGTGGTACTGGCCAGTGGCGTCAAGCTGGTCTATGTGCCGCTGGACGTGACCCACAAGATCCTCACCAGCGAGGCGCGGCTGCGGCAGATCGAGGCGCTGAACAACAAGGCCGGCGGCCTGGTCAGCGCTATCCTCAACGCCTACGTCAAAACCGACATGGCCCATTACGGCCTGACCGGCGGCCCGGTCCACGATGCCAGCGTGATTGCCTGGCTGCTCAAGCCCGAACTGTTCAGCGGCAAGGCGATTCATGTGGCGATCGATAACCGCGAAGGTATCGGCATGGGCCAGACGGTGGCCGATTGGTACGGCACCTTGAAGCAGGACAGCAATGTGTTGTGGATCGATGACGGCGATGCCCAAGGGTTCTTCGATCTGCTGACCGAGCGGTTGGCGCGGTTGAAGTAAGCATTTGCAGGTCCATGTAGCGAGGGGGCTTGCCCCCGATAGGTCGGTACTGACACTCCCCGATTGGCAGGGATGGCCCATCGGGAGCAAGCCCCCTCACCACAGGCTGCGGGTGCGTCAGGGCCGCAGCATCAACTCGGCACCGCTGTCCGCCACCCCGTGCAACTGCTCCATCACCCAATCGATGAACACCCGCACCCGCGGTGACAACTGCCGGTGCGGCGGGTAAACCGCCGAGATCGGCCAGTCCGGCACCGGGTAGTGCTCCAGCACCTGCACCAGGCTGCCCGCCGCCAGCTGTTTGCACACGTGATAGCGCGGCACCTGAATCAAGCCGAAACCTGCCTCGCAGGCCGTCACATAAGCGTCCGCGCTGTTGACGGTGAGCACCGCCGGCATCGGCACCTCGCGCACTGCACCCTCGACTTCCAGCTCGAACGGAAAGAACCGCCCGCTGCTGGACGGAAAGTTGATCGCACGGTGCGCGCTCAGGTCCTCCAGCCGCTGCGGCGTGCCCCAGGTGGCCAGGTAGTCGGCACTGGCGCAGGTGAGCTGGGGGATGCGCACCAGCGGCCGCGCCACCAGCGCCAGATCGCTGATGGTGCCGGCGCGGATGGCGCAATCGACCCCTTCACGCTGCAGGTGTACCTGACGATCATGCAGGCCGATGTCCAACTGCAGGTCCGGGTAGCGACGATAGAAATCCGCCAGCCGCGGCACGATCCAGGTACAACCGAAGGCCGCCGGCATGTCGACCCGCAGCGTGCCGCGGGGCTTGCCGCGCTGGGCCGAGAGCGAGCTTTCGAGATCGTCCAGGTCGTCGAGCAGCAATTGGCAGCGATGGTAGTAGGCGTCGCCGTCGAGGGTCGGACGCACTTGACGGGTGGTGCGTTGCAACAGTTGCACACCCAGGTGCGCTTCGAGTTGCTGGATCGCCAGGGTGACGCTGGCGCGGGGTAGCCCGAGGTCGTCAGCGGCCTTGCCAAAGCCGCCCAGTTCGACGATGCGCACGAACACCTGCATGGCCTGTAATCGGTCCATTTATGCCTCGATTGTTTAGATAAGGCGAATAGTTAAACCAAAGATGCGGGGTTTATCCAGAAAAGCATTGGGCAGACACTGGTCCGGTCTTCATTCGCCAAAGGAACAATAACGTGAACACTCGCCAACTCGGCCGTAACGGCCCGCAGGTCTCCGCCATCGGCCTGGGCTGCATGGGCATGTCGGACTTCTACACCACCGGCGCCGACGAGCAGGAATCCATCGCCACCCTGCACCGCGCACTGGAGCTGGGCGTCACCTTGCTCGACACCGCCGACTGCTACGGCCCCCACCGTAACGAAGAACTGCTCGGGCGCGCTTTGGCGGGCAAGCGCGCGGGTGTATTTCTGGCTAGCAAGTTCGGCATCGTGCGCAGCGACGATCCCCATGCCCGCGGGGTCAATGGCCGTCCCGACTATGTGCGCGCTGCCATCGACGGCAGCCTCAAGCGCTTGAATACCGATTATCTGGACCTCTACTACCAGCACCGCATCGACCCCAACGTGCCGATCGAAGAGACCATCGGTGCCATGGCCGAGCTGGTGACCGCTGGCAAGGTCCGCCATATCGGCATTTCCGAAGCCAGCGCGGCGACTATCGAGCGCGCCCACAAGGTGCATCCGCTGGCGGCGGTACAGAGCGAATACTCGCTGTGGTCCCGCGACCCGGAGCACAACGACGTACTCGACACTTGCCAGCGCCTGGGCATCGCCTTCGTCGCCTACAGCCCGCTGGGCCGCGGTTTTCTGACCGGTGAACTGCGCACCTTCGAGGATTTCGCTGCCGACGATTACCGGCGCTTCAACCCGCGTTTTCAGGGCGACAATTTCAACCGTAACCTGGCGCTGGTGGAGCGAGTGCAGGCCCTGGCGGCGGCCAAAGGCATCAGCGCGTCGCAGTTGGCACTGGCCTGGGTGCTGGCTCAAGGTGACCACATCATCCCGATCCCGGGGACCAAGCAGCGCAAGTATCTGGAGAGCAATGTCGCGGCGGCAGCGGTGAGCTTGAGCGCTGTCGAGCGTCAGCAGTTGGATGCCATTTTCGCCGGCGTCGGGGCGGTGGCGGGTGAGCGCTACGGCAGCGATGCGATGAAGTTTCTCAACGGCTGATCAAGGTGTCAGCCGCAAAACCTGGGCCGGGTGCTCGGGTTTCGCGGCTGCATTCCTGTAGCGATCGTCACCTTCGTGCGCGCGATACTCGGCCATACTGGGGCTTCCCGCCCACGCATCATGGTCTATAGAGCTCGCAATGAACCAGCCAGTCGACGATTCCGCCGCAGCCAACGCTCCTGATACAACGAGCCCTGATACCCCCAGTTCGAAACCCAGGCACGATGCCTTGCGCTTTCACCGGCCCCACGCCCATCTGGCCAGCGTTTTCGGCAACGACAATTTCGCCCTCAAGGCCGAGGCGTTCGCGCGTTTCTTCGGCACGCCGACCTTCCTCGGGGCGCAAACCCTGATCGTGGTGCTGTGGGTGGCGACCAATGCGTTGGGCTTCAGCCACTTCGATGTCTATCCCTTCATTCTGCTCAACCTGGCGTTCAGCTTGCAGTCAGCCTACGCGGCGCCGCTGATCCTGCTGGCGCAGACCCGCCAGGCAGCGCGGGACAAAGCCCAATCCGAAGCCGATGCCCAGCACCGTGAAGCCTTGGCCGTGGCCAGCGAGCAGCGCCAGGTGCTGGCCGAGCAGAACAGCGAGCGGCTATTGGCATTGCTGGAGCAGAACACCCGGCTGACCGAGCTCACCCAGCAACTGGCCGAGCGCATCGAAACCCTCACCCTGGAAATGCATGGGCAGGTGGTGCCCAAGCAATGAGTCCGCGGATCACTGCGCCTTGAGCACCGGCGCCGCCCGTACTGCGGTGCGCCTGCCGAGGATCACCGTGCCCACCACGCCGGCGGCGAACAGCCAGGTGATGGGTTCGATATGTTCACCGAACCACAGCGCCGAGAAGGCGATGGTGAAAAAGATCTGCAGCAATTGCACCTGGCCGACGCGGGCGATACCGCCCATGGACAGGCCGGCGTACCAGGCGAAAAAGCCGATGAATTGCGAGAACAGGGTGACGTAGCCGAACGCCCACAGGGTCGACGCGCTGATCGGCCCCTGATGCTGGGCGGCCAGATACAGCACCGGGCCCAACAGCAGCGGGAAGGCCAGCACCAGCGCCCAGCAGATCACCTGCCAGCCGCCCATCTCTCGCGCCAGCCGGCCACCTTCGGCATAACCCAGGCCGCCCAGGGCGATGGCCGCGAGCATCAGCAGGTCGCCGCTGCTGACACTGCCGGCGCCCTGGATCAGCGCATAGGTCAGCACCAGCGCGCTGCCCAGCGCCGCGCAGCCCCAGAACGCCTTGGATGGCCGCTCGTGGGACAGCCACGCGGCGTACACCGCCACTACCAGCGGTTGCAGGCCGTTGACCAGCGCGCCGTGGGAGGAGGGCAGGGTCTTCATGGCCCAGGCCGAAAGCACCGGGAAGCCGAGAATCACCCCCAGGATCACGAAGCACAGCGCCTTGCACTGGCGCCACGTCGGCCAGCGTTCGCGCCGCCACAGCAATAACGCCGCCGCCGGAATCGCCGCCAGCAGCGCACGGCCGAGGCCATTGAGCAGGGGGTCGACTTCCTGCACGACGATGCGGGTCATGGGCAGGGTCAGGCTGAAGATGATCACGCCGAGCAGGCCCAGGGCCATGCCGGTGTTGTCGCGGGAGTTCATAAGGGGCTCGCGGGTTGTTTTTATCGGGTGCCTATTTATCCATAAAACCCGGGCGCCGGAGCGTTACAGCGAGGGGAAGAGTGGGCCGTACACTTTGCCGAGCCGGTCGTGTCGACGCGCGCGCTGGCGGCAAAAAAAACGGTACCGGGCAAGCGCAAGGCTGCCCGGTACCCAAGTCAGTCACCAAAGGGAGCGACTGTTTACCGCGCGGGTCAGTGAAAGAATTCGGCGATCATCACCGCACCGATGAAGGTGCCGAAGTTGGCCAGGAACGACACCAGCACGATCCGCCAGCCCAGGCGGCGGAAGGCCGGGATGTCCTTGGCGATCGACAGGCCGGCGAACGTCAGCATGGGCGTGATCACCGCGAGCATGTTGATGCTGTTGCTCATCCGGGCGATCTCCGCGGCCCAGGGGCACAGCGGCGAGGTCAGGTACATGGCCACCAGCGAGACCATGCACACGGCCGGCACCTTGCGGCGGATCAGCGTGCACAGCAGCTCACCGGCGAAGGCGGCGAAGACCATCAGCGCTATGCCGGCGAAGGCATCGGCCGACAGCGTCTTGTAGCCGACGTAGTTGGCGATCAGCGCCAAGGCGCCGGCGGCCAGCCAGGCACTGAACTTGCCGGCCCAGCCCAGTTCGCTGACTTCGATCGCGACTTCGTCGTGGTCCGGGCCGTTGGTGGTCACCGAGGCCTTGGTGGTGCGGCCGATCAGCGGTTCGAGCACGCGGTAGCCCCAGACCGCCAGCGGCAGGGAAATGAACAGCGTGAAGTAGGTGCCCAGGGTCGTGGTAATCAGGTTGGACGCGGCGGCGAGGGTCATCACCTGCTTGGCCATTTCCGGCGTCTGCTGGGCGGCGATGGCGCCGGCGGCCGCAGCCATCATGCTGCCTGAACCGATGCCGGAACCCATGGCCAGCGAATTGGCATGGAAGATCCCCAGGCTGGTGACGAAGCCTGCGACGATGGCAATGAACAGCGCCCCGAACAGCGTCCCGGTAAGGTACTCGGCCAGCACCCCACGCCCCTCAGGGGAGTCCATGCCGTAGCGCTCGCCGATGATCGCCAGGCTCGGCTCGCGGCCCACCGAAAAGGTCGCACCGACCGCTTCGCGCTTGATGCCCAGCAGCAGCGCCACCGGCAGCCCGAGAATCACCGTGCCGACGAAGTGACCGAACTCCTGGAACACCAACGCCCAGCCCGAGGCGAACACCACCGGCAGCGAGCCGCCGACCACCAGGCCGAGCTTGGCGACGAAGATCAGCAGCGCCGGCTGCAGGATCGAGGCGGCACGCAACTGCGCACCTTTGTCGATACCGATAGTGCCCGGCATGCGCTTGCTGGCGATCCCCACGGCGGCGCCCAGCAACAGGGCCCAGACCATCGGCAGCAGCACCACCTTGCCGGGGCCGAGGGGGATGCTGACAGCACCGAGGGATTCGGCCACGATCAGAATGATCGCCGCCCAGATGTACAGTTTTACGGTCGCGGAAACAGCCTGGCTGTTATCCAGCGTTACGGCGTGTGCGTGTTGCATGGTGATCCCCTTGCCTGCTGAATGACCTGTCGGCCGTATCAATAGTTATTGTGCTTTTCAGGGGGCGTGTTGGCGCCCAGGGCAGTGTGCAAATCCATGGCGGGCATGGAGGTCCGGAGAGCCGGACTGAATCTTTTTTATGGCGAGCCGAGGGGCCGTTCATGGCGATTGACGGTCATCGTCGAACAGGTGCCCGAGGCCGCGTTTTATCGGGTGCGGGGCCAGTATGCGCATGCCCAGCCTCGCACTCCAATACTGGAAGTTATGTTTATCGTTGCCTAAAACAGAACGCTGAGAGGGCTGATCGATGCCGCGCTTGCAGGGCAGTGAGCTTTATTGTTAGTGTTATGTTATTACATATTAATCGGAGCCCTTGCCATGAAAGTCCTGTCGTCCCTCAAAGAAGCCAAGAACCGTCACCGCGACTGCCAGATCGTCAAGCGCCGAGGGCGCATCTATGTCATCTGCAAATCCAATCCGCGCTTCAAGGCCCGCCAGGGCAGGGCGAAGAACCCTAACAAGGGCTGAAATCCTCGGTGCGATTGCCAAGGGGTATCCGGTAAACGTAATATACGTTTTGTATATATTTCGTATTGGGTATCCCCGCCATGGGCATCGTCAAAATCTCCGACGACTTGCATGAAAAACTGCGCGTCGCCAGCAACGCACTCAGTCGCTCCATCAACGCGCAGGCCGAACACTGGATGCGCATCGGCATGCTCGCCGAACTCTTCCCCGACCTCGATCATCGCGCTTTGAACCGCCTGCTCGTGCGCGCCGAACTGGCCGGCGGTCTCGACCTGGCACAGTTGTGCGCCGAGGGGCAGAGCCCTGCGTTGCTGGCGTTGGTGGGGGGGCAGAAATGAGAACCCCCGTCGTCATCAACACCGCCGCGCAAATCGCCCAGTCCCGCGCCGCCGGGCAATTGGCCGCCGACGTACTGGCGATGATCACCCCCCACGTCGTCGCCGGCGCCACCACCGAAGCTCTGGACCGGATCTGCCACGACTACATCGTCGGAGTACAAAAGGCCGTGCCGGGCAACGTCGGCTATCACGGCTTTACCAAGACGGTCTGCGCCTCGGTCAACGAAGTGGTGTGCCACGGCATCCCGTCGGACCGTGTGCTCAAGGACGGCGACATCGTCAACATCGATGTGGCGGTGGTCAAGGATGGCTGGTTCGGCGACACCAGCCGCATGTACTGGGTGGGCCAGCCGGACGAGCAGGCGTTGCGCCTGATGCACACCACCTACGACGCCATGTGCGCCGGCATTCGCACCGTGCGCCCAGGCGCCACCCTGGGCGACATCGGTCATGCGATCCAGACGGTGGCCGAAGGCGCCGGTTACAGCGTGGTGCGCGAATACTGCGGCCACGGTATCGGCAAGGTCTATCACGACGAACCGCAGATCCTGCATTACGGCTTTCCCGGCCAGGGCATGAAGCTCAAGGCCGGAATGATCTTCACCATCGAGCCCATGCTCAACGCCGGCAAACGCCACGTCAAAACCCTGGCCGATGGCTGGACCGTGGTCACCAAGGACTACTCGCTGTCGGCGCAGTGGGAGCACATGGTGGCGGTCACGGACGACGGCTGCGAGGTACTGACGCTATGGCCGGATACGCTCGAGGGCTATGCGCCGCCGGTCTGATGCTGCCCTGACTCTGCTGGCAGTGTCCCTGCCAACCGGGATATTCCCGCTCTTTGTGCGCTAAACAGTGGCGCCGCGTAGTTGTTCGGGGCAATGGCAAGGTGCCACAATGGCCGCTGTCTCAGTATCAAGGCCAGGCGCATCGGATGGATTGCCTCGAACTCAAGCACGCGCAGGCTGGCTACATTGCGCAGATGGTGCGAACGGATCGACTGCAACAGTTGTTCCGGCAGTCGGTATTGGCAGTCTTCGGCAGTTTTTTTGCCGCGTCGATGCTCTGCTGGTTGTGCTGGGAGCGCTTCGATCATCAGGTCGCGACGCTCTGGCTCGGGCTGCTCGGCGCCTCGGCATTGCTGCGCATCGCCATGTTCGTGGTGTACTTCAGAACCGCCGAAAGCGAGCGCACCCCGCAGCGCTGGGAGTGTACCTACTGGATCACCCTGGTGCTGTCCGCCGGCATCTGGGGCGGCGGCGCGCTGGCGTTGATGCCGGCCCACGACCTGCTGACCCAGGTGCTGGTGGTGCTGTTCACGGTGGGCATGTCGGTCAGCGCGGTTTCCTGCTACTCCCCCTATCGCTACATGACCCTGGCCGCCATCGCGTTGGTCTTGCTGCCGTGCACCTTGTGGATGCTGCAGCAGCCCTCGACCATGCAGTTGAGCATCGCCGTGGCGGTGTTGGTGTTCTCCTTCTTCGTCATCAACGCCACCATGAGTCTGGCCGATGCCCTGGAGAAAGCCTATCGCGTGACCCGCGAGATGGAGTGGGCCCATCGGGTGTCCGCCCGGGCCGCGCGCATGGACGAGCTCACCGGGCTGAACAACCGTCGGGCGTTCTTCGAGCGCGCCCAGCAACTGTATGGCCAATGCCGCACGCAGCAGCGGCCGCTGTGCGCGGTGATGCTCGACATGGACCACTTCAAGCTGATCAACGACACCTATGGCCATCAGGTCGGTGACCGGGTGCTGGAGCAGATGGGCAAGGTGATCATTCAGTCCTTCCGTACCGTCGATGTGCATGGCCGACTCGGCGGTGAGGAGTTCGCCGTGCTGCTGCCGGATACTTCGCTCGATGATGCGCTGGGCATGGCCGGGACGTTGATGTCGATGCTCGCCGGCCTGCAGATCGAGGGCGCTCGTGGCATCACCGCCAGCCTCGGGGTGGCGGCGTCCCATGACGACGACCTGGACCTGCACAGTCTGCTGCACCGCGCGGACCAGGCGCTGTACAGCGCCAAGGCCCAGGGACGCAATCGGGTGTGCGTGGCTTAAAACGGCATGCTCGCCCGCACCGAGGCCACCTGATCGGTAAAGTCCATCCGCGTCTGCGCGTCGTAGTCGAGCGACAGTTCAGCGCCGTTGCGCCAACGCGTGGCCACGCCCAGGCCGCCGCGCATCAACCACGGGCTGGTGTCTTCGCCCGTCACCTGGAACCGCTGCTGAGCGGCCCCGGCAAAGGCCGCCGTGGTGCTGGCCGGGCGGTTGATCAGGTCGTAGCCGACTCCCAGGTTGACCCGCAACCTTGTGCTCGCCGTGACGTTCTGCTCCAGCTTGGTATCGAAGCCGGCGATCAACTGGTCGGTGTCCCGCGCCGCCACATTGAGCAGTAACGGCGCCAGGCCGCTGCTGCCGCGCTCGTTGTAAGCGCCGTCATGGATGTGGTTGTAGTCCAGCCGCAGCGATGGGATCAGCCGCGTACTGTCGCTCAACTGCAGGGCATGGCCGATGCTGGTGCCCAGGGTCGCCATCAGGCTGTCGTACTCGGCCTTGGCGCTGCCACTGACCCCGGAGATCGCCAGGCGCCGATCGGCGTCCACGCTGTTGCGCCCGGCACCGCCATAGAGCATCAGCTCGGTCCCCGGCGCGACGCTGTAGCTGCTGTAACCGAGGAACTGCCACAGGTCCAGGCGCGAGCGTTGCTGGCCGTTGGGCTGCAGCGAGCCGGTGCCGCCATTGGCATAGGCGAACGCCCAGCCGCTGCGCTGCTGCGCGGAGGTGCGCAGGTCGAAGCCGATGACCGTGCCGGTGGCGCCCTCGACCGTGCTGTTGCCCATGCCCGAGCTGTAGCTGAACGGCTGGCTCCAGAAGCCGTTGATGGCCTTGCTCGACGGATTCTGCCCGCTCGCGACACCCAGCGCGCTCAGCCCGGTGACGTCATCCAGACGGTTCTTCACCGCGTAGCCGATCGACGCCAGGGTGGCCTGGCTGGCCCGCAGTGCGGCGTTGTCCTGCGGCAGCGCCTGAGCCAGATTGCTCGCCACTTGTGCGCTGCTGGTGGCGCTGACGAAGTAAGGCGTGAGCGTGCTGGCGCTGCCCAGCGCCAGTTGCCGATCGAGGACCCGCGCAGCCCCCTGGGTCGACGCCGACATCCCCGCCTGGCGAGCGGCACTGGCGACACCGTTGGTGGCTTTGGTGGTGAGCAGCAGGTCGACACGGTTATCGACCTTGCGCGCGCCGAAGTCGAACAGCGCCGAGTTGCTGGTGACCGCGAAGGTGCCGTCGGAGATCAACTGGTTGGCGCTCAGCACGTAGTTCAGGCTGCTGGTGTTCAAGGGTTGCCGCGCCTGGGCGACGTCGACATCGATGCGCGCCTGGCTGGGCAGGGTGGCGGCGCCGTAGACCGTCAGTGTTCCGTAATGGGCCAGATCCTGCACCTGGGTGCGCAGCACGGCGCCGGGTTTTTGCACATAGTCTCCCGATAACGTAGCCGAGGCTCCACCCGTCAGCGGCTGGGCCGCCAACTCAAGAACGCCGCGGTTGACGAGCGTCTTGACCTGCCAGACGTCTTTGCTTTGCAGACGATAGCGGGCGTCCGAGTACAAGGTGACTGTGGTGTTCGGCGCGTACACCCAGCCTTCCATTCGAGCCGTGCCGTTGCCTGCGATGTACAGATTGTCGAGGCGACTGCTGTCGTCCACATACAATGAATAGCTGCTGCCGCGGATCGTCCCGGCATTGACCAGGCCGTCGCTGAACTGGCTGTCGACCACGCTCAAACCGATGGCACTGCCACGGATGGTGCCGAAGTTGGTGGCGCGGCCCTGCAGCGTCGAACCGCTGACTGTCATACCGTTGGCATCGGTAGACAGATCGACCACGTCGGCATCGGGGTCAGTACCGATATAGCCGTAGTTGCTCCAGCGCCCCGCAATTGTGGTGCCCGTCAGGTTGAGCGCCTCCTGCGCGGCGATGATGCGCCCGCGGTTGGTGAAGTTGCCCGCCAGTTGCACGTCGGTGAACGCCGCGCCCTGCTCGAGCCCGCTGATCAGGCCACTGTTGAGCAGGTTGCCGCCGATGCTGCTGTCCTTGAGCAGCAAGCCGCTGCCGTGGTGTTCGTACTGCTGAAAGTTGCCGGTGATTTCCCCACGATTGATGAAGTCGCCGCCGATCGAGGTGCCGCTCATGTCGGCGCCATACCCGCCGATCAGGCGCCCGCTGTTGATCAGGTCGCCAGAAATTCGCGCCTGTTGACCGGTGCGCAGGGCGGGCCCGAACAGGCCACCTTCGATGGTACCGGTGTTGATCAGCTTGCCTTTGATATCGCCGCCATACAGGGCCAGGCCGCCAAAACCATCGGAGCTGGGAGCGATACTGCCGTGATTCACCAGGTCTTCCAGGACGATGGTGTCCAGAAAGGTCAAATCGTCCTCACTCATCGAAAACACCCCGGTGTTTTCAAAGCGCTTGAGCACCGAGTCCCTGAATTGCACCCCCTCGCCGGAATAGATCACACCGCTGTTATAGACGCCTCCTCGGATAGTCGATTGGTAGATCGAGAACGAGTCGATGCCGTCGCTCAAGCGCCCGGCGTTGATGAAACGGCCATCGACGGTGCTTTGGGAAATTTCCGAGTAACCGCTGATGAGGCCGTTGTTGACGACGTTGCCGGTCACGTGGGAATTGCGGATCTGCCAGCTGTTGCCATAGCTGCTTTGGATAGTTCCGGTGTTGCGTACCGACCCGTTGACTTGGGTCGAGTCGATGATGATTGCCTCCGAGCCGCCATTCACCGTGCCGCTGTTGTCGATGTTGCCGGTGACGTTACTGTCGCGGATCGACAGCCCGACTTCGGCATTGCGCGCGTCTATGGTGCCGCTGTTGGCAAAGCCGCGTTCGAGCACCACCTGGTCGAGTTTGACGATGGTGTCGCCGTAGCCGTCGGTGGGCGAAAGCAGGGTACCGGAATTGATCAGCGCGCCGCTGAGTCGACTGTTGCTGATCTGCAGCGCTGTGACGCCACCGATGATGGTACCGGCGTTATAGAGCTTGCCCACGCCGTCACCACCATCGATGGCAATGCCGAAGGTGCCGGCGAGGGTGCCTTGATTGAGCACCTGGCGCGCGGCGGCATCACTGATACTCACGGCTGAGCCGTTGGCGACATTGATACTGCCGGTCGAAGTCACCGACAGCCCATCGTGATCCAGCAGCACGCAGCCGATGGTCACCGGCCCGTTGATCACCGTGGTGCCACGCCGACAACTGTCGGCGGCCTCGACCTGATCGCTGAGCAGACTGCCCAGTGACAGGACCAGCAGCGCGGTAAGTGGCGAGAGCGAGCAGTTGCCGAAGGTCGTGGATGCATAGGAGTCGAATGCAGGGCGGCTGCGAGGCAGAGAACGACCAGGTGTGAGGTTTTCCATAAACCACCTGTTGTTGTTCTTGCGAAGGGAGGTGTTGGTATAGGCGCGGGATCGAGGGTCGTCAAAGTGACGCGGCGACTTTGCGACCAAATGCCAGTGTCTTTTGACATCTAGCTGCGCGCCTCCTGGCTCTCCCCCTTGCCGTGGTCAGCGGTGGTCGCAAAAACGCGGCGAAATTCAGACCGCCAAAGCCCATCGCCGCCATTTGCTCCGGCACGATCTGCGCGTCCATAGCGCCGTGATGATCGAGGATCCGCCTCACGCCGCTGCGGCGGTATCCGACACTCACGTCTTGCTTGTCGTCTGGCGCAGCGCGGCTCCCGCCTGGCTCGATATTTCGTGTCTGGAATGTAAGCGCAATAATCAGAAAACTTAACATTTGCGACTAATTACCATTTACAAACCTGAGTATTTTGTTACATTTGCGCTCCCACACGTAGCCCTTGGCCATCTACCTGCACGTCTAGCGCGCCGGTTTCCGCCAAGGGGCAACGTGCATTTTGCCTAGCTCAGGAACCACAAGATGCTCCGTCCCGTTCTGTCCGCCCTGACCGCAGCCGTTGCGATCGGTCTGTCCACCGCTGCCTCGGCAGCGCCTGTTCATCTGGATCTGCCCGCCCAGCCCTTGGCGACTTCTCTGAGTCAGCTTGGCAAGGCCAGCGGCCTGCAGGTGACGTTCGATCCGCAAACCGTGGCCGGCAAGCAGGCGCAAGCGCTGCGGGGTGATCTGGAACCGGCGCAGGCCTTGCAGCAGTTGCTGGCGGGCAGCGGGTTGACCGCAAGCGTGGAGGGCCATTCGGTACGCGTGGTGCAGCAGGCATCGGGAGCTGTGACCCTGGACGGTGTCAACATCAACGCTAACGCAGACACCAGCCTCGCCGGTGTCGCCACCACCGAAGGTACGAAGTCCTACACCACCGGTTCAATGAACACCGCGACCAAGCTCAATCTGTCGATCCGCGAGACGCCGCAGTCGGTGAGCGTGATCACTCGGCAGCGCATGGAAGACCAAGGCATGAATGACCTGAACGATGTGGTCAAGTTCGCGCCTGGGGTGACCTTGCACAAGACCGCCTCCGACCGGCAGGAGTTTCTGGCGCGCGGTTTCAAGATCGACAACATCATGTACGACGGGCTGCCGACCAGCATCAGCACCTACACCCAGGACGTGATCTCGTCGGCGGACTTGAGCATCTACGACCGCGTCGAGGTGGTGCGCGGGGCGACCGGCTTGATGACCGGCGCCGGCAGCCCGGCGGCAACCCTCAACCTGGTGCGCAAGCGTCCGACCGCCACGCCGCAGGTCAGCGTCACCACCAGCGCCGGCAGCTGGGATCGCTATCGCACCGAGGTGGATGCCTCCAACAAGCTCAACGACTCGGGCACCCTGCGCGGTCGCGTGGTCGCGGCCTATCAGGACCAGCACAGCTTCGCCGACGTGCGCGAGAACCAGCGCCAGACCTTCTACGGCATTCTCGAGGCCGACCTCAGCGAGGCCACCACCTGGACCCTGGGCGCTTCCAAGCAGCGGGACGACAACACCTCGGACTGGGGCGGCTTGCCCAGCGGGCCGAACGGTGAAGACCTGCACCTGGCGCGCTCGACCTTTCTGAGCAACGACTGGTCGTACTGGGACAAGGACAACGTCAGTGTCTTCACCGATGTGACCCACCGCTTCGCTAACGGTTGGACCGGCAAATTGGCTGCCGCCAAGATCTGGGCCGATGCGGACACCTTTTCCAGCTATCCGGGCTACAGCTCCGCCACCGGCTGGAGCCAGTATTCGGGCAAGTACATCGACAGCGATGATCAGACCAACCTGGATGCTTCTCTATCGGGGCCGTTTCAATTGTTCGGACGCGAGCACGAACTGGCGGTGGGGGCGAGCTATCGGCGCGAGAAGTTCGACCAATACGGTGGCTGGACCGATGGCACGCCGATCGACATCTATCACTTGGATCACAGCGCGATCGCCAAGCCCAGCGTCGACATGACTAAATGGCAGTTGCGCAACACGGCCACCGAAAAGGCCGCCTATGCGGTCGCCCGTTTCAATCCGCTCGATCCGCTGCACGTCATCATCGGCAGCCGTATCAGCTGGTACGACTACGACGCCCGGTCGGGGACGGGTGACTACAACGTGAGTCAGGAAGTGACGCCGTACGCCGGTGTCATCTACGACCTCAACGACACCTATTCGCTGTATGCCAGCTACACGCAGATCTTCAAGCCGCAGAGCCAGTTGGACGTCAATAAGACCGTGCTGGATCCGATGTCGGGTGAAAACTACGAGATTGGCATCAAGGGCGAGTATTTCGACAAGACCCTCAACGCCTCGGTGGCCTTGTTCGACATGGTTCAGAAAGACCGCGCCTACGCGGTTCAGGACCCGCAGATCAATTGCCCATCCTATCCCCAGGCGTGCTACGCCGCTGCGGGCAAGGTCCGCAGCCAGGGTATCGATGCCGAGTTGACGGGGGCCCTCACGTCCGACTGGCAGTTCTCCGCGTCCTATACCTACGTGCTCAGCCAGTACGTCGAAGACGCTACCAAGAGCAACGAAGGCAAGCTGTTCGCACCTGAACAGCCCAAGCACCTGTTCAAACTGGCGACCAACTACAACTTGCCTGGGGAGTTGAACAAGTGGCGGGTGGGTGCGGATCTGTTCGCGCAGAGTGCGACGTTCAACCGAGTCGGGACGGGCACTGCCGATCAGAAGGCCTATGGCATCGTCGGCCTGATGACTGGCTACAAGTTCGACGAGCATTGGGATGGCCGCGTGAACTTCAACAACGTCTTCAATACGCGCTACTGGCAGGGGATCCCGAAATCCGGCGGCGCCGGCCAGTACGGCGACCCCCGCAACCTGATGTTCTCGCTCAAGTGGACGCTCTGATCCCTCGCGCTTGATCGCTACCGATAAACCCCGCACACGCGGGGTTTATCATTTCTGCTCAGGGTTCGTTGCGCTCCTTGATGAAGTCCACGAACGCCCGCAATGGCGCGGGCAGATGCTTGCGTCCAGGGTAGTAGAGAAAGGGCCCGCTGAACGCCGGCCACCAGTCCTGCAACACTGGTTCCAGGGCGCCGCTGTCGAGGTAGGGCTGCAGCCAGTCTTCGAACAGGTACACCACGCCCAGGCCTCGCACGGCGGTGTCGACGGCCAGGTCGACGGCGCTGCCGATGCTCACCTGCAGCGGCCCGGTGGGGTCGATGCGAACGCTTTGCGCGCCGCGCTCGAACTCCCAGATCGGTACGTTGCCGCTGGGGAATTTGCCGCGCAGGCAAGCGTGATCGAGCAACTCGCGGGGGTGCTCCGGGCGGCCAGCGCGGTCCAGATAGGCCGGTGCGGCGGCTGCGGCGAAGCGCTGTACCCGCGGGCCGATGGGCACGGCGATCATGTCCTGCTCCAGGCGCTCGTCGTAGCGGATGCCGGCGTCGAAACCGGCGGCGAGCATGTCGACGAAGCTCTCTTCGGCGACTACTTCGAGGCGGATATCCGGGTAGGCCTGGAGGAACGGCGTGATGATCGCCGGCAGCACCAGGCGCGCAGCGCTGACCGGTACGTTGAGGCGCAAGGTGCCGGCGGGGCGGTCGCGAAAGTGATTGACCACATCCAGCGCTGCTTCGACTTCGTCCAGCGCCGGCACCAGGCGGTCCAGCAGGCGGCTGCCGGCCTCGGTGGGGGCGACGCTGCGGGTGCTGCGGTTGAGCAGGCGCACGCCCAGGTGGGTTTCGACCCGGCGCACGGCGTCGCTGAGGCTGGAGGCGGACTTGCCGCTGAGTCGCGCACCTTCGCGAAAGCCCCCGGCTTGCACCACGGCGCGCAGGGCCAGCAGGTCTTGCAGATCGGTTTTCATTGTTCGCTCTCCCGTACAACCCGTGCCGATTTCACTCCATTATCACGCAGGGGGTCAACGCCTATAGTGGCGGGGTGTTCACATCCCGCGCGTCCCCAGGAGACTCAAATGCCCCATGCACTGCACTTCCAGCTTGGCGACCGTCAGGTCAACCGCGTCGGCTACGGCGCCATGCAACTGGCCGGCCCCCAGGTGTTCGGTCCGCCCAAGGATCGCCAGGCGGCGCTCACTGTATTGCGCGAGGCCGTTGCGGCCGGCGTCAATCACATCGACACCAGCGATTTCTACGGTCCGCACATCACCAATCAGCTGATCCGCGAAGCGCTGGCGCCTTATCCGCAAGACCTCACCCTGGTCACCAAGGTGGGCGCCATGCGCGGCAGCGATGGTTCCTGGAACCCCGCGCAAAGCCCGGCCGAGCTGGTGCAGGCGGTGCACGACAACCTGCGCAACCTCGGCCTCGAGGCGCTGGACGTGGTGAATTTCCGCGCCTGGGGCAACATGCACGAACCCAAGGAAGAGTCCCTCGAAGCGCAGTTCTCGGCGCTGGCCCAGTTACAGCAGCAGGGCCTGATCCGCCATCTGGGCGTGAGCAATGTCACGGCCGCGCAGGTCAGGCAGGCGCAAGGCATCGCCAAGGTGGTCTGCGTGCAGAACTTCTACAACCTCTCGCAACGGGGCGATGACGCGCTGGTCGACGAACTGGCCGCGCAGGGCATCGCCTATGTGCCGTTCTTCCCGCTGGGCGGCTTCAGCCCGCTGCAATCCGAGGCGCTGAACAAGGTTGCACTGCGTTTGCAGGCCACCCCGATGCAGGTCGCACTGGCCTGGCTGCTGCAGCGCGCGCCGAACATTCTGCTGATCCCCGGCACCTCCTCGGTCGCTCACCTGCGCGAGAACCTGGCAGCGGCCGAGTTGGTGCTGCCGATCGAGGTGCTGGGCGAGCTGGACGGGATAGGTGGGGCGGGGGTTTAGAGACGGCGGCTAGCCGTCAGGGCGCGCTCTGAGGGGCTGCAGGCCGAGCTGGAAGATCTTCTAGGCGTGACGGTCGACGTGCTCACTCCTGGCGATTTGCCGATCAAGTTCCGGGCTCAGGTAGTCGAACAGGCCCGTCCGGTCTAACTGAATTCACCCGCGCCCAAACCTCACCAGCACCGCCTCGATAAACCGCCTCAGCTTTGCCGTGCGCTGGCGATTGGCGGTGTACAGCAGATGCATCTCGCGGCTCGGCGCCGCATAGTCGCTGAGCAGTTGCACCAGTTCGCCGCTCTGCAGCGCCGGTTGGAGAAAGTCCACAGGCCCCAGCACAATGCCGAAGCCGTCCACTGCGGCGGTGAGCAGGGCCTTGCTTTCGTTGACCTGCAAGCGGCTGCTGACCCTCACGCTGTAGTGCTCAGCCCCTTGGCTGAATTGCCATTCGCGCTCGGTCGGGCGTGCCCAGTAGGTGTAGCTCAGGCACTCGTGCGCCTGCAGGTCGGCGGGGGTGCGTGGTGTGCCGCGCTCGGCCAGATACCGCGGCGCCGCGCAGGCCGCCAGTCGGTAGGGTGCCAGCGGCCGCGCGGTGAGACTGGAGTTGCTCAGCGGGCCGATGCGAAAGGCCACTTCGTAACCCTCCTCGACGATATCGATAAAGCGATCGGTCAGGTGCAGGTCGATTTCCACCTCGGGATGCTGCCGCAGAAATTGCGTGATGAACGGCATCAGCACATAGGAACCAAAGGCCACCGGCGCGGTGATCCTGAGTTTGCCGCGTGGGGTGTCGTTCATGATCTGGGCCAGCGAATCGGCGGCCTCGGCTTCGCTCAGAATGTGCTTGCAGCGCTCGTAATAGGCACTGCCAAGCTCGGTCAGGCTTTGCCGGCGCGTGGTGCGGTTGAGCAGGCGCGCGCCCAGGTGCCGCTCCAGTGCGGCGACGTGCTTGGCGACCATCTGCGCCGACAGCCCCAGGCGTTCGGCGGCGCTGGCGTAGGAGCCGGATTCGGCGGCCATGACAAAGGCGCCCATGCTGGTCAGGCGGTCCATGATTCACTACTCCGAGTAACGAGACTAAGTCGATGATGGCGATTTATCTACGCCTGATGGCGAATCATCATAGTCCCTGGTGTATTCAGCAGCGGAGAAATCACATGAAAATCGGAATCATCGGTGCAGGTTTCATTGGTCGCAGCGTGGCTCATCTGGCGCTTGCGGCGGGGCATGACGTGATGCTCAGCAATTCCCGCGGACCGCAGAGCCTTGGCAGCGTGTTGAGCGATCTGCCGGGCAGCCAGGTGGGCACGGTCGAGCAGGCCGCTCGGTTCGGCGACATGGTGTTGCTGGCCATCCCGTTCGAGCAGTACCGCAGCGTCCCGGCGCAGTGGCTGGAAGGCAAGACGGTGCTCGACGCCAACAACTATTACCCGGAGCGCGACGGTCATGTCGCCGCGCTGGACCGATTCGAAACCACCACCAGCCGCCTGCTGGCCGAGCATCTGACCGGGGCCAGGGTGGTCAAGGTATTCAACGCGATTCTGGCCCGGGATCTGTTGCAGGATGGCCGCCCCAGCGGCGCCGCCGACCGCCGCGCGCTACCCATCGCGGCGGACGATGCCGGCGCCCGGGATCAGGTCATCGGGCTGCTGGATGAGCTCGGCTTCGACGCGGTGGATGCCGGTAGTCTGGATGACAGCTGGCGCTTCGAACGGGCCAAACCGGCCTACTGCATAGCGTTCGGCAAGGCTGGGCTTAAGCAAGCGCTGGCGGCGGCGCAGCGAGAGGTGGAATTGCCCCATGGTTCATGGCGGCACTGATCATGGCGAGCGCTCATCGGTACGGGCGTCGGGGGCTATGGGGCGCACGAGGGGATGTCTAGCGGACTGCGCCGCAACAATACCGTTGTGCTATAAATCGCTGCGTTTTGTATCTGATCGCCTGTCGCCTCAGGAGCCTTTTGCCCATGGCCTACCTCTGCAAGACCCTGCCATCCCCCGTCGGCGTGCTCACCCTGGTCGCCAGCGATAAAGGCCTGGCGGCGATTCTCTGGGAAGTCGAACGTCCCGACCGGGTGCGTCTGGGCGAGTTGACGCCGGTCGACAGCCACCCGGTGCTGGACGAGACCGCACAGCAACTGACGCAATACTTTGCCGGCCAGCGGCAGCGCTTCGACCTGCCGCTGGATTTCGTCGGCACCGCGTTCCAGCGCAAAGTCTGGCAGGCGCTGTTGACCATCCCCTTTGGCGAGACCCGCACGTATTCGCAGATTGCCGCGCAGATCGGCCATCCCACTGCCGTGCGCGCGGTGGGCGCTGCCAACGGCCGCAACCCGATCTCGATCGTTGCGCCGTGCCATCGGGTGATCGGTGCATCGGGGGAGCTGACCGGGTTTGCCGGTGGCTTGCCGGCCAAGCACGTGCTGTTGACGGTGGAATATGGCGAGGGCGCCCCGGGGCCAGGCACCGGGGCGCCCGGCAAACGCAGCAAGTGGCTGAGTGCCGAGCAGGCGAAGAGGCAGCAGTCACTGGATTTTTGAGGACAAAGAATGAAGCAGGTGGTCGCTGTGCCCAGGGATGAAATCGAGCTGCCGTACCAGGCGCCTTTCGATTGGCAACGCATGCTGCGGTTCTATGGCGGGCGCTCCAGTGCCGGGGTCGAAACGGTGGAGGACGGCTGCTACATCAGGACTCTGGAGTGGCAGGGCGACAGTGGCCTGCTGCGGGTGCGCCAGGATGGGCAACGGCCGTGCTTGATTGCGACGCTCGAAGGCCCGGTCAGCCGCCATCTGGGCGCGCTGGAGGCCAAGCTGATGGGCATGTTCGACCTCTGCACCGACCCGGCGCAGGTACGCGATGGCCTCGGTCAGGACCCGTGGCTGCAGCGGTTGACGAGCCAGGCGCCGGGGTTGCGGATTCCCGGTGCCTGGTCGGCCTTCGAGTTGGTGGTGCGGACCATCGTCGGCCAGCAGGTCAGCGTCAAGGCGGCGACCACCATCACCGGGCGCCTGGTCGCGCGGGCAGGGCGGCCGGCAGCGGGCCCGAGTCATGAGTTCGCGGCCTGGCAATTCCCGACGCCCGCCGCCTTGGCGGCGGCAGACTTGAGCTTGATCGGCATGCCCGGCAAGCGCGTGGCGGCGTTGCAGAATTTTGCTCAAGTGGTGGCGGATGGGTTGATCATCGATTCAGTCGCTGGGCAGGATATCCCGCCATTGCGCAAGGCCTTGCTGGCCCTGCCAGGCATCGGTCCCTGGACCGTGGAGTATGTGGCCATGCGTGCCTGGCGCGATACCGATGCCTGGCCTGGCAGCGACCTGGTACTGATGCAGGCCATCGCCCGCCAGCATCCGACGCTGCTCAAGCCTGCCCAGCAGGCCGCCTGCAGTGACGCCTGGCGGCCTTGGCGGGCCTATGCGGCGATGCACCTGTGGAACGAGATTGCCGATCAGGTCGGTGCCCAGCGCGGCGGCTGAATCAGCTTTTGCGGCGCATCATCAACAGCGCCAGGACCACGCCTACCGCGGCAATCGCGCTGGCGATCAGACCCAGCGACTGCAGGCCGAAGTGGCCAATCCCCATGCCGCCAACGATGGCGCCCAGGCCGATCCCGGCGTTGGCAGCGGAGATGTTCATGGTCGCCGCCAGCGCTTGCGCCTTGGCGCCGGCTTGCATCACCCGCACCTGGCAGATCGGGAACAGCGCGGTGTAGGCGACGCCCCAGGCGATCAGCGCCAGCACCAGGGCGATGCGATTGTCGGCCAGCGGCACGGCGGCCAGCATGCCGGCACCGAGCAGAAGCAGAAACAGCACCATCGCCCCCAGCGGCGTGCGGTCCACCAGGCGCCCGCCGATCTGGTTGCCGATCATGCCCACGGCACCGAAGCCCATCAGCCACCAGCCGACCTGGCTCGGGCTGATGTGCGCGAGGCGCTCGAGGATGTCGGCCAGATAGGTGTAGGCGGTAAACATGGCCGTGAACGCGAGGATCGACAGCAACACGTGAGCGAGGAAACGCGGATCCTTGAGAATCGCGGTCTGCTTTTCGCCCTCGGCCTTGGCGGGTGAGGCCGGCAGCGTCGGCATGCACAGTTGCAGCAACGCGGCGATCAGCAACGACAACCCCACCAGAATCCAGAAGCTGCCGCGCCAGCCAACAGTGTCCGCGGCCAAGGTGCCCAGCGGCACGCCGAACACCAGCGCCGCGCTGATGCCCAGGTACACCTTGGACACGCCTTTGCCCTCGTTGCCCGGCCCGGCCAGTTGCCCGGCGGTCTCGCTGGCGGTGCCCCAGAACACCGGCAAGCCCAGCGCCGGAATGAAGCGCGCCAGGGCCAGTACCCAGATATTGGTCGACAACGCCGCCAGCGCATTGGACGCGGCGAACACCAGCAGGATGCCGATGAACAGCTTCTTGCGATCCAGGTGGGCCAGGCGCGCGGTGAGGACCGGGCCGAACAGCATGACCGTGAAGGCGAACAGGGTGACCACCTGACCGGCCAGGGCCACCGAGATGTTCAGGTCCCGGGCCAGCGCCGGCAGCAGGCCGACGATGAGGAATTCAGTGGTGACGATAATGAACGCGGCGACGGCCATGATCAGAATCTGCAGGCCGCTGCCTGCACGCGGCACGGAAGTGGCGTCGGCCGTGGAAGAAGTTTGCATTGCAATTGCACTCGAATGGAAAGTGACGCGAGTCTATTGAAGAATTAAAAGCGGATCTTGGCTATATTTGCCCGAATGTATGGAATTAAATTCATTAATAGGTCCCGCCATGTTTACCTCCGAGCGCCTGAAGGGCATCGATGTGTTTGTCTGTGTCGCCGATCAGGGCAGCTTTACCGCCGCCGCCGAGCGTCTCAACCTCAGCAGTTCGGCGGTCAGCAAGGGCATTGCCCGCCTCGAGCAGCGCTTGGGCGCGCGTTTGTTTCAGCGCACCACCCGGCGCTTGGCGCTGACCGACGCCGGCGCGAGCTTCTATCGCACCTGCGCCCAGGTGCTGGCCGATCTCGAAGAGGCCGAACTGGCCCTGGATATCGAGAACACCGAGCCCCGTGGCCGGGTGCGTATCGATCTGCCGGCCTCCTATGGCCGGCTGCACGTGTTGCCGGCGATCCTGCGGTTTGTCGCCGACCACCCGTTATTGCTGCCGCACATTTCCTTTTCCGATCGCTTCGTGCAGCCAGTGGAAGAGGGTATCGATATCGTCGTGCGCATCGGCGGCCCGGATGCCTGGCCCGCAGCCCTCGGGCACCGCTATCTGGGCGCCCAGCGCTTGATCTTCTGTGCCTCGCCGCATTACCTGCAAGTCCGCGGTGAGCCTCTGGGCGAACGCGATCTGGAACAGCACAGCTGCGTGGTCTACGGCGACGGCAACGGCATGGCCAACCCCTGGTATTTCGCTGGCGCGCAGCCGGGGGAGATGGAGCGGCGGGTGATGCCGGCGCGCATCGCGGTCGGCGATGGCGAGGGGCAGTTGATGGCAGTGCTGGCCGGCCAGGGCATCGCCCAACTGCCCACCTGGCTGGCGTCCCGGCACTTACAGGACGGCAGCGTGGTCGAGGTGTTGCCGCACCTGGCCACCGATGGCTTGCCGATGAATCTGGTGTGGCTCAAAAGCCGCGAGATGCAACCCAAGGTGCGGGCGTTGCTGGATATGCTCGCGCATTGTCTGACGCCTTCGGGCAGCCAGCCGCTAGGGCACTACACTGCTGGATAGGACACTTGTGCCGTAGTCGCGCACAGTTCGTCGATGCCATTCAAGCTTTGCCAGATCGCTGCCGACAGCCTTTGAGTGATCGCGCATTGGTGCGCCAAGCTGCTATGCCCATAACAAAAGCAATAATTTGATCGAGGGGTCATGAATATGCGCAGTCTTTCCATCAGTCGACGGCTTTGGCTCATCCTGGTTGTCGCGGTATTGATGCTGGTGGTGATGTCCGGGGCCATGCTCAAGCAGATTCACGACGACCTGTACGACGCCAAGGCGCAGAAGACCATGCACGTGGTGCAGACCGCCAACGGCGTGCTGGAGTATTTCCAGGGCCTCGAAAAGGCCGGCACCCTGACCCGCGAGCAGGCCCAGCAGCAGGCTATCGAAGCCATCCGCGCGCTGCGCTACAACCAGACGGACTACTTCTGGATCAACGACCTGCGCCCGGTGATGATCATGCACCCGACCAGCCCCAAGCTGGTTGGCCAGGATCTGTCGGGTATCAAGGATCCGGACGGCTTCCAGGTGTTCAACGAGATGGTCACCGTGGCCAGGAACAAGGGCGCGGGGATGATCAACTATCGCTGGCCCAAGCCCGGTGCCAGCGAGCCCGTGGCCAAGACCTCCTACGTCAGCCTGTTCGCGCCTTGGGGCTGGATCATCGGCTCGGGTGTGTATGTCGACGACGTGCAGGCGGAGTTCAGCCAGCAAGTCTGGAAGGCCGCGTCCATCAGCCTGGTGATCATTCTGGTGATGATGGCGCTGCTGGTGGTGATCTCGCGCAGCATTCTCGGCCCGCTCAACACTACCGTACAGGCCATGGCCAATATCGCCAGTGGCGAGAGCGACCTGACCCGCACCCTGGCCACCGAAGGCAATGATGAGGTCACCCAACTGGCGCGGCATTTCAACGGCTTCACCGCCAAGCTGCGGCGGGTGGTCGGCGAGCTGCAGCAATCGGCCACAGGCCTGGGCCAGGCGTCGCTGGAGCTGGGCAGCAATGCCGATCAGGCGCAGGTGCGCAGTCAGCAGCAATCCGAGCAGATGGAACTGGTGGCGACGGCGGTCAACGAAGTGACCTATGGCGTGCAGGATGTGGCCAAGAACGCCGAGCATGCGGCCAGCGAGATGCGCGACGCGCAATCCCAGGCGCAGCAGGGGCAGGCCAATATCGACAGCAGCCTGCGCCAGATCGGCGCCTTGTCCGGGACCATCGATCAAGCGGTAGGGGTGATTCGCACGCTGGCCAGCGAGAGCACCCAGATCGGCAGCGTGTTGGAAGTGATCAGCTCGATTGCCGAGCAGACCAACCTGCTGGCGCTCAACGCTGCCATCGAGGCGGCCCGGGCCGGGGATCAGGGCCGCAGCTTTGCGGTGGTGGCCGATGAGGTGCGGCTGCTGGCCCAGCGCACACAGAAGTCCACGGCCGAAATCCACAGCATGATCGAGCGCCTGCAGACTCATTCCGATGCGGCGGTGAAGGTGATCGGCGACAGCAGCCGGGCCTCGCAATTGACCATTGAACAGGCGGAGCTGGCGGGCCACAGCCTGACGTCGATTCGCAACGCGCTGGGCAATATCAACGGCCTGAACGCGTCGATCGCCAGTGCGACCTTGCAGCAGTCCCACGTGGTGGAGGATATCAACCAGAACGTCACCCAGGCAGCGCAGCTGTCACGCAACGCGGCGCTGGCGGCGGAGCAATCGAACGTGGCGAGCTTGCAGCTCAAGGGCTTGAGTGAGCAGTTGAATGGCTTGTTGAGGCAGTTCAAGGTCTAGGCCGGTCGGCTGGCTGGTCAACCAGGACGCTTTCGCGAGCAAGCTTTGCTCCCACAGGTGTACGGCGTTGCAACGGTGTACGGCTGTGGGAGCAAAGCTTGCTCGCGAAGCGGCCATATCAGGCACTCCAAGTAGTGCTATTGAAACGACGCCTGCATCGCTTTCACCGCTTCGCTGGCGCAGGCTTCATCCTTGTCGCCTCCCGGCGCACCCGACACCCCCAGCCCGCCGATGACCTGGTGATCGGCGCGGCGCAAGGTCACGCCGCCGGGGATGAACAGCACCTCGGGTACGGTATTGAGCGCGCCATTGCTAGGACCGTCCAGATGCGCAGCGATCAGCTCGCTGGTGCTGTTCTTGTCGAACGCCTGGCCATAGGAATAGGCCGTGTAAGCCTTGCGGTACGACACCGACAACGACTGCAACGGCACCGTGTCGCCCTTGATCACCACTTGCTCGTGCCCGGACGGATCGACCACCGCGGCCGTCACCGAATAGCCCCTTGCCGCGCAGATCTGCACCGCCTTGCTGGCCAGCTGTTCGGCGGTCTGCCAGGGCAGCTTCTGGGTAGTGATCAAGGGTGGCGGCGTGGTACTGGCGGCGTTGGCGGCGTCGGCGCCGAGCACGGCAGCGAGGGTCAACAACGGCAAGGCGAAGCGGCGATTCAAGGCCATAGAGCGATCTCCTGTTCGGTAAGGAATCAGTATCGGCAACAGCGACTCAGGTAGAAACCGGATATTCTCGGAATGTCTTTCCGAAAATCCGGACAATTGCCATGCATGAAGTTTCCGATATGGCGGTATTCGTCGAGGTCGTCCGCCAGGGCGGATTCTCTGCGGCGGGTCGCAGCCTGGGGCTGGCCAGCTCGGTAGTCAGCGACCGGGTCAAGGCCCTGGAAGCCCGCCTGGGCGTGAAGTTGCTGCACCGCACCACCCGCCGTCAGACGCTCACCGAGAGCGGGCAGCTCTATCTCGAACGCGCGCAGCCCATCGTCGCCGACATCGCCGCGCTGGAAACCCTGGTGCTGGAGGCCAGCGTGGCGCCCCGCGGTCCATTGCGGGTCACGGCACCGGGGCCGTTGGGACGGCGCCATATTGCGCCTCTGGTCGGCGCCTTCTGCCAGGTGCATCCGCAGATACAGGTGCACTTGACCCTCGACGACCGCTTCAGTGACATCGTCGGTGAGGGCTTCGATATCGCCGTGCGTGGCGGCCCGCTGATCGACAGCCAGTTCACCGGGCGCCAGTTGTTCGACACGCGCCGAGTAGTGGTGGCCAGCCCGGCCTATCTGCGCGACGCTGGAGCGCCCGCGACCCCGGCGGATCTGCACCGGCACCGTTGCCTGCTGTTCAATCACGAAGGGCACTTTCATGCCGACTGGCGCTTTGGTCGTGGCGCGCAGGCGCAGACCTGGCGCGTCGACGGCGCGCTGGTATCGAGCAACTCCGAGCTGCCCATCGATTGGGCGCTGCAGGGCCTCGGCCTGACGCAGAAGTCCTGGTGGGAGGTTGCTGCCCATGTTGCCGGTGGCCGCCTGTGCACGGTGCTCGACGGCCATGAACCGGAGCCCGTGTCCTTTTACGCGATACACCCGGTGCGCTCGGCGCAATCGCGCAAGGTGGGATTGTTCATCGAGGCGTTGAGTCAGTGGTTCGTCGATTTCAAAGCGTAAGCGGCGTGCTGCAGCGTTGAAATCACTCCCACAGTGCCGCCAATTCCGGCGTCGTAAGCCTGTGGGAGCAAAGCTTGCTCGCGAAGAGGTCGGTAAAATCGCTGCAATATTCGAGCTGAACCTGAAAGCAGATTTCATCCAGGCGCAGCGAACCATCGGCGCACCATGGCGTCAGGTTTCATACCTGCCGATTTCAATCCCTCGTTCAAGGAGAGCGACATGCACAAGCGTCCACTTGGCAATACCGGTATCGACATCGCCCCGTTGGTGTTCGGCGGCAACGTGTTCGGCTGGACCATCGATGAAAAGACCAGCTTCGCCGTGCTCGACGCCTTCGTCGACCATGGCTTCAACGCCATCGACACCGCCGACGTCTACTCGGCCTGGGCCGACGGCAACAAGGGCGGCGAGTCCGAAACCATCATCGGCCGCTGGCTCAAGGCGCGCCCCGGCGCGCGCGAAAAGGTCGCGATCTTCACCAAGGTCGGCGCCGACATGGGCGGGGAGGGCAACAAGGGCCTGTCCAGCCGCTATATCCCCACGGCGCTCGACGCTTCGCTGGCGCGCCTGGGCACTGACCATATCGACCTGTATTTCTCCCATTGGCCCGACCCGCACACACCCTTCGCAGAAACCCTCGGCGCCTATGAAGCCGCGCTCAAGGCCGGCAAGATCCGCGCGGTGGGCGCCTCCAATCTGGATGCCGCGCAGCTGCAGGAATCGCTGAAGGTGGCCAAGGCGCAGGGTTTGCCGGCCTATCAGGTGCTGCAACCGGAGTATAACCTGTACGACCGCGGCAGCTTTGACGGCGCCCTGCGTGATACCTGCATCGCCAACCACATCGGCGTGGTCACCTACTACAGCCTGGCGTCGGGGTTTCTGTCGGGCAAGTACCGCAGCGAGGATGACCTGGGCCAGAGCAAGCGTGGGCAGGGCATTGCCAAGTATCTGGACAAGCGCGGCCTGGCGCTGCTCGATGTGCTGGACGGGGTGGCGGCCGAGCATGGCGCCAAGCCAGCGGAAGTCGCTCTGGCCTGGCTGATCGCCCGCGAGGGTGTGACCGCGCCCATCGCCAGCGCCACCAGCGTGGCTCAGGTCGAAAGCTTCGCCAAGGCGGCGGCGCTGACACTCAGCCCGGCGCAGGTGAAGGCGTTAAGCGAGGTCTGAAGGCGCTCCCGGCAACCCAGGTTCGGGTGCGGGTAGGTATCGCCCGAAAATGCGCGTCATCAATAATGGGCTGGATAATGAGGGTATATACCCCTATTATGTCCGGCCAGCTTGAACACTCACCCAATGGCTGATAGCGAGCCAAGTCGAGGTAGCGATGTATCCCAACGTACAGCTCTTCATCAACGGCACCTGGCGTGACAGCAAGGACGGGCGCAGCATCCGCGTCCTCAATCCTGAGAACAACGAGGCCATCGGCACCGTCGCCCATGCCGATATAGCCGACCTCGACGAGGCCCTGGCGGCGGCGCAAGTGGGCTTCGCCGCCTGGCGCCGGGTCGGTGCCTTCGACCGCTACAAGATCATGCGCAAGGCCGCCGAGCTGCTGCGCGAGCGCCAGCCGGCCATCGCCAACCTCATGACTCAGGAGCAGGGCAAGCCACTGGCCGAATCCCTGGCCGAAGTCACTTCGGCAGCGGACATCGTCGACTGGATGGCTGAAGAAGGCCGTCGCGCCTACGGTCGCATCGTCCCCGGCCGCAGCCCCAACGTCGAGCAAAAGGTGATCCGCGAGCCGGTCGGCCCGGTCGCCGCGTTCACGCCGTGGAACTTCCCGATCAACCAGGTGGTGCGCAAGCTGTCCGCAGCACTGGCGGCGGGCTGCTCGATCATCATCAAGGCCCCGGAGGAAACCCCGGCATCGCCGGCCGAGTTGATCCGTGCCTTCGCCGATGCGGGTGTGCCTGCGGGCGTCATCGGCCTGGTCTATGGCGATCCGGCGCAGGTGTCGAGCTATCTGATCGCTCATCCGGTGATCAAGAAAGTCACCTTTACCGGCTCCACGCCAGTGGGCAAGCAACTGGCGGCGCTGGCCGGCCAGCACATGAAGCGCGCGACCATGGAGCTGGGCGGTCATGCGCCGGCCATCGTTTTCGCCGATGCCGACCTGGAGAACGCCGCCAAGGTGCTGGTCGCTGCCAAGTTCCGCAACGCAGGGCAGGTCTGTGTGTCGCCGACACGCATCCTGGTGCAGCGTTCGGTGTATGCACAGTTCGTCGAGCAGTTCGTGGCGCTGGCCGGGCAGATCAAGGTCGGTGGCGGGCTGGACGCCGGTGTGACCATGGGCCCGCTGGCCAATGACCGGCGTGTCGGGGCCTTGACCAAGCTGGTGGGCGAGGCGGTCGAGAAGGGCGCCAAGGTTGAATTGGGCGGCAAGGCGGGTGAAGGCCTGGGCAATTTCTTCCAGCCTACCGTGTTGTCCCACCTGACCCCGGCCATGAGCATCATGAACGACGAACCCTTCGGTCCGGTGGCGCTGATGGTGCCGTTCGATACCGTTGAAGAAGCCATCGCCGAGTCCAACCGCGTGCCTTACGGCCTGGCCTCCTATGCCTTCACCACCTCCACCCGTACCGCTCATGCGCTGAGCTACGGCATCGAGGCCGGCATGCTGTCGATCAACCACCTGGGCATCGGTCTGCCGGAGGTTCCGTTCGGTGGGATCAAGGATTCCGGCTATGGTTCGGAAGGCGGGACGGAAGCGATCGAGGCGTATCTGAATACCAAGCTGGTGACGCAATTCAACTGACGTGTCGTCGTCATGATCGAGCCGCCTGGGGGTTACCTTGGCGGCTTTTTAATGCCTGCTTGCAAGGTGGGCGCGCACCGAGCAGGGAACCGCCGGGCGATTGATCGGCCCGGCTGCGATCAGGTGGCCTCGTCCAGCCAAAGATCGGCGCCGCGCTTCAACAGGCCCTGGGCGGTAGTAAGAAAATGGCTTTCGATGAGGCGCACGGTGAGGTCGGCATCGCGGCGCGTTATGGCGTCGAGCAGTTGCTCGTGCTCGTGGTCCAGATCGCGCTCGTCGTGGTGAATCATCGAAGCGGCGATCAACCGGTAGCGCTCGCCCTGCACGTATAACTGCTCGCGCAGCTTGAGCAGCCAGGGGCTGTCGCAGGCCGAGACGATGGTGTCGTGAAAATGGTTGTGCGCCCCGTACCAGGCGGCCGATGGCAAGGCCTGGCGATGGCCGTCGCGGGCCGGGGTGTGCATCAGCCGGTGGTAGGCGCCGACCACTGCCGATTCCCACTCGATGTCACCCTGGCTCAAGGAGCGGCGGATGCACAGCCCTTCGATGTCGATGCGCGTGCGGGTGATGTCCAGCAGCTCGGCGGCCGACATCGGCGCCACACTGAAGCCGCGCTGGGGCGTGGCGACCACCAGGTTCTCGGCGCTCAGGCGCGTCAGGGCCTCGCGCACCACGCCGGTGCTGACGTCCATTTCCTCGCTCATCTGGCTGATTTTCAGGCGCAGGCCCGGGCGCAACTGGCCGGTGACCAGGCGCACGCGCAGCTGCTGGTAGACGGTTTCGATGACGCCCATCGTGGTTGTGGTCTTGCTCATCGATCAGCACGGTCCTTGGCGAATGGTGAGGGTAGAGGCGCTACAGGGCGGCATTCTGCCTGAAAACTCGGAGGTGTTATCCAGCAAAAATCGCATAACCTAAGAACAAATCAATTCTTTTGAAAAAAATTAATTTTCCTTAGAGTCGCCACCTGTCCCCCGCGGACACCGACCTTTTCAGCCTATTCGACAACGGAACGCTCTGGTCACCTGCTATCGCCAGCCGTGGAGTTTTCCGTTGAGCAAACGTGTTCCCGTCGTTCTTGTTGCAGGCCTTGGTACGCCGAGTCTGCACGACATCACTGGCAGCGCCATCGAGACCGTACGATGACCGCCAGTCACAAGATCGCCACCCATCGCTTTCGGCCCCGTGTCCCTGCACGCTGGCCTTGGCGAGCCGGCCTGCACGCGTTGCTGGTGCTGGTGTTCCTGGCATTCACCGTGCTGCCGTTGGTGGCCATGCTGCAAGGCAGCCTGCAAAGCCAACTGCAAGGCGCTAGCCGCTGGAGCCTGGAAGGCTGGCGCACCCTGCTGCGCGAGCCACGCATCCTCTCGGCGCTGGGTAATACCCTGAGCCTGACCCTGGTCAGCCAAGCCATTGCTCTGCCGCTGAGCATCGGCATCGCCTGGTTGCTGGGGCGTACCGACCTGCCGGGGCGGCGCTGGCTGGAGTTCGCCTTCTGGGTCTCGTTTTTCCTGCCGGCGCTGGCGGTGGTGCAGGGCTGGACGCTGCTGCTCGACCCCAACAACGGCCTGATCAACCGCTGGCTGATGCAGACCTTCGGCCTTGCCCAGGCACCGCTGAACATCTATAGCTGGGGCGGAATCGTCTTCGCGCACCTGATCACCACCACCGTGTCGGCCAAGATCATGATGCTCACTCCGGCGTTCCAGAGCATGGACGCGCGTTATGAAGAAGCCGCGCTGATGGCCGGCGACAACCGCCTGCAGGCGCTGCTCAAGGTCACGCTGCCGCTGCTCAAACCGGCGTTGCTGGTGACCGCCATCATGGGCGTGATCCGCGCTTTGGAATCCTTCGAGATCGAACTGGTGCTGGGCGCGCCCAAGCGTATCGACGTCTACAGCACGCTGATCTACGACATGACCCGCTACGACCCGATCAACTTCGCCAGTGCCTTCGCGCTGGGCATTCTCATCGTGGTGGTGATGATGGTGTTGGCGTGGCTGTCGCGGCGCAGCGCAAGCGGTGGCCAGCATGTGACTGTGTCCGGTCAGGCGCGGCCCACGGTGATGACGCTGGGGCGCTGGCGCTGGCCGTTGGCCGTGCTGGTGGGCGCCTTTGCCCTGGTGCTGACCGTGGTGCCCCTGGTGTTTCTGCTGCTGAGCAGCCTGATGCGCCGCTTCGGTTTTTTCAATCTGCGCCAGCCCTGGACTCTGGATCACTGGCACAGCGTGCTGGGTGACCCGATCTTTCTCGGCGCGGTGCGCAACACCCTGGTGATCGCCGCCGGCAGCGCGCTGCTCACCGCAGCCCTGAGCCTGGCGGTGGCCTACACCATCGTGCGCTCGCGCCGGGCGGGCAGGGCGCTGCTGGAGTTGGCGTCGTGGCTGCCGTTCAGCATCCCCGGGGTGCTGGCGTCGCTGGCGATGCTCTGGCTGATCCTGCACAGCGGCCTGAACTGGCTGTACGGCTCGACCCTGAGCCTGATCGTCACTGTGACCCTGGCGTCCATCACCTTGGGCGTGCAGCTGATTCGCAGCCAGTTGCTGCAACTGAGCCAGGAGCTCGAAGAGGCCGCCTGGATCAGCGGCGCGTCGGCCTGGCGCGCGGTGCTGAGCATCGTCATGCCGCTGTGCGCGCGCTCCATCGTGGTGGTCGCAGTGATGGCCTTCATTTCCGCGGCGCGGGATATCAGCCACCTGTCGCTGTTGGTCAGCAGCGATAACCAGCCGCTGTCGATGCTGCAACTGGAATACATCGCCGAGGGCCGTTTCGAAGCCTCGGCGGTGGTCGGCGTGCTGATCGCCGTGATGGCCATCGTCGCGGCGCTGATCGCCCGGCGTCTGGGCTATCGCACCGACGCACACCGCCCCGATGCTCAACGCCTGCCACAAGGCCAGAGGTAGTCATGCTGGAAATTCGACACATCACCAAAGCCTTCGGCGGTCAGCCCGTGCTGGACGACCTCAGCCTGGATATCCGCAGCGGCGAGATATTCACCCTGCTGGGCGCCAGCGGCTGTGGCAAGACCACCCTGCTGCGCATTCTGGCCGGCCTCGAGCAGGCCGATCAGGGCGCGCTGTATTTCGCGGGCGAGCCTTGGTTCGACAGCGCACAGAAGACCTTGGTCGCGCCGCAGAAACGCGGCATCGGCCTGGTGTTCCAGAGCTACGCGGTGTGGCCGCACCTGAGCGTGTTCGACAACGTTGCTTACCCGTTGCGCCATCGCCGCGTGGATCGCCAGACGCTCAACGCCAAGGTGCTCGCCACCTTGGCCAGCGTGGGCCTGGAGGACTACGCGCAGCGCCCGGCCCATCAACTCAGTGGCGGTCAACAGCAACGGGTGGCCATGGCCCGCGCGCTGGTCGGCGACCCCAAGCTGCTATTGCTCGACGAGCCCTTCAGCAACCTGGATATCAACCTGCGCAAGCAGCTGCGTCAGGAGCTCAAGACCCTGCAGCAGCGCCTGGGCTTGACCGTGGTGCTGGTGACCCACGATCAGGACGACGCCTTTGCGCTGTCCGACCGTATCGCGGTGCTGCGCGCCGGGCGCGTCGAGCAGATCGGCACTGCCGAACAGATCCACGATCGGCCCGCGACGGCGTTCGTGCAGGGCTTCGTCGGGCGCGGTTCGCAGCTGCGCGGGCGGCTGATGGGCGACCGCCTGCATGCCAATGTCGGCGGCGTGCAGGTACGCCTCGGCGCGGTTCCGGATGCGCCCGTGGATGCCGCGCTGGCTGTGCTGGTTCGCCCCGAGCACGTGCTGCTCGACGCCACTGCCGAGCCTGCGCCGAGCTTGCACGGCCGGGTCAGCCATAGCGTGTTTGCCGGTGATCGCTTCGAGACCTACGTGCAACTCGACGACGCCCAGTGGCTCATGGCCTATCAGTCGCGTGAATCGCTGACGCCGCCCGGGCAGTCGGTCGGCATCCGTTTTACCCATCATCCCCACGCCAGCGCGCTGGCTCAGCAGGAATAGACCGATGTTCAAATCAACATGGATCAGCGCCGCCGTGCTCGTGGGCGCCACACTCAGCGCGGCGGCCCAGGCCGAAGATTGGAATCAGGTGGTGGCGGCCGCCGAAAAGGAAGGTTCGCTGACCTTGCTCGGCCCGGCCATCCAGCCCTACCGCCAGGCGATCGAGCAGTTCCAGCAGGCCTACCCGAAGATTCGCCTGGAATACACCGGTGTCAGCTCGCCGGAGTTCGAGGCGCGCATCCGCAACGAACGTCGCGTCAATCGTTACCTCTGGGACCTGACCATCCAGGGCTTCAGCGGCTCGGCGTTCACCCAGCAGTTGCCAGAAGGCTGGTATGACCCGATCCGTCCGCTGATCACCCAGCCCGCGGTGCTGGCCGATCAGAACTGGCTGGGTGGGTTCGCCGCCGGCTTTCTCGACAAACAGCAGGCCTATGTGTACGCGTTCCAGGCAGGCAAGCAGAACAACGTCAACATCGACCGCAGCAAGGTACCGGTCAGCGAACTGAGCAGCCTGGAAGACCTGCTCGATCCGAAATGGAAGGGCAAGATCGCCATTCTCGACCCGCGCACCCGTGGCAGCGGCCACCTGATCACCTTGCTGCAGACCACCCTGGGCGCCGACAAGGCTCGCCAGTTCCTGACTCAGCAGCAACCGGTCCTGGCTTCGAGCAACCGCCAGTTGCAGGATTGGGTCGCCCAAGGCGCCTATCCGATCACCTCGGGGCTGAGCCCGTCGGAAGTCGCCTCGCTCAAGGATCAAGGCCTGGCCGAATCGGTCCAGGCCCTGCAGACGCCGCCTGAGCGCACGGCCTGGACGCCGGGGTGGGGCGCCATTGCGCTGATGCATCAGGCTCCGCACCCCAATGCCGCCAAGGTCTTCGTCAACTGGTTCCTGGCGCAACCGGCCCAGGCCGACTGGGCAGCGCGCGGTTTCGTCAACTCGCGCCGTACCGACGTCAAACCCGGCCTGGCCGCCAGCGCGCTGACCGCCGAGGGCTTCCAGAAAGGCCTGACCTTCAACTCCGAGGCCAATGCCGACAAGGCGCTGCAAGCCACCAAGTTGGCCCAGGAAGCTTTGCAATGACCGCCCTGCGGATCGGCAAGGTGACGGCATGAGCACGCCTTTGACCATCGCCCTGGCCAATTTCGATCGGCACCTGCCGTTCTTCCTCGGCTGGTTGCCGCACGCCGAGGGCTTTCACCTGCAGGCGTTGGACGTCGGCATGAGCAGCCCCGGGCGCGACGGCCTCGACCGCCATGGCCGCATGCTGCGCGACGGCGAGTTCGCAGTGGCCGAGGTGTCGCTGGCCTCCTACATCATGGCCAAGGCCCGTGGCGCGGCGTTCACCGCAGTGCCGGTGTTCCCGCGTCGGCTGTTCAGCGCCAACCATATCTACGTCAAGGCCGGCAACGGTGTCGAAACACCGGCCGATCTGCGTGGCCGGCGCGTGGCGATCCGTGGCTGGCAGGTGAGCCTGTCGGTATTGGCCAAGGGCGATTTGAAGTCCCGTCACGGTGTCGACTGGCAGGACATCCACTGGGTAGTGGAGGGCGCCGAACAGATCGCCTTCGCCGACTCGCGGGTGCGTTTGCAACCGATGCCGGCCGGGAGCAAAGGCGCGCAGATGCTCCTCGACGGCGCGGTGGATGCCTATATCGATCCGCGCCCGCCACGCGCCGTACTCGAAGGGCAGGGCGGTATTCGCCCGCTGTTCAGCGATCAGCGCGCCGAGTGCCTGGCGTACTTCGCCGAGCGCCGGTGTTTCCCGGCCATGCATGTGCTGGCGATTCGCGAGGACGTGGCCGAGCGCTTCGCCGCCTTGCCTCAGTATCTGCTGCACGCCTGGGAAGATGCCCAGCACAAGACCCGCCATGCCTATGAAGACTACGCCTACACCGCCATGCCGCTGGGCCGCCTGGCCTGGCAGCAGAGCTGCGCCGACTTCGGCGACCAGCTGTTCGCCAGCGGCCTGAAGGCCAATCGCGACAACCTGCAATGGTTCATCGACTACCTGGTGGATCAGGCGCTGCTGCCAGCGCCATTGGCGGTCGACTCCCTCTTTCACCCTTCAGTGCTGCACAGCTGAGCGGCCACCTTTTACCAGGAATCTGTCATGTCCAATTATTTGCAACTCAACGATGCAGTCCCGCAGCTGCTGGCCCTGGCCGAAGGCTTTCGCGAGGTCGGCGCGCAGTCCGATCGCGACGGTGTAGCGCCCACCGCCAGCCTGCAGGCGTTGCACGCCAAGGGCCTGTTGCACGTCACTCATTCCCGGGCCCTGGGCGGCCCGGACGGTAGCCTCAAGGGTGCGCAGCCGGAGTTGTTCCTCAACATGCTGCGCACCATTTGCCGAGCCGACAGCGCCACCGGCCATTGCTTCCAGTTGCACAACCACGCGCTGTGGCAGCTGGAGACCGTCGGTACCCCGGAGCAGATCGAGCTGTTCGTCAAACCCGCACTGGAAAAATTCAGCATCTTCTCGGCAGTGGGCAGCGAGCCGGGCCGCATCAACATGTACGAGATGAAGACCCGCGCCGTGCGCGTCGATGGCGGTTGGCTGGTCAACGGCGTGAAGAACTTCGTGACCAACGGCACTATCGCCGACCTGATCATCACCTCGGTGGCGCTCGATGGCGTGGAAGGCTATCTGGACAACCTGCAGATGATGCTGATCCGTCCGGACATGCCCGGTGTGACCTGGGACGACGCCTGGTACCAGCCCCACGGCATGCGCGCCGCGCGCAGCCCGATCATGCGCCTGGAAAACGTCTTCGTGCCGGACAACCACCTGCTCGGCGAGCCCGGCGCTTTTGCCCGCCAACGCTGGCAAGGGCGTTTCCACCTGGGCTTCGCGGCCAACTACCTGGGGACTACCGAAGGCTTGTTCGACTGGTATCTGGATTATCAGCGCGGGCGCAACAAGGGTAACGACCCCTACACCCAGCTGCGGGTGGGCGAGGTGAAGATGCAGATCGACGCCGCTGCGGCGCTGTTCGACCGCGCCGTGCAGAGCTGGCGCGGCGAGGACGTGGTGGCCTCGGAGCTGAGCGCCATGAGCGCCAAGTCCACGGCGGCGCGCACCGCCTTCAACGCCTTGCAGAGTGTGCTGTATTCGGCAGGCGCCACGGCGCAGTTCGAAGAGCATCCGCTGGGCCGTACCGCGCGCAACATCGAGACCTTCGTGGTGCACGCCGGGCACGATCGCACGGCGCAGATCATCGGCCAGGCGCAATTGGGCGCCAGCTTCGACTCCACCTTGCAACGCTGAGGGCCGACCATGTCGCGTCAATTGCACCTGGGCCTGTTCATCCAGGAGACCGGGCATCACATCGCAGGCTGGCGCGACCCTGGCGCCGGCGCCGCGGCTGCGCGGGACTTTCGCCAGCAGGTCGAGCTGGCGCAGTTGGCCGAAGCCGCGTGCTTCGACCTGCTGTTCATCCAGGACTCCTATGCCATGCGCGGCGCCAATGACCTCGACGCCCTGCAGCACAGCGCCCGGGCCATCCACTGGGACCCGCTCACGGCGCTGTCGGCACTGGCGATGGTCACCCAGCGCATCGGCTTGATCGGCACCGCGACCACCACCTATAACGAGCCCTATAGCCTGGCGCGCAGCTTTGCCTCGCTCGATCACATCAGCCAGGGACGCGCTGGCTGGAACCTCGTGACCTCCAACAACGAGGCCGAGGCGCTGAATTTCAGCCGCAGCAGCCATGCCGTGCACGGTGATCGCTACGCCCGCGCTGCGGAGTTTCTGCAGGTGGTCAAGGGCCTGTGGGACACCTGGGAGGACGATGCTTTCGTCGAGGACAAAAGCGCCGGGCAGTTCTTCGACCCGCACCGCCTGCATGTGCTCGATCACCAAGGCGAGCACTTCGCGGTCAAGGGCCCGCTGACCCAGGCGCGGACCCCGCAGGGCCATCCGGTGGTGGTGCAGGCCGGCTCGTCGGACACCGGCAAGCGCCTGGGGGCGAGCACCGCGGACGTGATCTTCACCGCCCAGCAGCGTCTGGAGGATGCGCAGCGCTTTTACCGCGACATGAAGGACCTGGCCCGCGAGGCCGGGCGTGATCCGCAGCAGTTGCTGATCATGCCGGGGCTGCTGCCCGTGGTGGCGCCGACCCGCAGCGAGGCCGAGGACAAGTTCCAGCAACTGCAGGACCGGGTGCTGCCCAAACTGGGGCTGGCGACGCTGGCGACCACCTTGGGCGAGGTGGACCTGAGCGGCTACGACCTCGATGGGCCGCTGCCGGATCTGCCGCCCGCCAACGGCCCGCAGAGCCGCCGCCAATTGCTGATCGACATGGCCCGCCGCGACAACCTGAGCATTCGCCAGCTGTATCAGCGGGTGGTGGGCGCGCGCGGGCACCTGACCGTGGTCGGCACCCCGGCGGACATCAGCGACGTCATGCAGCAGTGGCTGGAGCAGGGTGCGGCTGACGGCTTCAATGTCATGCCGGCGCAGCTGCCGGTGGGTCTGCGGGATTTCACCGAGCAGGTGGTGCCGGAGCTGCAGCGCCGTGGGTTGTTCCGCACCGGTTATGAGGGGCGCACCTTGCGTGACCACCTGGGATTGACGCGGCCGGAGCATCCTCGTGCACGCTGACGGGCCTTCCCTGACCCGGCAGATTGCCGAGGCGGCCATGGCTCTGCGCTATGAGACGTTGCCCGTCAGCGTGCGGACCAAGGCTCAGGCGTTGCTCGACGATCTGCTGCTGGTGGCCGTTGCCGGGCGCGCGCAACTCTCCACCCGCCAGTTGAGCGACGCCTTGATCGGTGCTCCTGGGGCGTGCCAGTTGTGGTTCGACGAGGCCAGGGAGCCGGCGGCTGTAGAGGTCGAATGCGCCGAGTCGGTAGCCGATGTGGTGGATGTGGTGGATGTGGGCAAGCTGCGCTGGCCTCTTCGCCGGCAAGCCTCGCTCCCAAAGGGGGATGGCTCGGTGGCTGTTTGCGCGGTGGGGGCAACGCTTGCTCGCGCACGGCACTCGCTGGCGCCCGCCGACGCCGCTTTCGCCAATACCCTGAGCGCCGCCGCCCTGGATTTCGACAGCCTCAACGGCACGGTCCACGCTGACCTGGTCACGCTGCCGGCGGCCTGGGCGCTGGCCGAGCATTGCCAGCGCTCGCCGCGGCAGATGCTCACCGCCTATGTGGCGGCCAGCGAACTGGTCAGCCGCCTATCGCGCAGCGCTCGGGGGCCGTCGCGGGGCTGGTCGCCGACGTCGCTGTACGGCGGTATGGGCGCCGCGCTGGCCAGCGGTTTGCTGCTGCAGCTGAGCGTCGATGAGCTGGTCCACGCCTTGGGGGTGGCGGCCGTGCAGGCGTCCGGTACCCAGCAGGCCAATGTCGAACCGTCCTTGGCCAAACGTCTGCAACCGGCACTGGGCGTGCGCGCGGGTGTGCAAGCGGCCTTGCTCGCCCAGGCGGGTGCGACTGCGCCCCAGCAGGCGCTGGAAGGCCGCTTCGGGATGCGCGCGTTGTATCAGCCGGGTGAAGACTCGGCGGTACTGCACGGCTGGGGTGAGCGCTGGCAGTTGCTGGACACGGCGATCAAGGCCTATCCGGTGTGCGCATGCGGCCATGCCGCGATTCAGGCGCTGATCGATCTGCGCCAAACCGTGCCGTTCGCGCTGGGCGAGGTAGCCGCGGTGACGGCGATCATTTCACCCTTCATGCAGCGGCTGGTCGGCGGCGTGTTCGACCCAGGCGCAGATCTGCAGGTGCTGGCGCAATTCAACCTGCGCTATCAGCTGGCGGCGGTGCTGTTGCGCGGCAGTCTGAGCCTGGACGACCTGCGGCCCGAAGCGGTGCTGGACCCGCAAATCACCGCGTTGCTGCCGCGTATCGCGTTACAGGTGGACGTGCACAACACCGCCGAGCTGGCGCCAGCAAGCGTTCGCGTGGTGCTGGCTGACGGCAAGGTGCTGGAGCAGACCTGCACGGCGCTGCCCGGTTCGCCCGAGGCGCCGCTCGATGAGGCGCAGCGCCAGGCCAAGGCCCGCGCCTGCGGGGCGCAGGCCGTGCTGTTACGGGTCGCTGAACTCGATCAACGGCCCCGGCTGCCTGTTTTATAAAAGGAGCGTCAAGCATGACTTGTCCGGTCTACTGGATCACTGGCGCATCCGGCGCGTTGGGCAGCGCCATTGCCGAGCACCTGCATGAGCAGGGCGCGCAGGTGGTGGTCAGCGCCCGTGGCAGCGCGAGCTTGCCGAGCGCGCGCGAGCGGCTGTGGCCGTTGCCCCTGGACGTGACCGATGCCGCGGCCGTGGAGGCCGCCGCGGCATCGATCCACTCACGTTACGGTCGCATCGACGGCCTGGTCACCTGTACCACGATGCCCGGTTTCGGCGAGTTCATCGATCTGGCCGACGACACCTGGCTGCAGGTGCTCGACACCAAACTCATGGGTTCGATCCGCCCTGCGCGGGCGGTGATCCCGCGGATGATCGAGCAGCGACGCGGTAGCATCGTCATGATCAGTGGTCGCGGAGGCAGCGTGCCGCCACCACGGCATCTGCCGGGCGCTTGCGCCAATGCCGCGCTCAATCTGCTGGCTCAAGGGCTGGCCACCCAATATGGCGGGCAGGGTATTCGCGTCAACACGGTCGCTCCAGGGCCGATCGTCTCACCGCGCCTCGAGCAGATGAAAGCCGGGGTCGCCACCGTCACTTCGGCGCTGGGTGGTCCCGGTACGCCCGCCAACGTCGCTGCAGCAGTGGCTTTTCTGCTTGGCGACGGCGCCGGGCATATCACCGGGGTGTGCCTGCCGGTGGACGGTGGGCGGGCGGGATAAACACCCGGCGGCTGGCGGCTACAAAAACGCCGCGCCATGTTTTGTAGCTCTGCCGCCGCCACAGCCTTATCATCACCGCAGGCAAATTTCGAGCAAGCGTGATTTATGGCAAACAGGCCGTCTGTAGAACAGCGGCGGGAGTTCGGCAAGTTTCTCACCAGTCGCCGTGCCCGTCTTGACCCCAAGGACTTCGGCCTCCCCGAAGGCCCCCGGCGCACGCCTGGCCTGCGCCGCGAAGAAGTAGCCGTACTCGCCGGCGTCAGCGTCAGCTGGTACACCTGGCTTGAGCAGGGACGCGACATCCAGCCTTCGCCCGATGCGCTGCGGCGCATCTCCACGGTGCTCAAGCTCGACCGCGTCGAGTCCGCGCATCTGTATGCGCTGTCCGCGTTGGAGGCGCCCACCGCGGCGACGGGCGGCGGGGTGAGCACCGGCCTGGAAATGCTGGTGCAAGCCATCAACCCTATCCCGGCCTACGTGCGCAATGCGCGCCTCGACATCCTGGCCTGGAACGACGCCATCGCCGACTTGTTCGTCGACTACGGTTCGTTGCAGCCTCACGAGCGCAACACCTTGCGGCTGCTGTTCCTCTACCCCCCTTACCGCACTGTGATCCTGGACTGGGAGCAGATGGCCCGCGGCATGATCAGCGCCTTCCGCGCTGCCCGCGCCCAGGCGCTGGACAAGGCGCCATTCGACAGCCTGATCGAAGAGCTGTCGGCGCAGAGTCCGGAGTTTCGCGAGTGGTGGCAGGACACCGACGTCAAAGGCTTCGAAGAAGGGCGCAAGCGCCTGTTGCACCCCATCAGTGGCTATATCGATTTCACCTATGTGGCGCTGACGCCAGAGGGACGGCCGGACCTGTCGCTGGTCACCTACATCCCCCGGCACACTGCCTATGACCCACAGTCATAGGATAACAACACGCCTTCCTGGCATTTTCGGGCTTGCCTAAAGTGACGGTCATCGCAGCGCAGACAGCGCTGCCCTATCGTCAATGAGGTGATACCGATGAGCAACTTGAACGCCGCTGCACACACCGGCCCCGTCGCCACTTCGCGCAACCCGGCAACCGGTGAGCTGATCGCGACTTATCCGTTTCAGACGTCCGCTGAAGTCGAGCAGCTGCTGGATGCCAACGCCGCCGCCTTCCGCCTGTGGCGCGCCACCCCGATGCGTGAACGCGTGACCGCCTACAGTCGTCTGGCCGCCGTCTTGCGTACGCGCTCCGAAAGCCTGGCGACGCTGATCACTGCCGAGATGGGCAAGACCTGGGCCTCGGCACTGGCGGAGGTTGAAAAGTGCGCTGCCACCCTCGAATGGGTCGCCCAGAATGGCCCGGCGATATTGGCCGATGAGCCGGTCGAGGTAGAGGGTGACGATCAGGTTCACGTGTCCTTCCTGCCGATCGGTACCGTGCTGGCGGTCATGCCCTGGAACTTCCCGCTGTGGCAGGTGATTCGTGCCTCGGCGCCGATCATGCTGTCCGGCAATGCCTTCATGCTCAAGCATGCCCCCAACGTCATGGGCTCGGCTTATGCCTTGCAGGATGCCTATGAGGCGGCTGGCTTTCCCAAGGGCTTGTTCGTCAATCTGGTGGCCGACAACGATACCGTGGCCCGCACCATCGAAGACCCACGTATCGCCGCAGTGACCTTGACCGGCAGCATGCGTGCCGGTGCAGCCGTGGCTGGCACCGCCGCCAAGGCGCTGAAAAAGAGCCTGCTGGAGCTGGGCGGTTCGGACGCTTTTATCGTCCTGGCCGATGCCAATATCGACCTGGCGGTGAAAGCCGCCGTCGAAGCGCGTTTCCAGAATGCCGGCCAGGTCTGCCTGGCGGCCAAGCGCTTCATCGTCGAGCAACCGATTGCGCAGGCATTCACCCGCAAGTTCGTGGCGGCGGTCGCTCAGCTGAAGGTCGGCAATCCACTGGACAGCGCCATCAACCTGGGGCCGATGGCCCGTGCCGATCTGCGTGATGAGCTCGATGGGCAGGTCCAGCGCACGCTGGCCGCCGGCGCGACTCTGCTGCTGGGCGGGCACAAGATCGAAGGCCCGGGCAACTTCTACGAGCCGACGGTGCTGGCCGACGTTCAGCCTGGCATGGCCGCGTTCGATGAAGAGACCTTCGGGCCGGTCGCGGCCATTACCGTGGCTGACAATGCCGAGCACGCCATCGCGCTGGCCAACACTAGCGATTATGGATTGGGCGGCAGCCTGTGGACCCAGGACGTCAGCCGTGCGCAACGCATCGCCCGGCGGCTGGAAACCGGCGGTGTGTTCATCAACGGTTACCCCGCCACCAACGCCCGCATCCCGGTGGGGGGCGTGAAGAAGAGTGGTTACGGCCGCGAGCTCTCGCATTTCGGCTTGCGCGAGTTCACCAACGCCCAGGCGGTCTGGGCCAAGAGCATCAGCTGAAGCCTCGGCTGACGCAGCAACGGGACGTATCGCTACCCGCGGTATCGTCCCGGCTTGTGCCAGATGATCAGGATGGCATTCATCGCCAGCGTGCCAATGAGCGACCAGACCATCTTCTCCAACGGCAGGAAGAATCCGGCCACCAGGAACAGCACGCAGTCGCAGGCCAGTTGCGACAGGCCGGCGTTGATGGAAAACCGCCGCTGAATCCACAGCACGATAGCGCCCGTACCGCCCATCGAAGCGTTATGGCGAGCCAGGCACAGGATACCCATGCCCAGGAAGGTGCCGCCCAGCACCGAGCCGAGGCTGGAGGGGATGCCGGAGCGGTTGAGCAGTGGACTGATCAGGCTGATGCCCAATCCCAATGCGAAGCTGACGATGACGCTCTTCAGGGTGAACGCGCGGCCCATGCTGAACAGTGCAAACACCAGGAAGGGGATGTTGATTACCGGTACCAGCACCGAGGGCGTGTACTGGGTGAGGAAGGACACCAGCAACGCCATCCCCGCGATGCCACCGGTGACCAGCCCGCTGTCGCCCAGAATGGCGATCCCGGTAGCGGCCAGGGCGATGCCGATGAACAGACCATATGCATCATCCAGTGGACTGTGCCGCGGATAGGCACTCAATACCCCGCCCATCTCGTCTGAGCCCTGCCTTAGGGCGACCTCATCTTTTCTTTGCATATTTCACCTGATGCATTGCTATTCCTCGTGGGATGGCAGCCTTGTGGCATGACGCCGGTGGATCGCACCAGAGTTGTCATGCTGCGACGGACAGCGTCGCAAGGGCGGGGCGGATTTTGAACCAGCCTGCAGGAGGTAGGCAAGCAGCCAGGCATGTCCGCGATCCCTGCTGGCAGCGGCTCAGACCCGCGCTGGACTGCGGCACGATGCGGCATCAGCGCGCAGCCGCCAGCGTGCCGCCCTGAATCCGACCTGACCAGAGCCGGTAAGTGGGAGTCTCTCAGCGTTTGAAGTACGCGAGGATTTCACAGCCTTTACCGACCGGTACATGGCCGAGCGTCTTGCGTTCGAGGATGTCGATCACGCTGATGGTGGCGTCGTTTTCATTGGCGACCAGCAAGTACTTCTGGTCGGGGCTGAAGCAACCATCCAACGGCTTGTCGCCCAGTTCGGCGTTGAACAGCCATTGCAGGTTTTCATCGAAAAAGCTCACCACCGGATCAAAATCGCCGATCACCGCCAGCAGTCGGCCGTCGGGGCTGAAGCGCACCACCTGGCCAGGTTTCCGGTGTCCGGGCAGTTCTATGCAGTGCAGCACACGGCGTTCTTTAGTGTCTACCGCGTAGATCACCGGGCGGTTGGCGTCTGAGGCTACCACCCAGGGCCGCAGGGGCGATGCATCGATGCCGTTCAAGGCGCCGGGCATCACCAGAGTGGTCGCCACCTGGCCTGCATCGCCACGCACGTCGATAGCGTAAAGTTGGCCATCTTCCTCGCTTTCAGCCCACACCTCGTCGACATGGGGCAACGGGATGAGCCGGTGCACATTGCTGGACGGCACCTCGATGTGGCCGATCACCTTGTCCAGGCTGGGGTCGATGACAATGATCGTCGCGCTGTTTTCACAGCACAAATACACCTTGCCATCGCGGCCCAGGCGACCGGTGTGGGGCGATACATAAGGCAGGGTGTCGATAAAGCCGGTCAGGCGGCGGCTATCGAGGTCGATCACTGCCACCTGGTGGTTCGGGTGAGGATTGTCGCCGTGGACTCCGTCGCCATAGATGGGCACATAGGCCTTGCGTTGATCCTCGATGATCAACAGTTCATGAGGACGAGAGGGCAGGCCGGTGATCGCCGCGCGGACTGAAAGATCCCCGGGGTCGAGAAACAACACTTGCTGGCCCTGCTTGTCGACGGCGATGATCTCCTCTGTGGTGCTGTGTTCGAGGTTCATGGCAGCGGTCCTGTACTCAAGGTCAAAAAGCTCTCAATGTGTTGGTGGAGAGCCTTCGCGGCGCTTAAGTTCCCGATGATCGCACTGACGCCTGTGGCCGGCCTTTTGTTAAAACCGTGATATCAGGCTCAGCGCACCGAGACGGCCCGCGTAGTCCTGCAGCATGGGCAGCAGGCGATCGATTTTTTCGGCATCCATTCGCACGGAGGGGCCAGCGATGCTCAGGGCTGCTACCGGGCGTCGATCTGCTTGATTGAGCACCATTACGGACACTGCACTGGTGCCCGCTTCGTACGAGTCATGCACAACGCCATAGCCTCGTGCGCGCGTCAGCTCGATGCTCTCCATGAGTTCGCGTAGTGAGCGCGGCGCATTGGGTCCCATCGTTTCGGCACGCTGCAGACCTTGAATGCCGATAAGCGCGATAGCGCGGGAATCATCCACAGACGCCAACCAGGCATGACCGCTGGCGGCGGCAGGCAAGTACACCTCCGCACCTGCATCTGGATCGTAACGCAACCCAGCGGTCGCGCCCTGGGCCTTGGCGACATAGACCAGGCTATCGCCCTCGATCATCGCCAGGCGCACCAACTCGCCGCTTTCCCTGGCCAGTTCATCGAGCAGCGGCTGAGTGGCATCGGTAATGCCGCTGGCCGCCAGATACGTCAAGCCCAACGAGGCCAGGCGGATGGTCAGCACATACAGGTTGCCGTTATGGGGTTGCTTGAGATAGCCCATCTCTTTCAATTCGCCCAATAGCCGGTGCGTAGCTGTGCGCGGTATGCCCAATTGGTCGGAAATGTCCGTCATAGGCAAGCCGTGCACGTTCTTGACCAGAAGCTCGATGATGGACAGGGCGCGATCGCGGGCGGAGGAAGACATTCACTAACCTTCGTGGAAATACAATGATCCTATCCCTCTTGGAATTATTTTCCAAACGGTGCGTTGTTTATTCTGTTTCGAAAATCAGGAATGAAAAACCGTTTGGAAAACTATTCCAAAAAATATAACGTGAAGGCGTTCTACGGATATGCCTTGGACTACCGCCGAACAGCACACAAAAACAACAGTGGAGCACCACGCCATGCAGCCTTCGCGTCAACTCGATATCCAAACGTTCCTCGATGCCCGACCGTTCGGGGCGTATCAGTGGAAAGTCCTTCTCCTGTGCCTGACAGTGCTCATTCTCGACGGTTTCGATGTGGTGATCATGGGTTTCATTGCCCCAGCCTTGGTCGCCGATTGGGGAATTGCGCGCGAGTCCCTGGGCGTCGTGATGAGTGCCGGGTTGTTCGGGCTGGCACTGGGCGCACTCGCCGGCGGGCCGCTGGCTGACCGATTCGGCCGACGTCGGGTAATCATCGGCGCGGTGTTTTTTTTCGGAATCATGAGCATTCTCAGTGCCTGGGCACCCAATCTTCTGGTGCTGAGCATCTTGCGCTTTCTCACTGGTCTTGGCCTCGGTGCGTCGCAGCCTAACGCGGCGACATTGGCCAGCGAATACGCGCCGCGCAAATACCGCTCGCTCATGGTCACGGTCGTGTATTGCGGCTTCACCTTGGGCGCCGCCGGGGGTGGTTTTTTGGCGAACGCGATCATGGCGGTTCACGGCTGGCCGGCGATTTTGCTCGTTGGCGGGATAGTGCCAGTGGCATTTGCCGGCCTCCTGTGCCTGGTCTTGCCCGAGTCGGCCAAGTATCTGGTGGTGAAGAAGACGCGTCGTCAGCAGCTCGTGCGGATCGTCAATGCGATCGAGCCGGGAACGGCCGACAATGCAACCGAGTTCGTGACTCCCGAGCAATTGCACAGCGGCCAGCGCTCGGTGAATCTGATCCTGTCGCGACCTCACATTACGGTGACCCTGGCGTTGTGGGTGGGGCTGTTCATGAACCTCATGACCGTGTATTTCCTCAACAGCTGGCTGCCGATCATCGTCAAGGATGATGGCTTCAGCCTGGCTGACGCCGCGCTCGTGGGCGCGATGATGCAGGTGGGGGGTACCCTGGGGAATATTGTCATTGGCTGGGAGATGGACCGCTTCAAAGCGCACCGAGTGATGATGGGCACGCTGCTGGGTGCCGCCGTGCTGACCGTCACCATGGGGCTGGCAAGCCCGGGCCTGTACGGTCTGATGGCACTGGTATTCGTTCTTGGGTTTTGCATCAACGCGACGAACACGGGCTGGACGGCGATGGCGGCGGTCTACTACCCGACCGAAATGCGCGCGACCGGCACCAGCTGGATGACGGGTATAGGCCGTTTCGGGGCAATTCTGGGAGCTTACGTCGGTGCTGTGCTGCTGGGATTGAAATGGGACTTCAACCATCTGTTCATGATTCTCACGGTCCCGATCGCCATTGCCATCGTCGCCGCGTTCATCAAAGGGCGAGCCGCCAGAGGGCGTTCGGCGACTCGCAGTCAAACGCTGCTCAATGCCAAGGGGGTTCACTGATGTCGTTACACCCTGGCACTGGTCGAGGCGGCCAGTCAGGCCGCCAGGCAACGCTGTGTCGTCGAATTGGGCACTGATCTGAGCTTCCATAGCCTGATGGCGACTGACTCCCTTTAAATTCGGAAACAACCATGACTTCTTCGACCAACAAGACGTTTCTCAACTTCATCCTGCTCGGCGGTAGCACCGAGCAGAAAATACTGGCGACCCGTGAAGCCGGGTTCGATGAGGCCGAGATATGGCAGGAAGACGTCCAGGCGTATCCTGGGAGCCCCGATGAATTGCGCTTGCGGGTCGAGCAATCAGGGTTACGGCTCCAGGATGTGATGGTACTCAGGGACTTCGCTGGGGCTCCCACGCGTCTGCATGAGGAGAAACGCCTGCAAGCGATCAGGATGCTCGACCTGGCCGTGGCCATCGGCACGGACACGGTGCAATCGCCAGCCACCACATTGCTTGACTGCGAGCCAGACAAGATCGACGAAGACCTTCGCTGGCTCGCCCGCGAAGCCCAAAGCCGTGGCTTGCGCATTGCCTATGAAGGCATTGCCTGGAGCGTGCTTGACCATAACCTGCCTGCCGCCTGGGCGCGAGTCGAGAGGGTGGGGGCCGCCAATGTCGGGCTCGTAGTCGATCTGTTCCATACCTGCGTGCGCGAGCGGGGTGTGGAGGACCTGGACGGCATCCCAGTCGATCGTATCTTTCAATTGCAGCTCAGCGATCTGATCGAGACAGTCAGTATTGACGATATGGATCATCTGATCGATACCGCACGCCACCGTCGCGTGCTCCCCGGCCGGGGACGCTTCGACCTCAAGCCCTTCATCGAGCGGTTACGCCGTGGTGGGTACGCTGGGCCGGTGGGGGTCGAGGTATTCAGCGATGAGCTCAAGGCCCTGGCGCCGCAGGTAGCTGCGCGAATGGCAATGGCATCGCTGCACGAGGTGTGGCGCGATTGACGGTGACGTTAGTCGGCGGCGCGGGAATCCAATGCAAACGAGGGGTCAAATCAAATGCAGAGGAGCGAGCAAGTGTATTCATGCACGCTACGCAACGGCGCCTTGAGCAATCAACCCGTCGATGTCGACGATCACGATCGCGCCTCGCAGGCGCTGAATCGCACCCGCGGCTTCCAGGTCTCGCAGGGACTGATTGATGGTCTGGCGCGAGAGTGACAGCATCGAGCCGAGGGCCTCCTGCGAGACCGTGATCCTGCGCTTGCCGCCGTCGGCCAGGGTGCCGAAACCATCGCTCATGTTCACCAGCCTTCGCGCCACGCGAGCGGTGGGCGATGTCAGGGCAATGTCTTGCATCGCGCTGAACACCGCCCGCAGCTTTTGCGTCAGCAGCCTGCCGAAAAAAAGCCACTCGTGCGGATGGGCGTCGAGCATCTTTTTCAGTTTTCGTTGCGGCAACCTCAGCAGGCAGGTATCCACCGCCGCCCAGGCATCGTGGGTGCGCAAGTCATCATCGAAGAGTGCGATTTCACCGAACCAATGGGGTGGCTCCAGCAGCGCCACAATCATCTCCCGGCCGGCCTCGGTGAAGGTGCTGATGCGAACCGTGCCTTGCAGCACACAGTAGAGTCCGTCCGGGGCATCGCCCCTGGCGAACAGGCGCTCGCCTGGTGCCAGGCAGATGCGCTCGCCAAGGTCCATGATCCGTTGCTGCAATTCAGGGGCGAGCGCGGCGAACCAGTCACCTCGGCGCAGGGTATCGGCGAGGTTTTGCTCCGGCACAAGCAAGCGAACCATTATTTTTTTCCTTATGTCGGATGGCTGACATTCGTACGCCTAAGGTGACGCCATTATAGATCCACCGCTCGACCTTATCGGGGATCCCATGACACGCGTAGAACAGCACTTGGCAAAATACGGCAGCTATCACCAGGATCGACGCAATGTCGCCACTCACTTCCTGGGAATCCCGCTGATCGTGCTGGGCATCGCCATTCTGCTGTCCAGGGCGGCTCTGACCATCGGCCCGGCCTCTGTTTCTGTGGCGGGTATGCTGGTGTCAGTCCTCACGGTTTATTACCTGTGGTTGGAATTGCGACTGGGTCTGGCCTTGGCGGTATTCCTCTGGGGCGCGGTAGCGGTCGGCCACGTCGCTGCTCTGCAGTCGACGTGGATCTGGCTGCTGCTCGGCACCGGCGGTTTTGTCGTGGGCTGGGCGCTGCAGTTTTTGGGGCATGTCTGGGAAGGGCGCAAGCCGGCCTTTCTCGATGACCTCAGGAGCCTGTTGATCGGGCCGTTGTTCGTGGCCGCAGAGTGTGCGTTTGCGTTGGGGTTGATGCAGGCGTTGCGCAGCAAGATACATCAGCGCGACTGCGCCGGTTGATGCGGCTCACAGGCGCGCGCCCATCCAGGTGAAGCTGAGCACATCAGCCCCCGATGCCGCTCAAGGCTGCGGCAGATACCCCGGCAACGCCTTCACCCGCTCGATCCAGCGGACAACATGAGCGTACGGACTCAGCTCGACACCCCCCTCAGGCGCCAGCACGACGTAGGGATAGACGGCGCAGTCGGCAATCGAAGGCCGGGCGATGGCGAGCCAGTCGTGATGCTCGAGGTGCTTGTCCAGCATCGCCAGGGCCAGCGCCGATTTCTCCAAGGCAGCCGCCTTGTCGGAGACCAAGCCGAATTTGTCCATCAGCCGTGCAGTGCAGAGGCCGTGTTGCACCTCGTTGGCGGCGAACGAGAGCCACTGCATGATGTCGGCCTGGCCCTGAGGATGGCCCGGCCACCAGGCCAGCCCGCCGTACGCGCCCGCCAGGTACACGAGGATGGCCTGAGAGTCCCGAAAGACGTCCGGTCCGTCTTGCAGAACCGGCAGTTGACCCAAGGGGTTGAGGTCTGACACCGGCGGCTTTTTATGCTCGCCAGCGCCGATATCGACCGATACCGTTTCAAGTTCGATATGGGCCAGTGAGGCGAAGAGCCGCACTTTGTAGCAGTTGCCTGAGGCATCGAGGTTGTACAGTTTCATTTTGCATCTCCTTCGACAAGCTGATTGAATTCCAGAACGTTGCCGTCTGGATCGCGGATGAACAGCGCGATTCGCCGTGGACCTATGGGGTGCGGCCCTTCGGTGATGACGATGCCCTGGCGGTCGAGCCACAGTTGGAGTGCCTGCAGATCGTCGACTATAAAGGCCGGGTGAGTGATGCCGGGCAACTTCACCGCGTCATCCAGCAGCACGTTATGGGCTTCAGGCACGCGGGTGCCATTGAAGATCAGGTTGATCCGCACGCCGTCGGGGCTGAGCATTTCGTTGGCTTCGTAGCGGGTAAAGCGTGCGCTCTCCCTGAAGCCTAGTGCCTGGTAGAAGGCCATGGAACGGGCATGGTCGCTGACACGAATGCCGATGTGGTCGTAGGCGAGAATGCGCGCGGGGTTGGATGCTTGGCTCATGAGGTAGCGCTCCGGTGAGGTCGGTGCCTGTAGTCTTGCCCATGATCGGCGCTGCACCTATGGCCCGGACCTGACAATACCTATGCAGTAATCGCACAGATCCAAAGGTGGTAATGGACAAGCTCAAGGCAATGGCAAATTTCGTTCGCATCGTCGACAACGGCAGCTTGAGTGCCGCCGCCGACGTCACCGGGCAGTCGGTGGCCTCGCTGGTACGCTCGCTGGCGGCGTTGGAGCAGTACCTGGGCGTGCGCTTGTTGAACCGCAATACCCGGCGCATGGCCCTGACCGATGAAGGCACCCAGTACCTGGCGTGGAGTCGGCGGATGCTGGCGGACTTCGACGACATGGAGCAGCGCCTGGAGGTCCGCGATGGCAGCGTGCGCGGTTTGCTGCGCCTGACCGCGCCGGTGGAGTTCGGGCACCGCTACATCGCGCCGCTGGTGAACGCTTTTCTCAAAAGCCATCCGCACATGCGCGTCGAGCTGATGTTGCAGGACCAGATAGTGCCCTTGCTGGACGAGCGTTTCGATCTGGCGCTGCGCATCGGTGCCTTGCCCGATTCGGCCATGGTCGCCCGCCAGGTGGGCGCCACTCGTCTCGTCACCTGTGCCAGTGCGCACTACCTCGCCGAGGCAGCCGCGCTGGACAGCCCGGCCGACCTGCCAACGCACAGGTGCATCACCCAGGCTTCACAGGGGCGACGCTGGTACTACCGCAGTGGCGAGCACGACCTGGCGCAAGACCTCGATCCGGCGCTGGTGTGCAATCAGATTCGTGCCGCCACCCTGGCCTGCGTGCAGGGCGTGGGTATCGCGCGGATGATGCATTATCAGGTGGCGGACGAACTGGCCAGCGGTCGCTTGGTGAGGGTTCTGACTGGCTACGAGCCGGCGAATCTGCCGGTCCAGCTCGTCTATCCCCATTCCCTCGAACTGGCGCCGCGGGTAAAAGCGTTCGTGGAATGGGCCTATCCGCAATTGCAGAAGCAGGTGCCCGATCCCGAGGGCGATATTCCGGCTGCCCGTTGAGCGTGGCCCCGGGTATCGGCCTGAGTCAGACAGCCGTCGGCGTGTCGCCAGCGCTGGTCGCAAGGCAGGTCCAGGCCGCGAGGCATCAAGCCGATGCGCGAGTGCACCGCTTGAAGTGGTTGTCAGTCACCAATGCATTGGCCTCTTTGCCGGAGACACTCCTGGTCGCGTAGTCCATCATCACCGCCTCGACCTTGACCACTCCCACACAGCTCACGCTACGGTCCCGTACCGACGTGACCTTCTCCAGCGGGCCGATGCTCTGGCCGTTCTTGATGGGCCCGAGAATCTCGATGTCCTGATCGGTTCCCACCTGAGCGCCCGCGGCGTCGTACAGGGCGACCACTATGCGAAGGGTTTTCAAGGTGCGCGGGAAGCTGCTCTTGGCAGTGACGTGCACATCGACCTGAGCGGTTTCAGCATCCAGGGTCATGTCCAGATGGGTGACGGCCGCAGGAAAATCCTGCCCGACGCTTGGCGCCTGGGGGGCGGCTGAGCAGGCAGCGAGAAGAGCGCAAGACATCAGTACCAGAAGCGGCTTCATTGGATCCTTGGGTAGCTAGGTGAGGGAATAGGAGGGAATGCAGATGGGTGCTAGCGGCCTCATGGGCGCTGCTTAAACGATTTATCGGGGTGGGTTCTCAGAACTTGAGCAAGATTCGCCTGAAGGCGACCAATGGCGCCGCGCGCGAATGCAGGAAGCAGGGGATTCGACTTTGTCCGCTATATATAGCCAGATTCTCGTCGGGCAGGGCCGGGCAGGGCGGCCTGGACGACGGCTTGCGCCGGATTGGCCGAGCGCCATGACAACCCTGAGGCTCGACGCGCGCCAACGGCGGGTCGACAAGACGCTGTTCGATGAGCCTGAACAGCGCCTCGGCGCCCTGGGGCGTTACAGGTTGATCGGATACTGGGTGATGAAGCGTACGTCATCCAGGTCGCCGCTGAACGAGTTGCGGTACGTCGCCTGGCGCAAGCGGAACGAGAGGTTCTTCAGGGGGCCGCTCTGCACCGTATAGGCTGCTTCCAGATCTCGCTCCCACTCGGTCTGGCCAGTATTGCCGTTGGCCAGCGAGATATTGTCACCGCGCAGGTAACGGCCGAATACGTCCAGTCCAGGCAGGCCGAACGCGACGAAGTTGTAGTCGTATCGGGCTTGCCACGAACGCTCGTCATCGCGGGTGAATTCGGCGTATTGCACGTAGTTGGCCATGTAGTCGGTGTTGCCACCGTCCGTATAGAACACATAACCGCCCTTGCCGGTGATTGCCTGATAGGCCAGGGTCACTTTGTGCGCACCATAGGCATAGGCACCCTTGATGCTGAACGAGTTGCTGTCGATATCACCGCCTTGTTCGGCACCGGTGCTCTTCTGGTTATAGAAGCGCAAATCGGTGGAGAACGCCTGCTTCGAATCGATCGGCTTGACCCAGCTCAGACCCGCGTATTTCTTCTTCCACAGATCCTTGACGTCCGAGGCGTACAAGGCACCGGTCAGGGCTGGGGTGATGTTGTAGGTGGCCCCGACCACATCGGCTTCGGTCATGCCACCCGCGTTATGCGCGCTTTGGGCGTAGGTGCTCAGCGACGTCAGGTGAGCGACATCCACCCGCAGGTTGTCGATCTCCTTGCTGCTCAGATAGAACCCTTCGGTGGTTTCCGGCAGCAGGCGGCTGTCGCCGGTGGAGTAGACCGGCAGGTTGAGCGTCATCTGGCCGTACTTGAGCACGGTCTTGGAGAGCTTCAGCTTGACTGCTGCGGCGCCGCGCGAGTAGTCGTCGGCGGCCTTGTCGACCCCCGGCGTGTGACTGCCGCTGCTGGGCAGCAGGCCGCTGCCGATGCGGTCCGAGCTGCTGTCGAGCTTCATGCCATACAGGCCGATGGCGTCGACACCGATGCCGAGGGTGCCCGGGGTGAAGCCCGAGCTGAAGGTACCGATAAAGCCCTGCGCCCATTCGCCACGGTAGTTCTGGCCGGTGGAGCTGGTGTTGTGGAAATCACGGTTGAGGTAGAAGTTACGGGCCATGATCTGGGTGGTGCTGTCCTTGAAAAACGGATTGTCGAGGACGTCGTCTGCGAAGGCTGCGCCGGAAATGGCCGCGCACAGCGTTGCACTGCCAAGCATGAAAGCTGACCGCATGGTGTGAACCCTTATCGAAAAATAATCAGCAGATGCGAAGTCGTGAAGCACAGTTGTTGTTATGCGGCGTCCGTGCCGTGCAGCGTTGAAATCAAAGGCCCTCGGCCACCTCGCAGATGCTCAGGATGGCGAGGATGTAAACGCGCACCATGTCCAGGTAGTCGCGTTTGTGAACGCGCTCGTCGGGCATCGTGTTGAACTTGCCGCCAGGCCCGCAGACCACGCCCTGCATGCCCAGGCGCTGGTAGAAGTGCGCGGCGTCGGTGCCGAAATACGCCGGTGGGGTGATGATCCCGGTGGGCTGTGGCTCCCCGCGCACTTGCAGGTAGGCGGCGTTCACCGCTTTGACGATTGGCGAGTCGACTGGCACTTCGAATGGCGGCATCAGCGGCTGGTTGTCGCTGTCGTTGAGCAGCCTGGCCTGCAGGCCCGGGAACTGCGCGCAGAGCTGGTCAAGCAGGGCTTGCAGGTCGGCCAGCACCGACTCCACCGTCTGCCCTGGGGTGTAGCGAGCCGAACCACGCAGGCGCAGGAAGTCGGCGACCTGGGGCGGCCGCCATTCTTCGAGGTCGCGGCCAAGTGCGCCATGCACCACGCCGATATGGCCGCGGTTGACCCGTTCGTGCTCGGGGCTGCGAGCACCGCTGAACGTGATGCCATTGATCTGCGGGATCAGTTGCACGGCGGCGGTGATCACGTCCACGGCTTCTTCGCGCTTGGACAGGTGACGGGTGTCGCCGGTGAGCTCGATCACGAACATCAGCGAGCCCACGTGCAGGGTCACCGCCTGCAGGTCGGTAGGCTCGGAGTTGATGAAGTAATCGGCTTTCACGCCTTGCTCGATGGCGGCGATGGTGCCGATGCCGCCTTGCAGTTCGCCGACCACGTAGGTGAGGATCACGTCGCCCTTGAGCTTGATGCCAGCGTCGATCAGGGTCTTCAAAGCGCAGAAGTAGGCGGCGTCGCCGGCCTTCATGTTCGATACGCCGATGCCGTAGATGAACTCCTCATCGACCTTGCCGGCCCAGGGATCGACGGTCCAGCCCTCGGTCACCGGGTTGGTGTCCAGGTGGCCGTTGAACAGCAGGCTGTGGCCACCGCCCTGGCCTTTGAGGGTGCCGATGGCGTTCAGGCGTTCGCCCGGTACCGGCATCAGTTCGCTGTGCAGGCCGAGCTCGGTCATTTGCCCGGCCATGTACTCGGCCAGCCGGCGTTCTTCAGGGGTGGCGCTGTAGCTTTTGTGCTGCACCAGGCGCGAGAGAAAATCCAGGCAGTACGCCTCGTCGATGCTGTTGATTAGCGCTTCAGGCGTCATGCAAGGGGCTCCAGTTCGTTGTGCAAAGGCTGCGGCACGGCATCGAGCAGTGCACGGGTATAGGGGTGGCGGGCGTGGGCGGCCATGTCCACGGCCGGCAGAATCTCCAGCAGGTCGCCGCGGTACATCACGGCGATACGGTGGGCGATCTGGCGGATCAGGTTGAGGTCGTGGGTGATGAACAGGTACGCGGTGCCGTGTTGGCGACGCAGTTCCAGCAGCAGTTCGATCACCGTGGCCTGCACCGACACATCAAGGGCCGCGGTGATTTCGTCACAGATCACCAGCTCAGGCCGTGCGGCGAAGGCTCGGGCAATCGCCACGCGCTGTTTCTGGCCGCCGGACAAAGCATGGGGATAGCGGCCGGCGAAATCTTCGGGCAGGCGTACCTGGCGCAATAGCCGGGCGATGGCCTGGGGCTCGGTTTCGCCGTCAGGCAGGCCGTACAGGCGCAACGGCCGGGACAGAATCTGGCCAATGGTCTGGCGCGGATTCAGCGAGGCGTCCGGGTGCTGGAAAATGATCTGCACCTTGCGCCGGTAATCGCGGTTCATTTGCGCCGGGCCATGGATGTCGATGCCATCGAAGCGCACCGCGCCGGTAAAGGGCGTCAGCCCGGTGAGGGCCTTGGCCAGCGTGGATTTGCCTGACCCCGACTCACCGATGATGCCGAGAATTTCGCCGCGGGCCATGTCCAGCGTCATGTCGCGCGCACCCATGGAGGGTTTGTCCGGGCGCCGCAACAGGCTGTCCAGCAGGCTGGCGCGACCGTAACGAACATTGAGGCCGTTGACCTGCAGCAGGGTCGGGTCGTTAGCCACGGGCTCATCGAGCAGGCGCTTGTCGGCTGCCGGAACCGCCGCGACCAGGCGCTGCGTGTAGGCATCGGTGGGCGCACTGAAGATGCGTCCACCAGGTGCCTGTTCGACGATGCGCCCTTGGTTCAGCACACAGACCCGATCCGCCACGCGCGACACCAGCGCCAGGTCGTGGGAGATGTACAGAGAGGCCACGCCGGTTTCTTCGCGCAAGCGGCGGAACAGCTGCAGGATCTGCGCCGAGCTGATGACGTCGAGCGCTGTGGTCGGCTCATCGAAGATCAGGCACTGCGGGCGGCAGGCGAAGGCAGTGGCGATCAGCACGCGCTGTTTTTCGCCGCCCGAGGCTTCATGGGGGAAGCGCTTCATCATCGCGCTCGGGTCTTTCAGGTCGACGTCCGCCAGCAATTGCTCGCCCAGCGCCCAGGCGTCTCGATAGCTGAGGTCGCGGTGCCGAGTCAGCACCTCGACCACTTGCTCGCCGAGGCTCAAGGTCGGGTTCAGCGAGGCGCTGGGGTCCTGGAAAATCATCCCCAAGCGGCCGCCGCGCAGTTGTTCGATCTGCCGTGGTGGCATCTGCAGCAGGTTTTCTCCCTGAAGGCTGATGCTGCCACCGACATCCCGGGCGTTGCCGGCCAGGTAGCGCATGATCGCAAAGCCGAGGGTGGTCTTGCCCGAGCCGGACTCACCGACCAAGCCGACTACTTCGCCGGCGCCGACGCTGAAGTCGATGTTTTGCAGCACGTGCAGCGGGCCACTGGGCAATTGATAGTCGAGACTGTAGTCAGCCACTTGCAACACGGCGCTCATCAGCGATGCCCCTTTGGATTGAGGGCATCGCGCAAGCCATCGCCCAGCAGATTGAAACCGATCGCGATGACGGCGATGGCAAGGCCCGGCATCAGCATCATCCACGGTGCCTGAAAGAAGTAGCGGCGGGCTTCGGCGACCATCAGGCCCCATTCCGGCTGCGGCGGTTGTGCGCCCAGCCCGAGGAAGCTCAGGGTGGCGAACAGCATGATGGCGAAGGCCACGCGAATGGTTGCCTCGACGATGATCGGCGCGACGATGTTGGGCAGCATTTCGCGGACCACGATGTAGGCCGTTGACTCGCCCCGGGCGATGGCAGCGCTGACGTAGTCCTGGCGCCGGGCGGCGAGGGCGACACTGCGGGCGATGCGCGCCATGCCGGGGACGAAAGCGATGGTGATCGCCAGCACCGCGTTGATGTCGCTCTTGCCCAGCGTACTGACGATCAGCAGGGCGAACAGCAGGCTGGGGATCGACATGATCGCATCGAGGGTGCGCATCAGCGCCTCGTCGATGCGTCCGCCGAGGTAGCCGCTGGCGGTACCCAGCAGTGCCCCCAGCAGCATCGCCAGGGCCGTGGCCAGTACCGACAGCGAGATGGTCGCCCGCGCGCCGATCAGCAGGCGGCTGAAGATGTCGCGGCCCAGTTGGTCGGTGCCCAGCCAGTGCAGCAGGCTCGGCGCCTTGTAGCGTGCCAGGATGGAAATCGCTTCTGGGTCATGGGGCGCCAGCGCCGGACCTGCGCATACCAGCACCACGGCTAGCAGCAGGATCAGGCTGCCGAGCAAGCCCTGGGGGCTGGTCAGCAGACGGTAGAAAATATCACGCATATTGAATTCGCCGATCGAGGTAGGCATAGGTCAGGTCAGCGATGAAGTTGACCACGCAGTAGGTCGCGGCGAGGATCAGCACGCCGCCCTGAATCGCCGGCAGGTCGCGGGCGGCCACGGCCACCAGCAATTCGCGGCCGATGCCGGGGATGTTGAAGATCTCCTCGACCACGACTATGCCCCCCAGCAGGTAGCCCACGTCCAGGGCGACGATGGTGATGGTCGGCAGCAGGCCGTTGCGCAGGGCGTGACGCAGCAGCACCCGGCGCTTGGACAGGCCCTTGAGCCGCGCGGCGCGGATGTAGTCGGTTTGCAGCACGTCGATCATTTCCGAGCGCACCATGCGCGACACGTGGGCGACCATGATCATCGACACCGTCAGCGTCGGCAGCACAAGATGGCGCAGGCCTTCGCTGAAGTTATCGCTCAGTGGCACGTAACCGGTGGCCGGCAGCAGTTGCCAGACATCGGCGAACAGCAGAATCAGCAAGGTCGCCGTAACGAACTCCGGCAGCGACACGCCGATGTACGAGAGCATCGCGATGATCAGGTCCACCGGCCGCCCGCGGCGCACCGCGGCAAGAATGCCCAATGGTATGGCGACGACCAGCATCAGCAGCAACGAGCAGCCTGCCAGCAGCAGCGATCGGCCCAGAGCGTCCAGCAGCGAACCGAGCACCGGCAGGCCGTTGCGCATGGAAATGCCGAAATCCCCCCGCAGCACGGCCATCAACCAGTGGCCAAATTGCAGCCAGGCCGGTTGGTCCAGCCCCAGCCTGGCACGCAAGGCGGCGAGGGCTTCAGGGGTGGCGTTCTGGCCCAACAGGGTTACCGCGGCATCGGCGGGCAGCAGTTGGGTGATGGCGAAGACCAGCAGCGAAACGATCAGCAGGGTATACACGACCAACAGCAAGCGCTTGGTCAGATAAGCAGCAGTCACAGGGTGTCCCTCGGTTCAGCCGCGCTTGGGTGCGCTGTCGTCCAGCCAGGCTTGATCCAGGCGAAATACCGCGCCGCGTGGGTGCAGTTGGTAGCCCTGGACATAGTTGCGTTGGGCGGCGAGCACGTCGAAGAACGTCGGGATCAGGGACGGTACTTGCTCGTGCATCAGCTGTTGCGCAGTGGCGTAGAGCGCCGCCCGCTTGACCGGATCGTCGGTACCCCGGGCCGCGGCCACGGCGGTATCGAACTCGGCGTTGTTCCAGCGGGTTTCGTTCCAGGCGGCGTTGGATGTATAGAGCAGCGAGAACACCGCATCGGCCGACGGCTGCATGTTGTAGAAGCCGACGTAGAAATTGCCCTTTTTCCATACCTGATCCAGGTAGGTGCTGTTGGCCATGGTCTCGACACTGATGTTGAAACCGGCAGGCTTGGCCATTTCCCGTACGGCGATGCCCAACTGGGTGCGGGTAGAGGGTTTGTCGGAAGCCACCAGTTTGATGTCCAGGCCATTCGGGTAGCCGGCATCGGCCAGCAGTTTTTTCGCTTGCTCGATATTGGCCTGACGCAGGGCGATATCGCTGTGGTAGCGGTAGGCAGCATTGAGCGGGGTATCGTTGCCTGGCGTGCCGAAGCCTTCGGCGACGAAGTCCACCAGCGCGGCGCGGTCGACGCAAAGGCTCAGGGCCTGACGCACGCGTACATCATTGAAAGGCTTCTGGTCGCAGGCCATGTTGATGTTGAGGAACTGTCCGGATGGCACGCGCAAGCCCTTGACTCCGCTGGCCTCCTTTAGGCGGCTGAACTCGGTGGCCTGGGCCGAGAGCATGAGGTCGATGTCACCGGACATCAGTGCCGAGCTCTCGGCAGTCGGGTCGGGGTATACACGAATCTCGACGCGGTCCAGATGCGGGCGTTGCGGGTCGTAGAAGTGCTCGTTGCGGGCTACTACCACCAGGCGCTCGGGCTCGAACGACACCAGCTTGAAGGGCCCGGTGCCCACGGCTTCACGGGACAGGCGTGCGATATCGCCCTGCAGGATGGCAGCCGGGACGATCTTGGCATCCGGGTAGGCGAGGCTCACTGGCAGGTCGGCATAGGGCGCGCTGGTGGTCAGCTTGACGCGCAGGTCGTCCAGGGCTTCGACGCTCTTGATCGGGCCGATGTTGCGCAGGCCGGGGGACGCGGTCTTGGGGTCGAGAACAGCCTGCAGGCTGGCGACGACGTCCTTGGCGGTGCAGGCGCTGCCGTCATGAAAACGCAGGGCGTCGCGCAAGGTGAAGGTCCACTCGGTGAGGGCGTCGTTGTGGCTCCAGGATTGCGCCAGGTCGGGTTCGGCCTGCATGTCCTGGCTCAGGCGAGTGAGGCCGTTGTACAGCAGTTCGCTGAGCAGGTACTCGGGGTTGACCCTGGCCAGCAGCGGATTGAGCATGCCCACCGCCTGGTCGACACTGATACGCAGCGTGCCGCCTTTGCGTGCCGTGGCAGCGGCCCACAAAGTGTTCGAGAACGGCAGCATGGCGGCACCGGTGACGATGGCCGAGGTGGTCAGAAAGCGGCGACGGTTAAGCCTGAAAACTGTATTCATGGCGATACTTCACTTAGCAAAAATGGCTTGGGGCAGCTAGGTAAGAACAGCCGATGACCAGTCTTGGCGCCAGTCTTCGGTGGGCGTGCGCGCTCAGCCAGGCTGGGCGGCCGCAGGCGCTGGCGGGCAGAAATCGGCCGCCAGGTAGGCCAGGATCGATTGCGCCAGGGCGACCAGGTCGCTGCGCGTGGTGTACTCGTCGGCGGCATGGATGCGACTTTCCGGGCGAATCAGCCCGCCCAGGAGGATTTCCTGAATGCCGGCCTGCTGCACCCAGCCCATGTCCGAGCTGCTGCTCGAGCCATAGCATTGAAACTGCTCGGCGCTGAAGCCGAAGCCCAAGCCGAGCGCCGCCTGCCAGCGCGGCCAGTGCGGGCCGGTGGGGTCAGCGACCGGCGCCAGGTGGCCGATCACTTCGTGCTCCACGGCTAACGTTTCGGTGCCAGCCATTGCCGTTTCGATGCATTGCCGCAGCTCGGTCATGACCTCATCGAACGGCTCTTCAGGCGCATAGCGACGGTTGATCAGGATCTCGAACTGCGCCGGCACCGTTGAGCCCTTGCTGCCGCCGTGGGCCGCAGCCAGGGTCATGCGCGAGATCAATGGCGCGCCGTTGTAGTGCGGCGGCGCCGGCATTGGCCAGGCGCGCTGTTGTACCTGCGCCTTCAGGGCATGCAGCGCATTGAGCAGGGGCAGGCTCTGTTCGATGGCATTGATGGCATCCACGGGTTCGCCGGAATGGGACGAGCGCCCCTTGACGGTGATCTTCAGGTCGATGCTGCCAAAGCAGCCCGCCCAGACGCGGGGCGCAGCGCCGCCGTTGAAGCTGAGGATATGGCCTTCGACCAGTCGCTGTTCGGCCAGATAACGGATGCCTGGGTACAGGCCGCCTTCCTCGTCGGTACACAGCAGCAGCGATGGGCAGTAGCGCAGCGGCAGGTTGAAGCGCTGAGCGGCGCGCAGGGCGGCGAGGGTAGCGGCGACGCTGCCTTTCATGTCGGCAGTGCCGCGGCCGATCAGCTTGCCGTCGGCCTCGGTCAATTGCAGGGGAGGGTAGTTCCAGCCATCGCCCGGCGGCACGGTATCCACATGAAAATACAGGCTGCAGACTTCCTGCTCCCCCGGCTGACGTGCGATCAGATTGATGCGTTCGCCGTGAGCTTCGCCACTGCGTGTCTGCCACAGCGCCTCGGGCACGGTGACGCGCTGAGTGCGCAACCCCAGCGGCGCCACCAGGGTTTCCATCAGTTCGGCAAAGTCGCCATAGCCCGCCCCCGGTGGAAAGCAGGTGTCCACCGCGATCATGCGTTGCAGATCGTCGATCAGCGAATCATGATCCGCGCCGATCGATTCGAGAGCCTGCGTGAGCGCTGCATTCGTCGCCATTTTCGTTCTCGCTGTATTTCTATATAGTTTATAGTTAAGTATCACTGCCTGGCCCGTCAAGGACAAAATGATGACAAATAGCAATGCGCCAGCTGCGCCTGCCAGCTTTTCCCGTTTGAGCGAGCACGACAGCGCGCCACTTTATGAAGTGGTCAAGCGCCATATTTCCGAAGCCATCCTGCTGGGCGAGTGGAGCAGCGGCACGGTCATTCCCAGCGAAAACGCACTGGCCGTCGACTTCGGCGTATCGGTAGGTACGGTGCGGCGGGCCTTGGCCGAATTGGTGAGCGAAGGCATGCTGATGCGTCGACGCAAGACCGGCACCGTGGTGACGGGCTGGGCGCCGCTGCATAACCTGCGCTATTTCTTTCAGTACTTTCGCCTGCACAACAAGGCTGGGGCATTGCTGAAGTCGCGTACCGCCTTGCTCGACTATCAATTGAGCGAGGCGACGGCACTGGAGGCCGACAAGCTGCTGATCGAGGTGGGTAGCCCGGTTTATCGTCTGCATCGCTTGCGCAGCATCGATGGGGTGGTGGCGATGCACGAGCATTTCACCGTGGTGGCCAGCAAGGTGCCCAACTTCCCCGGCCCCGAGGATTTGCCGGAGCTGCTGTACCGTTATCTGCTGGAGCATTACGGCCTGCGGGTGGCGGCTGTACGCGAGCAACTGACCGCCGGGCTGGCGACGGAAGAAGATTGCCGGTTGCTGGAACTGCCGAGCCCTCATGCGGTGATGATCATTGATGCGGTGTCGTTCGATCAGGCCGCCACGCCGGTCATGATGACTCATCAGCGTGCGAGTACCGAGCACTTCATGTACGTCAACGAAATACGCTGAGCACTGCGCCCTCAATAGGCATTGTCCCGCAGCGCCGCGATCACCAGCCGCACCGCCAGCGATGACTGCCGGCGCGTCGCATAGTAGGCATGGGTCCCGGTAAAGGTTGGGAACCAGTCCTCGAGCACCCAATCGAGCCGCCCGGCCTGCACGTGGGCGTCGACCAGCGCCTTGGGCAGGTACGCCAGGCCGAAGCCCTGCAAGGCCGCCTCGAGCATCTGGTAGGAATTGTTGAACACCAGTTGGCCGCTGACCTTGACCTCGATACTTTGCCCGTTCTTGCTCAGCTCCCAGGCCATCAGGGTGTCCCTGGTGGGTAAGCGCAAGTTGATGCAGTTGTGCGCCGTCAGCTCATGGGGCGCCTGGGGTGCCGGGCATTCAAGCAGGTAGGCGGGCGCGCCGACGATCGCCATGGTCTCGTCCGGGGCGATGCGCACCGCGATCATGTCCTTCTCGACCTGGTCGCCCAGGCGAATGCCGATGTCGAAGCGCTCGGCGACGATGTTCGACAGGCCGTAGTCATTGATCAGCTCGATCCGCAGTTCAGGGTGCTCGCGCAGCAAGCCCTGAAGCTTTGGCCACACATACTGGTTGGCGGAATAGTCGGTCGCGGTGATGCGCACGGTACCGACCGGTTTGTCCCGCAGCTCGGCCACGGCCAGCAACTCGGCTTCGATTTCTTCGAGCTTCGGCGCGACCGAGTCGAGCAGGCGCTGACCGGCCTCGGTGGTGGACACGCTGCGGGTAGTGCGGGTGAGCAGCAGCATGCCGAGCTGGGTTTCCAGCGCCGTGACCGTCCTGCTCAGCGATGACTGCGACACGCCCAGTCGCGCGGCGGCCCGGGTGAAGCTGCGTTCTCGGGCAACCGTGAGCAGGGCTACGAGGTGATTGAGATCGGGAGCGGCCATTGATTCATCTGTGCATGAGTGTGTCCCGATTTTGCCATCTAGTTACGAAGTCGCCCAAGTATTAAATTGCTCGCAGCGGCATTCGATTGGTCCGATTCACGTGACCAGGCCCGACGCGATAGAGAGTATTCAATGAGCAACCCAGGCCAGACCATCATCCGCAGCGGTACCCGCCCCTCGATCAAGGGGCCAGACACCTGGTTTACCGGTGCGGTGCGTATCGACAACGCTTTCCAGCTCGAGGCGCCGGGGCAGGCGACCGGTGCCATCGTAACCTTCGAGCCCGGCGCGCGGACCTTCTGGCATGCCCATCCGCAGGGCCAGGTGCTGATCGTGTTGAGCGGCGTGGGCTGGACCCAGTGCGAAGGCGGCCCGCGCACGGAGATCCGTGCCGGTGACGTGGTCACTTGTGCTTGTGGCAAACGTCATTGGCACGGCGGGGCAGCAACGACCGCGATGTCTCATGTGGCGGTGACGGAAACCGTCAATGGCAAGAACACCGATTGGATGGAACCAGTAACGGATGAGCAGTACCTGGGTGGCCCGCTGGTTACCGAGTGATATCCCCGGGGGTTATCCGCTGCGATTGCGACTCTCATTGAACGGCCATATAAAACTGCGCCCAACAAATATTTGACACGGCTTTCACCAACATCCCATCCCATTGTTTCTATCTTCCAGCCGCCACGAACTATTTCTTGAAATAGTTCGCGCGTGCTCGGCCCCCTGTCACGTGCCGGTCACTTCCATAACATAAAGTTTACCGCACACTCGGGGCTATAGGCATGAGACTCCATCGCCGTCCGTACTTGCCATTCACAAAGACATGGCGTTCGCCCATGCGTTATATAAAAGCGTTCGGGTTATTGATAGTGATACTGTCAATGGGCATTCTGGTGGCCGGTTTTGCCGAGCTGCCATTGTCGCCCGTGACCCTCGATGACCCCGCCCAGAGCCAGGCTGCGGCCTTCAAGGCGCAGTGGAAAGCCGGTAACGTCGTGGTCCTGGTCAGACACGCGGAGCGCTGCGATCGCTCCAGCAGCACCTGTCTTGGCCCGGCCGACGGCATTACCCGGTCAGGGCAAGCGCAGGCCAGCCAGGTTGGCGCGGCCCTGGCGAGCCTGGGCATGGGCAACACCGACGTGCTCACCAGCCCGCTGACCCGCACCATCCAGACGGCTCAGGCAATGTTCAACGTCATCGGCAGCGAGCAGGCCTGGGTGCACGAGTGTGGCAACCATCTCGCTGACGCTATCGCTGCCCGCAAGGTAACCGGGCGCAATCTGGTGCTGGTGACGCACAGCGGATGCATCAGCCAGCTCGAAGCGCAAACGGGGTTCCCCCATGCCCGCGCCGCCGAATACACCAGCACCTTGGCGGCGACTGTCGGCGCCGATGGAAAACTGAAGGTATTGGGTGTGGTCAATGCGCAAGATTGGCCGAACTTGATCGCTCGCTAAGGAATTGACGGGGTTATGCTTTGTTCCTGCATCGTTAACTCACAGAGATAAAGGTTGCTCTAATGGTCTGGTAGAAACTGTGCGTCATTTCTGCAGTAGGCCCTGACTGTGTTTGCCTCATGTGGTACAGGTTCGCCGACTTGCCATTTACACCACATGTAGAAGATGGCCTCTCGCAAGAGGTGCGGTAGACCGAAGGTCGTCAGACTGGGGTGCAGAAAGACTACAGAAAGGGTGCGCTTGAGTATTAACCGGGTGCAGGAAGGGTGCAAGAAGGCGACAAAAAGGGGGCCGATTAGGTGTAAAAGCACCGGCGGCAAGGCAGGTGTCGAGGATCTCAGATCAGGCCTGAGATTTTTACATTTTATACATGCAGGCCTATCATCCCGGAATTACACACATGGCTGTAATAAGCTGGTTCGGCTGCTCCTCCAGAGGACCCCCCCACCCCGTAACTTCAAGCGCACCATAATCACGATCGGTATAAAACCACTCTTCGGCCTCATCAAACTCTAAGCTAGTGAATGGCAAAAGATCAGATATAAGACTTCCCAAACCTATGCGCTCCGACAAAAGCCCCTTGTAAACAAACCTATGCGCAGGCTCCCCTGGAAAGCTAAAGTCATAAACCTTAACTGCGTACACCCTCCCACTACGAATAAGAACAGATAATGCAGGAACTCCTTTTTTTAGCTCACTGACAATTTCATCATCAAAAATTGAAAAAGAATAACCGCCATTACCGCGCTCATCCAGACCATACCCACTCAAATAAAGGTCTGGCGCGCCTTCAAATCTGTACTGCAAAGAATTCTTATCAGTTAAATATGTCGAAAGCACAGCCTCCAGATCGACAACACTGGCATGCAACGGTATTCCTGCAAGTGACACACCAGGAATAATTGAAGCATCCCAAACTACAGAAAAACTATCTAGCGGCATCATTCGGAAATCCACGCATTGGTGGCAGGGTTGAATTTCACTTTCTGGCCTTGCGGATTCAAGTATGTCGTATTTGCATCATAAATGGGCTTAGAAGGACCCTGGAATGTCGGTCTGTAGGTCGCAGGATCAATAACCTTAGCCTTACTACCATCAACGTATGTAATTTTATAGTACTCACCCACGTGCACTGATTTGACCGAGGCATCAACAGTAGATGGGCTATATTGAATCTCTTTAATGCCAGTTGTGCCACCTTCAACTCTGTACACCTGTGCGTTACCAGATGTTCCAGTTTTCGGCGGCACATATGTGAGCTTGGCACCATCCATCTTGAACGACTGCTGAATATCATCAATGGATTTCCCCCAAACATTCGCCGGAGCTTCCACCATATTTCGGGGGATTCCTGCTTGCGCTGCAACGTCTTCCCGCAGTCCTACCCGTGCAGTTGCAGACGTAGCCGGTACTTCAGCTGCACCAGTTGCTTTTGCACTGCTCAGCAAGTCCGGTGGCTCGCCCTCTTTTACTACTTTTGCATCCGAATGAGAACCCCGCACAACCGACTTTTTCGCCGCAGCCCGAACCGCCACAATCGAAGCCCCGGCCTTCAGGGCATCGCCTATATCCTCCCGAATGGCGCCGGCTATTACATCGGAAAACCCCCACTTGGCCTGTGCTGCCTCCACCATCGCAGCGACGGTGTGCCCTGCGCTGCTGGTCGCCAACATCTCCTGAAATCCGATGTTCGAATTGATCAGGTGCTGCAAAGCGGCGCGTGCTTCAGGTGGGGCGTCTGCTAGCAGGTCCCTGACGGCTTCCAGGCGAACCGTTGTGTTTTGAACGTTAAGCGAAGGCCCCTTGCACAGCTCGACAGCGAAGGCGCAATTGGCCATCGCCTCTATGTCCTGCTCCATGCTCAGTTGGTTGAATTCCTGCAACGTATCCCGATAACAACTGCTATCCGGTGCACACGAAGCAAGTCTTCTCGCGGCCTTCGCGAGCTGGTCATGACTCAGGTAGTTATGGGTCGTCGCCTTCTGAGCAACTTCGGCGCCTTTCTCGATATCGCCGTCGACGGCGACCGCCGCCAGCACGCCGGTTACCTGTGAAAGTGCCAAATGTAGATCTGCATTGCCTTCGACGACATCCGCCATCTGATTGACGAGCAGCTCGTTCAAGCCCGCCGCTGCAGCGCCGGT